>CAZUBT010000047.1:0-13281 GCA_964618815.1 uncultured Desulfobacterales bacterium | reverse complement strand
CCGGTCCCAGAGCCTGAGGGTCTCATCCTCCGACCAAGAGAGTATCCGCCCGTCAGGCAATACCAGCGCTCCCTGGACAGGACTGGTATGGCCCTCCAGGACGGCCAGGGGCTTCCCAGCCCGGTCCCAGAGCCTGAGGGTCTCATCCTCCGACCAAGAGAGTATCCGCCCGTCAGGCAAGGCCAGCGCTCCATTAACATAACCGGTATGGCCTTCAAGGACGGAATGGGGCTTCCCGTCCCAGCCCCAGAGCCTGAGGGTTTTGTCCCACGACCAGGAGAGTATCCGCCCGTCAGGCAACAAAATGGCTCCATCGATCCAACTGGTATGGCCCTTAAGGACTTTAAGGCGCTTCCCATTACTGTCCCAGAGCCTTAGGGTCCCATCCCCAGACCGGGAAAGTATCCGCCTGTCAGGCAACGCCAGCACTCCCCCAACAACCGCGGTATGGCCCTTCAGGACGACTAGGGACCTTCCAGACCGATCCCAGAGCCTGAGGGTTTTGTCCAGCGACCAGGAGAGTATCCGCCCGTCAGGCAATACCAGCGCTCCCTGGACAGGACCGGTATGGCCCTCAAGAACGGCCAAGGACTTCCCGGTCCGGTCCCAGAGCCTGAGGGTCGCATCCCTCGACCAGGAGAGTATCCGCCCGTCAGGCAACGCCAGCGCTCCCTCGGGCGAACCGGTATGACCCTCCAGAGCCAGGGGCTTCCCAGCCTGGTCCCAGAGCCTGAGGGTCGCATCCCTCGACCAGGAGAGTATCCGCCCGTCAGGCACCGCCAGCGCTCCTTCCACCGGATCGGTATGGCCCTCAAGGATGACCAGACAGGGGTCGAGGCCGGCATGCTTCGGGCGCCGTTCCCGGCGCAGCCAGGGCCAGGTTACTTTACCGGCGGCCAAGTAGAGCTCGGCTCCCCGGGTCACCGGGCTGTCATCGGCGTGCTCCACGGCGAGCTGTAGTAGGATTTTGTAGGCGGGCCAGTCGTCTTGGCCTCGCCTCAGGATGTGGGCCCGCTCCCGGAAAAACGCCTCCCATAACCCGAGATTCTCCCTCCTGTCTGGCGGCATCCTTTCGAAGGTGAGAGCGTAATCTTCCAGGATCCCGTCCACCAGGGCCGCCCTGGCCTTGGCCATGAGAAAGGAGAAGTCGGCCAGGCACGTAGCCGCCAGGGCCTCCCACCGCCCGGCCATGGTCTCCTGATAGGGCTGTTCCACCACCTTCCTGACATTGGGCTTCTGCTCCGGTTCGTTCAGATAGAGGGGCCGGGTTTCGAAGTAGCGGGCCAGGGTAACATGAAATTTTATCGCTAAATCTCCCCCAGCCCCTTTTCCCCAAAGAGGGGAGCCGGCGCCGTCTTCCTCTAACCCACCCTTTTGGCAAAGGTCTCCCTCTAATCCCCCCTTTTCTAAAGGGGGGTAAGGGGGGATTTTTTCCGCCGCGCCCAGGCCCAAATATCTCTCTCCGGCATACTCGCTAAATTTCCTGTGGTAGAAGGAGATGATGGGGAGGCCGCCCGCGTCCCTTTCCGTGAGATAGGGCTCCAGGTCTAAAAAAAGCCTGGACCAGATGACCAACGGCAGTCTCTTGATCTCCTCTATTTCCGCCCGGTGGGCGGGATGCGACCCCTGGACAAAACTCTCCCAATACTCCGGGTCAAAGACCAGGATGCCGAGGATCTCGGCCTCGGTCAGGCCGCGGTATTTGCCGCTCAGGAGATAGCCGGTCACCTTGCGCACCAGTTCCGGCGTATGCTCTTTTTCCAGGAGGTCGAAGTAACGGGCCAGGATGCCTTCCACGTCTGCAGGCAGGACTTGCCGAACCTCATAAGAATGCCACTTACGCGCCTGTTCAAAGGCCAGCTTGAGGTATAGCGGCAGCCCGTTTTTGCTGAACTTGCCGATGATCTCCTGCCGCTGCGAATCGATAAGGGTTCTCGCTTCCGCGGCCAGCCATTTGCCTAAGAGTTCTGCTCCGTCCTGCTCCGGCATCAGGGGCAACCGGTAAACCTCGGCGAAAGACAGCCGGTCTTCAAGTTCCGGCAAGGCGGAGACCACGATCCCGGCGTGCCGGGGCAGGGTGATATTCAAGAAGTCGAATCGCTCGGACTGGAGTTGATCCAGGGCGTCAAGGAATATCAACAGGGGCTGATCCGCGGTGGCCAGACCGAGACACCTGGGAAATATCTCGCTCAGTCCCTCATAGGTGGCCAGCTTCTGGTCGTCCTCCCCCTCCTTAAGGAGGGATTGCAGGTCAGTATTGTAGGCCCCGGCGATCTCTTCACAGACTTGCCGGAGCAGCAGGTTTGGGTTGGAGGAGGAAGAGGTGGCGCCGATGAACCTGAAGATGATTACACCTGGAAATCCCCCGGCGGCTCCGGCCTCCTCCATGACCTTGGCCATCAGGCTGGACTTGCCGGAGCCGGAGGGGCCCAGCACTGCCAAGGGTTTGCCGCTCCCTCTCTCCAGGTACGCCGCGATGTGCCGCCGGGGCTCCTCCTGGCCAGTGAAGAACCTGGTGAGCCGCTTGGCGAAATCCTCCTGAAGCTGTCTCTCCCTGGTCAGTTTATCCGTGGCGGTAATCTTCGGCAGTTCCTGGTCGATCACTGAGACGAGGTCCTGGCACACCTGCGCCGCAAAGTAGTCCAAGACACCTTCAGCGAAGTTTGCCCCGTCATGCCAGCGGGCAGGGTACTTAGAGATATGGTCCGGGGGGAGTTTGTCACTGAGCTCTTTCTTCAGACCGTCAAGCTGAGCTTTGGCATTGGGGTCTCTGGTGCCATCCGGCAGGAGGTCCAGGTAATCACCTGCATTTTCGCCATGAGGCGGGAGGTCCATTTCCCGCAAATAGGCGAAGACATGGTCTGCCGCGTCGATTCCGGTGTCCGGGGTCTGCAAAGCCCCGTTGATAATTTCCTGATGGGTGGCGGAGGCGAAATATTTGGTCTTAGGCTCCGGCGGGAAGTCGGCTTGGGCCACGGCCTTTCTCAAGGTCTCCCTCAGGCTGTCCTCGACAGGCTTCCATTGATCATAATCCCGGTATTCCTCCCCCCGCGGCTGGAGGACATATTCAGGAGGTATGGCATTGGTGTCTTCCTGGTACCAGTCGGATATCAGCTCCGCTTCTTTGCCATTGAGATGGGACCGAAGTTCTGCCATTTCGGAGGAGGGAATCTTGTTAGGGACAGGCTGCCAGCCGTATCTGTCACCGAGGAGCACGATAAAGTTGGGCCTGGGAGAGAGCCTTTGGCAGCGGGCGATCTCGGTGAGGCAGATATCCATGGTCTTCTGCTCCCGCTGGGATTCTTCATTCACCCCCCAGCGCAGATCCACCGCCTGGAAAGACGCGCCTCGCGCCTCGCAATATTTCTTCAGGTCCGGGAAGACCTTCTCCTGAAGAATCCGCCGCTCCGCCCTCATGTCGGTGAAGGTAGAGCTGACAAAAACCCTGAAGGTATTTTGGGATGACGGCATGGTCAGTTACCTTTTACTGTGGTGCTATATTGCCCCTGGCAGCGGCCAATTTCTTCAAGGCTTATCTTTGAGGTCTGCTGGTCCAGGGCCGTATCTTCGCACACCCCCCAGCGCAGGTCAATGGCCTGGAAGCGGCAGCCGTGCTGCAGGCAAAGCTCCCGCAGCCGGGGAAACACTTCCCGCTGCAGGGCGTCCCGCTCCGCCTTCAGATCACTGAAGGTGGAACTCACAAAGATACGGAAGGTTTTACCTTGGGACATGTGGCATTCAACTTAGAATGGTTAAAGTCTGGCGGCCTTTTAAGCTTTCCAGCTTGGAGAACATGCCCGTTCAGGATACCTTAACTGATCCTATTCGTATATTCGCCTCTACGAAAAAAATTACGTTTGATGGCGAATTGGTATAAAAAGCAATTCTGGCAAGTCTCGGATATTAATTGACTTGTTTATCACATAGCGGAGCTTCAAGAGTTTCTCTCGTACCTCCGCCGGTTGGTCTGCTCCCGGAAAACTGGGCCATTCATAATGAGAGAATTTTGTAAAGATGAACCAATCTGGCAAGGAGGATATTCTCGATGAAGCGGTCCAGGTTTACCCACCGGCAGATTGCCTTTGCCATGCAGCAGGGTGAGCAAGGGACGCAGGTGTTCGAGGTCACCCGCAAGATGGGGGTTAGCGAGCAGACCTTTTACCGCTGGAAGAAGAAGTTCGGGGGCCTGATGCCCTCCGAAGTCCGCAAGCTCCGGCAACTCGAAGAGGAGAATGTCCGGCTGCGCCGGCTGGTGGCGGATCTGTCCCTGGATAAGGAGATGCTCCAGGAGGTGATCCGAAAAAAGCTCTAAAGCTGCTCAGGTTGCTCTCCAGCAGAGCCCTGTCCTCCGGGTGGTCAGGCAGAATATAGCATGACCTCATAAGTTGAAGAAAGCTGAATTTTCTCACTCTAAATGGTCCAAAAAATGGGGCATCTCCAAAGATCCATTACTCTATCATAACTTGTGGATCAGTTTTTGGGGGGCAGGTCAATCATCATAAGCCGGAAAAAGCGAGGAGTAAGCAAGGCAGAAACCGTAGCGGTCATGAATGGTCGCCCTGTCGAGTATCTAAAAGCTGCCAGCGCTGCAGTTCTTGCTTTTCCGCGAATTTTCCTCGGATGAACCTGGCGGCAAAATCAGGATGCCCGAAGTAACCGGGCGCCATGTCCAAAAACCTATCCTGCATGTCCTTGAGGATTTTGGGGGCCTCCGTTGCGGCAATAAAGTTGCGCTCGGCTTTGTGGGAGAAGATAATTTCGTCCCCCAACGCCTCTTTGACCTGGTCGGCTTGCCCTCGCAGCTCCTGCGGCAGGGTGTCGGGCCGAATCGGAATGGCGATCCGGACCTCCAGGAGCACGAACCAGCGGTCGCCGGCTATCGGCCGGGAGTAGTCCCAAAACTCCAAGATCAGGCCGTTATTGAGAGGATGCCGGGACATTAATCTTTCCGAGTTCATTGCCGAACTATAACCCCGAAGAAATGCGGCAACCTTGGCCACCGCAGTCAAAAATGGTTTTGGGGAGACCTCTTCCCGTATATAAACCCGGAAAGTTTCCTTTTTTTGTAATCAAATTATCTTGTGGAAGGCATGATCTCAAATTAATCAGCAAGAGGAGGTTTACACCCCGGACAGGGTAAATAACCCTTTTCCCGGGCCTCCTTGACTGAGGGGAAGGTTATCAGTTTCTGAGGTAAAATCCTCTTTACCCACCTGCAATCCGGATAGTGATATTTGTTGGAGGTCTTGGACCCCATAAATTGGGGGGCGGCGTCCGCGCCGGGGGACGGGGGAGTAGAAGCGGCCTCCGGTTGTCGGGGGATCGATTTCTGAGAATCAGTGGAGGCAACTGAAGTCTTTGGAGCACTTCCCGGGCTGCCAGCCTGGTTTTGGGGCTTGGGGGGAGAAATCCCTTGGGCCCCTGGAAGTAGGCTAATTTTATCCCCCAGGTAAACTTGTCCCAGATGCAAGGCAAACACTAACAAGATAGCCGTCGTTAGCCCTATTAACAGAAAACCGATAAGAGCGCTCCGGCGGATTAGCTTCTCCAGCTTTTCCAGTCTTTCTATGATCTCCGCGTCGCGGCCGAGTTTCTCCACCTCCCGGCTATCGGCTTCCGCTTTCGTGGCAATCATGGCAAAAGGGTTTAACTCCTTTGCCGAGTTAACCTCCTGAGGCATTGAGACCTGGGAATCATCCAGGTTCTGGTTTCCGGCCGATGCCGGTTGTTGATCCCTCAGGAATTTTCTCATCTCCAGCATGACTGAGTCAGTCCAATCCAGCATCAGGATCAAGTCTTCGGGTTGCGGCTTTTTCGACATCCTCAACTCCTTTTAATCCGAGATTGTGCCGCTGGCTTGGCCATTTCGGTCAAAAAAGGTTTTTTATACCTCTTTCCCTGGGTAAAATCCCCCAATGTTTCTGTTCTTGAAGCCGAATCCTCTCCTCGACGGTACGGTAGCATAATTATCGCTGAAGAAGTATCTTTTCTTCAGATTTAGGGCGCACCTCTCCATTAGTAAACAAGCACCTCATTGATTTGCGGCTTATGAACCCCAGGCCAATACCGCCCGGTAATGGTGAGCCCGGGGAAAGGCGGAGGCCACATAGAAATATCACTCGCGCAGTTGCGCACGCCTTCCTTATAACAGCAAGCGCGCTCGTGGCGCACAATTTTGCTAAAACCGCACGTTATCCTCCAGCCCTGAAAAATTTTAGATATAATCTGAATATCAGACTTGGGTGGGGCCAATGCGAAAAAGCTTTAGGGAACCTTTACCGGCTGACATAGCCGGGTGCGCCATTGTCTGACTTCCACTCCCCGCCTTCCCGCACGAAGTTGTGCCATTGCTTACCTGCAAAGATCGCCACGGCCCGATCACCCCGCACTACCACACGTTGGAGACGCTTAGTCGACTCCTTCATCTCAGCAGCCGCCTGTTTCGCCAAAGACTCGGCTTCCGGGCCAGCCTGGGCAAGGAAGGCGCGGCTACGACGGTTGGCGCGTTCGGTGGAAAGTCGTTGTATCGACTTAAAATCACCTTTCTCCAAAGCACGAACCTTTTCAAGGACCACTCGCATTTGAGGACTGTTTTGTGCCGCCCGGCCCACGAGCATGGCGGTGACGGGCATCTCATGGAACAATGGTGCGCTGAAGCGGAGGGAATAAGCCAGTTTTGGCATTCCCCCGGTTTCGGACTGGCGCTCATCGTAGTGTTCGACTGCACCGCTCACGCGCTGGTGGCTAATTTTCAACTTTATTGGGGGCTTCTGACCAATGGTGCTGATCGTCTGGGTCATGAGTGTTTGTCCCGGCTCCCCCAGCGAGTAAAGCAGGGCAACCACAAGACGCTTTTGATCGTTAGGATCCAACTTAAGCAGCAGGCCCTGCATCCCTCCATCCTTCGCCATCTGCTCCACAGCCAAGAAGGAGATTCCGGCCAGTGCCTCTTGGGGAACCTCCCGATCGACAAGCAAGATGCGCAATTCCTTGGGGCGATCTAAAAGTCCTTCTGCGTTGTCGTGGAGGTGGGCGTAGGCCTGGATGAGCACAATGGCTTTCTCGTTTACCTGAAAGGATCCCTGGATCGTGCCCGGGTCGATAGCAAAAACGTATTGGGGGAAACTTACGAAGAGCAATATTAACGGCCACAGCAGTTTCATAATGTATCCCTCCGCTTCCCATAATTGGACCCTAAAACGGTGAGGGTGAAAGAGTAAACCCACCTGAAAAAGATCCCCTGGGTAGTCCCGGTCACTTGCGGATCTTGGTTGGGCGAAATCAATTTAAGATCCTTTTAACATAGATGAGGGGTGGGTAAGCAAAATAAGCTTTTTTAGAACCAAATGTGAGACTCTCAGGTCATCAGGCTTTCATTGATTGTGCAGCTTGCCAGTAGCGGTGATTATTTTAAATAAAGCCTTTGGAAAAGGGAGGCATTGAAGGGAAAAAGGGAGGAAATATCATCGCTAATCAAGTGAGCTGCACCTGAGTACGAAAATCATCCCTAACCCTGAAACGTTAAGGAGGTTGCGTAACCAAAGGCCAATACTGGAAAATCCCCCCTGACCCCCCTTTAAAAAATGGGGGAACCAATAACCCTTGCCTTAGGTTGCGCCAATATCTGAAAGTTCCCCTTTCTTAAAGGAGGATTTAGGGGTAATGCCGTTCACTTAACCGCCGGAAACCATGTAGGCCGGCTACTACCCACCAGAACCTTTTAAAAAAGAACAGCCGAGGGCGGCTGTTCTACATTTTTCTTCTTTTTGGTGAGGTTGTCAGGCAACCCCGCCCCCTCAATTAAACAGCATTGGATTTAGGGAGATTTCCACAGTGTTTCTCACGGTAAAATAACGAAGTGAGTTCAGTCAATTTTCCCCGTTTCTCCCCTTCCCCCCTTCTTTCAAGCTCCTTCTTCCTCCTCCCCTTCCACCCGGGCCCGAAACTGACCCACGGCCTGGGGAATGAGGCGGCGGATAAACACCACCCGGTCCACGGACCGGAGGCGGTCATAGGACGGATAATCGGGATACTGGGGCGACAACCGGGGCGCCTGCCGGGCAAAATCCGGGCCTTTCCGGACGGCCTGGCGCACCAGTTCGATAATGGGGGTGTCCAGGCCCGGAACCTCTTCCACCCAGTCCAGACGCCGCATGACTTCGAACCGCACCCGGTCCACCAGGACAAAGGCGATGTCCATGATTTTTAGTTTGGTGGTTTGATCGATATCGTCCAGGCGGAACCGCAAGGACCCCCCCAGCCCTTGGGCTCCCATCACCAGGTCAAACAACACATAGAGGTTTTCTTCTCCAGGAGTGGCCAGGTAAAGGAGGGTACGGGGACTTAAATCCTGGAGCCGGGTATCCGGTCCGAATTGTTCCTGGAACCGGGCCAGCCAGGTGCGGAAACCTTGGTCCGCGGCCATCTTGGCTCGAAACCGCGCCAGATCGATGACTTGGCCCACCATAATCCCTTCAGGACTTTGGGGCCACCTGGCCCAACTTGGTAAGGCCCCGCAAGATGTAATGAATCCCGGAGACCGCGGTAACGATGCCCGTGGCCCAGAAGCAGTAGTTTAGTATGACCAGCGGCACAATCCAGATTTTCTCCACCAGCACCAGCAACACCGTAGCCACCTGCAGGAGGGTGGTCAGTTTGCCCGCCAGGGAAGGCTTGATATGCAGGGGGTAATCCGCCAGCCGAAAGGCCGCCACCCCGATGACCAGCAGCACATCCCGGCTGATGACCACCACCGTCAGCCAGGAAGGGATGAGTTTGGCGATGCTCAGGGTCACGAAGCTGGCGGACATGAGAAGCTTGTCCGCCAGGGGATCCAGATAGGCGCCCAGGGGCGATCTCTGGTGCAAGAGGCGGGCGATGAGACCGTCGGCCAGATCACTGAACCCCGCCAGCAGAAACACAATCAATGCCTTGCGATAGCAGCCCTGGATCAAGAAAATGATGAATAACGGCGTCAGGAGAATGCGAGCCAGGGTGATGAGATTGGGAACCGTCAGGCTGGCGCGGGTATCGGATCGAAGACCCATGTTGATTTTCTGCGGCATAAGTTTTCGTTTGCCCACTTTACCACAGATTCTTGGGGGAAATCAATTTTTCTTAAGGGGGGGGGTGGATTTTTGCTCTGTTTTTATCCGCAGCTGGACGCAGATTGACACAGACTAAACGGCATTGACAGCTAACGGTTGATTTCTATTATTCGACCCCAAAATATATTGCCTAGACCCCCACCCCAGCATCAACAGGGAGGGGGCAAGAAAAGGTAGCTCCTTTAATGCCCTGATTGCTAACTGCTAACCGCTAATTGCTAACTGCCGGCAACTGATAACTGGAAACTGACAATTTTTTATTATACTATGCCATACCGGAGGCACGAATATGCGCGCCGTGGTGCAGCGGGTTAAAGAAGCCTGGGTTCGAATCAATGGCGAGGAGGTGGGCCGCATCGGCCAGGGCTTGCTGGTCCTGGCGGGGGTGGCGGCACAGGACGGCCCCGAAGATGTGGCTTACATGGCTCAGAAGCTGGCGAATCTCCGGGTGTTCCAGGGGGATGACCGCCTCCTGCACCTTTCTCTCCTGGACCTAAAGGCCGAGATCCTGCTGGTATCTCAATTTACTATCCTGGGAGACTGCCGCAAGGGCCGGCGCCCTTCCTTTGACGCCGCAGCCCCGCCGGAGCTGGCGGAAAAACTCTATGAGGACTTGGCCCGGGCCCTCACCGGCTACGGGCTCAAGGTGGCCACAGGACGCTTCCGGCAAATGATGGAGGTGGGGCTCATCAATGACGGCCCGGTGACCTTGCTGTTAGACAGTAAAAAAGTCTTCTAAGGCCGGGAGGATTTGACAATTCCGCCTAACCCGTATAGTTTCTATAAAAAGTTATCCAGCGCGGCGCCAGCCGCCAACCAGATGGGGGCAGGAAGCGATTATGAAACTCTTTGATCTGTCGGCCATGGCCAAATTCAGCAGCGCTCGACCACATCGGGAACTGCTGTTTGATTCCCCCAATCTCCGGGTCCTCAACTTCAATTTCGAACCGGGCCAGGAGTTGCCCATCCACTCCCATCAAGCGGATTCGGAGGTGGCCCTCCTGGTGCTTGAGGGAGAAGGCGTGTTCACGGGCGGACCGGAAGATATCCCTGCCCGCCCCGGCGTCCTGGAGATCATGCCCGTGACCGAACCCCACGGCCTCAGGGCCACAACCCGCCTGCGGCTCTTGGTGTTCATCGCTCCCACCCTTTGAGGCGGTGGGCATAGGATATTTGCAGGGGGAGCCGGGAAACTGTTAAGGGGAAAAAGCGAACAGGCTTTAGTTTATTTTACCTGTATTTGCTTTCTTCGCCTTCTCCCTTTTTTCCCCAGATTTTGGTCCCCCTCTTCCGAATCACCTCTAATGTGGGACTTTTCCCACAACCCCGGGTTTTTGTGGTTATTCTGCCACAAGCCTGCGTCTTAACGGACCAGGGCTCACCACCTGACAACCGGTTATTTTTTGAGTATAAATAAATATTCCGCTCCACCGGGGGCAGTCCGCTAACCGCCTCTACATGGGCCATTTACCATGCAACCCGGCCGATGTTCCGATTAATAATCTACCCCTCCAACTAACGCTCGCTCCGATTAAGCCGTCAAATTCGTAGCCTGGTATAAGGATTGCATTTTGTCGACTTAAGGTACACGTTTGATGTGGCAAAAGACCCTGGCAAAAACTTTGAGCTTTGAAGGCATCGGCCTCCACCGCGGCAAGCCGGTGAAGGTAGTCATTCACCCGGCCGCGGCCAATCAAGGCGTCCAATTCGTCCGGGCCGACCTGCCGGGACGGCCTCACATTAAGGCGCATTTTTCCCGAGTGTCGGATACCACCCGGGCCACCACTCTGAAGTCCGGGGAAGCCACCATCACCACGGTGGAACACTTTCTGGCGGCCCTGGGCGGGTTGGGGGTGGACAACGCCCTGATCCTGGTGGAAGGCCCGGAAATGCCCATCATGGACGGCAGCGCGGCGCCGTTGGCCCGGCTCCTGGCCGAAACCGGCCTCCGGGCCCTCCCCTGGCCCCGGTCCTACCTCCTCATCCAGCGGCCGGTGGAGCTGAGGGACGGCGATCAATGGATGCGGGTGACCCCGGGAGAACCCCGCATCACTTATTCCATCGATTTTCCCCATCCCCTCATCCGGCAGCAGCGGTTCACGGTGCCTTTGCGCTCCGAGAGTTTCAGCCGGGAGATCGCCCCGGCCCGGACTTTCGGATTCCTTAAGGAAGTGCAGTATCTCCAGGCCAGGGGCCTGGCCCTGGGAGGGTCTCTGGATAACGCCCTGGTGCTCAATGATACCGAGGTGGTCAATCCGGATGGGTTCCGCTTCCCGGAAGAGTGTGTCCGGCACAAGATCCTGGACGCGGTGGGCGACCTGGCTTTGCTGGGCATCCCCATCCTGGGCCGCATCGAGATAGGACGGGGAAGCCACGAATTTCACTACCGGTTCCTGCAATTCCTCATGACTCAGGAAGACGCCTGGCGGATCTGGATCCCCTCGGGACGCACCGACTCCAAGCCTCAGGGCCGGTTCCAGACCACCCTGTGGGAGGCCAGCGCGGCGTAGGATTTTTCGGTTTTCGGTAATTGATGCGAAAGGCGGGCCCCTAAGCCTGCCGTTTTTTTTCATTCTGCTTCTCAGGTCGGCCCTTTGCGTTTATAATCTGGGGCGACAGCAGCAGCCCCTGACCACGGATAATCCCTATTCAAAGAGGTGCAATGATGATTCCTCGATACAGCCGCGCAGTCATGGCCCGCATCTGGACGGAAGAAAATAAATTCGCCGCCTGGCTCAAGGTGGAGTTGGCGGCCATGGAGGCCCTGGCGGAGCACGGCCTGATCCCTCCGGACGTGCCCCAGCGGGTCTCTCAGAAGGCCGTCTGCGACGCGGCGTGCGTCCTGGACATCGAGGCAAAGACCCACCACGATGTGGCCGCGTTTGTGGACCACATCGCCGACTGTCTGGGGGAGGACGGCCGCTACTTCCATTTCGGGCTCACCTCCTCCGACGTCCTGGACACCGCCCTGGCCCTGTGTCTGAAGGAGGCCGCGGACCTGCTGCTGGAAGATATCGACCAGCTGCTGGCGGTCCTCAAGAACCGGGCCTATGTCTTCAAGGACCTGGTGATGGTGGGGCGCACCCACGGGGTCCATGCGGAGCCTATTACTTTGGGGTTGAAATTCGCGCTGTGGTATTCCGAATTTCAGCGGCACCGGCAGCGCCTGGTGGCGGCCCGGGAGACCATCGCGGTGGGCAAAATCTCCGGCGCGGTGGGGACCTTCGCCCACCTGCCCCCGGAGATCGAGGCCGGGGTCTGCGCCCGTTTGGGCCTTAAGCCTGCGGCCATTTCCACCCAGATCATCCAGCGGGACCGCCACGCCGAATTTTTTCTCACCCTGGCCTTGATAGGGGCCGGGGTGGAAAAAGTGGCCCTGGAGATTCGCCATCTCCAACGCACCGAGGTGCGGGAAGCGGAAGAGGCCTTCGCCCCGGGGCAGAAAGGCTCCTCGGCCATGCCCCACAAGCGCAACCCGGTGCTCTCGGAAAACCTCTGCGGCCTGGCCCGCATCTTAAGGGCCAACGCCCTGGTAGCCCTGGAAAACGTGGCCCTGTGGCACGAACGGGACATCAGCCATTCCTCCGCGGAGCGCATCATTGCCCCGGACAGCGCCATCCTCCTGGACTTCATGCTGCACCGGCTGACCCGGCTGCTGAAGAACCTCCAGGTCTATCCGGAAAATATGCTGGCCAATCTTCATCTCACCCGAGGGTTGGTGTTTTCCCAGTCGCTGCTGCTGGCTTTGATCAACCAGGGCCTGGGCCGGGACGCGGCCTACCGGCTGGTGCAGCGCCCGGCCATGCGGGTGTGGGAGGAAGGCGGGGAGTTTGCGGAAAGAGTAAAAGAGGACGCGGAGATCGGGAAGTATCTGACATCTCAAGAGATTAAAGATATCTTCGACTTAAAACACTACTTGAAGCACGTTGATACTATCTTTAATCGCGTTTTCGGGGCGGAATAGTATCTCACGCCAAGGCGCAAAGCTTAATAAATAAGGTTCATCCGGTTTTCGCCTACTTTTTGACAAGAGATGGTTTTTATCCTCGTTCCCAAGCTCCCGCTTGGGAACGCAGGTTTATGCCCAAGCTCCCGCTTGGGCAACACCTTTAAAACCCTCCGATGCATCGACCTCCAACACTCCCGACAGTCCCTTCCTCCGCCATTCCCAAGC
>CAZUBT010000046.1:0-25737 GCA_964618815.1 uncultured Desulfobacterales bacterium | reverse complement strand
TAAGTATCGACAGTTGTCCCACACCGCTGACCTGGGATTGCGCATCCGGGGCGGCAGCCTGGAAGAGCTTTTTGAAAACGCGGCGGCAGCCCTGAGCTCCGTGCTCACGGATCGGCGGACCATCAGAGGCCGGGAGACCCGGGACCTGGAGCTGGAGGCCCCGGACCGGGAAGCCCTGCTCATTGACTGGCTCAACCGCCTGCTATATCTTTTTGATACGGAAGGCTTTTTAGGCCGGGAATTTCGGGTGGTTTTTCCCAGTCCGGAGCGCTTGCAGGCCCAGGCCCGGGGGGAGAGCTTCGACCCTTCCCGGCACCCGGAAAAGACTGCGGTAAAGGCCGCCACCTACCATCAGTTGGAAATCCGCCGGATGGATGAGGATTGGCAGGCCACGGTGATTTTGGATTTGTGATGATGCAGGGATCAGGGGTCAGTTAAAGAACCCCCCGGCCCTTAACCCCTTTACTTATGGCGCAGACCAAGCTCCGACAGGTGGACAGGTTTATAAGCAGCTAAAGGAAATCCTATGGAAATTCGCCATTATCACTTCCCGCGTATCACTTTAAACCCGGAAAAGTGTTTCGGCAAACCTTGTATCCGAGGTCTCAGGATGCCGGTCGCCTCTATTCTCAGATATCTGGGGTCCGGCCTGACGGTGGAAGATATTTTGCATGAATGGCCTGAACTGGAGCGGGATGATATATTTCAGGCCCTGGGTTACGCCGCTTGGGCTATGGAAGAGCGAGTAGTGCCTCTGGAAGAAGCTACGGCTTGATGAAGTTCCTCTTAAACATGAACCTGCCCCGGGCATTGGGAAAGCGCCTGACTATGGCCGGGTATGATTGCCGTCATGCCGGCGATATCGGGTTGGCCCAGGCCAAAGATGTGGAAATCATGGTCGAAGCTGGAAACCAAGGAGAGACCATCCTGACTCATGACTTGGATTACGGACATCTCCTGGCGTTTTCGGGAGATACTGCCCCTTCGGTTATTATTTTTCGCTTGAAGGATTGTCGGCCGGATAAATTATTCAGCCGAATGACCGCAGCCTGGTCTAAAATTGAAACCCCCTTATTGGAGGGGGCCATCGTTATTCTGGAGGACGCGGCCCTGCGGATTCGCAGATTGCCCATCTTCCCCGAAGTTTAACCTGACTCAAGATATTTGAACGCCAACAACTGTAGGACTGCCATCGCTTCATGAGCTCCATTAAACTCCGCCAAATTGACGAGTATCGCTGGGAGATTCCCCGGGAGGGGAAGATGCGCACCCGGGGGTTGATCTTCGCGTCCAAAGAGATGCTCCCCAAGATTCAGGACGACCAGAGTCTTCAGCAGGTGGCCAATGTCGCGACCCTGCCGGGGATTGAAGGCCCGTCCATGGCCATGCCCGACATTCATTGGGGCTACGGCTTTCCCATCGGTGGGGTGGCGGCCTTCAACCTGGAGGAAGGCGTGGTCTCCCCCGGCGGCGTGGGCTACGACATCAACTGCGGGGTGCGGCTCTTGCGCACCGACCTCTCCCGGGAGGAAGTGGAACCCCGGATGGAGGACCTGGTCAACCGGCTGTTCAGCAACATCCCTTCGGGCCTGGGCTCCCGGCGCAAGGATTTAAAGCTCTCCATGCCCACCCTGAACCAGGTTTTGCAGCACGGCAGCGCCTGGGCGGTGAAGCAAGGTTTCGGCTCCGCCCAAGACCTGGCCCACATCGAAGCCGGGGGCCGGATTGCCGGGGCCGACCCGGAAATGGTGTCCCAGTTCGCCATGAACCGGGGCAAGGACCAGTTAGGCACCCTGGGCTCCGGCAACCACTTCGTGGAAGTGGGCTATGTGGCGGAAATTTTTGACGAGGAATTAGCCTATAAGCTGGGGCTTTCCCTGGGCCAGATCACCGTCATTGTCCACACCGGCTCCCGGGGATTGGGGCACCAGGTGTGCGACGACTACATCAAGGTGATGCTCAAGGCCTCGGCCAAGTATGGCATTGAGTTGCCGGACCGGCAGTTGTGCTGCGCGCCGGTCAATTCTCCCGAGGGCCGGCAATACTTAGCGGCCATGGCCGCGGCGGCCAATTTTGCGTTCGCCAACCGCCAGGTGATCACCCACTGGGTCAGGGAGAGCTTTGAGGAAGTCTTTAAGATGGGGCCTAAGAAGTTGGGGCTGGAGCTGATTTACGACGTGGCCCACAACATTGCCAAGATCGAAACCCACGTGGTGGACGGCAAGACCAAGAAATTGTGCGTGCACCGCAAGGGCGCCACGAGGGCCTTTCCGCCCCATCACCCGGAGACGCCTGAGGCATATAAAGAAACGGGGCAGCCGGTGCTGATTCCCGGCGACATGGGTCGTTACTCCTTCGTGCTGGTAGGGACCCAAAAGGCCCTGGAAGAGACCTTCGGCAGCACCTGCCACGGCGCGGGGCGGGAGATGAGCCGTCATGCAGCCATGAAATTGGCCAGGGGCAGGTTTATTGAAAAGGAATTGGCGGCCAAGGGCATCATCGTCAAGGGCGCGGGCCGGGCCACGATCGCCGAAGAAATCCCCGAAGCCTACAAGGACGTGGAAAAGGTGGTGGACGTGGCCCACGGCGCGGGGATTTCCCGTAAGGTGGCGAAGTTGCGGCCATTGGGAGTTATTAAGGGGTAGTTTTGTGTAGGGTGCGCACCGCGCACCATTCAGTCTTTTTTTAGGGTTTTATGTCGACAAGAGGCACACCATGAAAACGGCTCGGGAAATCGAAGAGATTTCTTTAAATGGAGGCGCCATTGAAGAGATGGTCGCCAAAGTTAAGGCCATAGTCAAAGGCCCCCACGGCGAATTATTTTTTAAGATGGTTGATACTTTCTTAGAACAGACCGAGCATGAAATTTTTACCGAAGAAGACCTGGCGGATATCGAGGAGGGCGTTGAAGATATCCGGCAAGGCCGATACGTTACCTTGGAGGAGTACCGGAAAGGAAAGCGGTTGTGAGTTATACCACCGTTCTTTCCGCCAAAGCGATGCGGGAACTTGATCGGTTGGACCGTAAAATAGAACAACGAGTTCAATCAAGGCTGGATGAATTAGCCGTCAATCCCCTTGATTCCCGCATCTCCAACAAATTGGAAATGTCAGAGGGGAAGCGGTATTCCAGAGCAGGCGATTGGCGCATTGTGTATGAAATAAAAGAGAGCGAAAAAACCTTGTTTGTTATTACCATTCAACATCGAAGCCGGGTTTATAAGGAATTAAAGAAATAGGAATACTTCAGCGTCCGGGGCGCAGGTTGGGCCACGATCGCGGAAGAAATCCCCGAGGTCTACAAGGACGTGCAGACGGTAGTGGACGTGGCCCACGGCGCAGGGATTTCTAAGAAAGTGGCGAAGTTGAAGCCGTTGGGAGTTATTAAGGGGTAAAGTAGGGTAGGCATCGCCCGCCACAACTTGAAAAAAATAACTAAGGAAATGTAAGGGATAGATTATCATATTTTATAGCTTAGGTTGGTTAATATACATCTTTTCTAAGCCAAGTTTCATATAGGGAAAATCAAAACTCTAAAATTAGGTATTTTAATATATATCAACAATTTAAAAAGAGGCGATGCTCGCCCTAATTAGAATTTCAAATGGCTCAAGAACAATCTTTCGATAAATTGCAGCAAGCCTCAGAATTTTTAGCTTACGAAATTTGGATGTTTTATTCTATTGCTGACATTTTTATCAAACAATTACCTATTGCAGATAATATTATTAAAAATGCTCTCATTGAGTCATTTGTTATCCATTTGCGCAATCTAATTGATTTTTTCTATAATGATAAACCCAAAAGTGATGACATTACTGTAATTAATTTTGTTAACGCAAACTGTATTCCCGAAATTACAGAGAAAATAAAGTTAGCTCGTAAACGTGCCCATAAAGAAGTAGCCCATTTAACGCTTAAACGTACTTTTAAATCAGAGGATAAGCAATGGGATATTATTGATCTTAAGAAAGAATTTAAATTATTAATAGACATTTTTGTTAAAAACATGAATAATAGTCTTATTACGGGACGTTGGTATGAATTAGACTTAATTAATCAACACGAAAAACAATGTTCGATCGACTAAGCGACAAACTTGCCGCGGTCTTTAAGAAGCTCAAAGGCCGGGGGGTCTTGAATGAAGCCCAGGTGACTGAGGCCTTAAGAGAGGTGCGTCTGGCCCTGTTAGAGGCCGACGTTAATTATAAAGTCACCAAGGTCTTCATCGAGCGCATCCGGGAGCGGGCCGTGGGGGAAGAGGTGCTCCGGTCCCTGACCCCGGCCCAGCAGGTCATCAAGATTGTCCACGAGGAGCTCACCCGGCTCTTGGGGGGCGAATCCCCCCGGCTGGACCTGAGCGGCCGGCCCCCGGTGGCCCTGATGCTGGTGGGGCTGCAAGGGTCCGGCAAAACCACCACCGCGGCCAAGTTAGCCAGGCGTCTGAAAAGCCAGGGCCGCCAGCCTTACTTAGTGCCCGCGGACGTCCAACGCCCCGCGGCCATCGAGCAGCTTAAACGCCTGGGCGCGGATATCAACGTGGACGTTTATCCCACCGCGCCGGGGCAGAATCCGGTGGACATCGCGGACGCGGCCATGGTCGCGGCCCACGCCGCGGGCTACGACACCGTGATCATAGACACCGCAGGGCGGCTGCACATCGACCATGACCTGATGGCGGAACTGAAAGCCATCAAGGAAAAGACCGAGCCCAAGGAGATTCTCCTGGTAGCCGACGCCATGACCGGCCAGGACGCGGTGGCCGTGGGCCAGAGCTTCCACGACTTGCTGAAGCTCACCGGGGTCATCCTCACCAAGATAGAAGGCGACGCCCGGGGCGGCGCGGCGCTCTCCATGCGGGAAGTCATCGGCAAGCCCATCAAGTTTTTTGGGGTGGGGGAAAAGCTGGACGCGCTGGAGGTCTTTCACCCGGACCGCTTGGCCTCCCGCATCCTGGGCATGGGGGACGTCCTCAGCCTGATCGAAAAGGCCCAGGAAGCCTTCGATGAAGACCAGGTCAAGGCCCTGGAGAAAAAGCTCCGGAAAGAAGCCTTTTCCCTGGATGATTTTCGGGAGCAATTGCGCCAAATGAAAAAGATGGGTACAATGGAGCAATTGCTGGAGATGATTCCGGGGCTGGGAGGCAAGGCCAAGGCCCTCAAGGACCTGAAGCCCGACGAGGGGGAACTCAAACGGGTGGAGGCCATCATCAACTCCATGACCCCCGGGGAACGGAATAATCACCTGGTCATCGACGGCAGCCGGCGCCGGCGCATCGCCCTGGGAAGCGGCACCTCGGTGCAGGACGTGAATCGCCTGCTGAAAAATTTTTCCGCCACCCAGAAGATGATCAAGCAGATGACCCAGGGGGGCAAGAAAGGGAAGATGAAGTTCCCTATGAAGTTTTTTTAGGCAGGGGCCGGGGGGATGTTGCGTAAGACGCACCCTACATATCGGAGCAGAAAAGAGATTGCCTTCACCCCCACCAGACCCTTCCCCCTCAGGGAGAATAGAATTTTAGACTTTTTACGACTTCATCAATTTTGCGAAAAACTCGAAACTTGAAACTAATAACTAACAACTAATAACTAACAACTAACAACTAACAACTGACAACTGACCACTACCCCAAAAGGAGGATACAACGGCTTCATGGCATTAAGAATTCGGTTGGCCAGGTTCGGGGCGAAGAAGCGCCCCTTTTATCGGATAATTGTCACCAACAGTGAGTCTCCCCGGGACGGCAGCTTCCTGGAAATCTTGGGCACTTACGATCCTAACCAGGATCCGGCCAAGGTGACGGTGAAGGAAGAGTTGGTCAAGGAGTGGCTGGCGAAAGGAGCCAAGCCCACGGATACCGTGGCCAGTCTCCTGAAACAGCACCAAGCCGCGGCCGCGCCGGCAGCCTGAGGCTTGCCGGGAGTTACGACCTGAGGGAGATTGCGCCGCTCCACCCCGCAGCAGAGGTGCCTAGCATGAAGGAATTGATCAAGTTCATCGCCCAGTCGCTCGTGGATAATCCGGAGCAGGTCCAGGTCCATGAAATCGAGGGGGAGCAGACCTCAGTGCTCGAACTCAAGGTGGCCAAAGAAGATTTAGGCAAGGTCATCGGCAAGCAAGGGCGCACCGCCCGGGCCATGCGCACCATTCTCAGCGCCGCGTCCACCAAGATTCGCAAGCGCGCGGTCCTGGAGATCCTTGAATAAGGCAGGCGCAGTTCCTTCTCCATTACTCGGTCTGGGACGGGTTTCCGGCGCGCAAGGACTCCGGGGAGGCCTGAAAATCCGCCCCGATGCCGCGTCGGCCACCACCGACCCCGAAGTCATCAAGGCCCTGGGGGAAGTGGTGATTGCCGGACAACCTTACCGGGTGCTGGAAGCCTCCCGGCTTAAGAACCAGACGCTGGTAGAGCTGGAAGGCATCGCCACCCGGGAGCAGGCCGAGGCCCTGGCGGGCCAGGAAGTTTGGGCGGAGCGCATCCGCTTCCCCGCTTTGCCGCCGGGAGAATATTACTGGTTTCAACTCCTGGGGCTGGCGGTGATCAAGGCCGACGACGGGACCTTGCTGGGGCATCTGGCGGAAGTCATGCCCACGCCGGGTCACGACGTCTTTGTGGTGCGCCTGGATCACCGGGAAGCGCTGCTCCCCGCGGTGGAAGGGGTGATTGAGGAAATCGACCTAAAAGCCGGCTGGATCAAGGTCGTTGTGCCCCCGGGTTTATTGGAAGTTTACGGGGATTGATGGGAACAGGGGGCTGGAACCGGGGCCAAGTTCAAGGTTTAAAGTTCAAAGTTTAATAATGTGGCATGGGAACAGTTTGTAACAACTGATGACCGAACCTTAGCCACCCCCCATTAATTTTGAACCTTGAACCTTGAACTGACAACTACCCCCGGCCCTCCCCTGGAACAAGGCGCCTGATGATACAAATCGACCTCTTGACCCTGTTCCCGGAGTTTTTCAGCTCGCCCTTAAGCCAGAGCATGCTCCAACGGGCCCAGGTCCAGGGGGCCGTGACCTTCCGGGTCATTAATCTGCGGCACTTCACCGAGGACCGCCATCAGGTGGCGGATGACCGCCCTTTCGGCGGCGGCCCCGGCATGGTCATGAAGGTGGAACCCCTGGTGAAGGCCATCCGGGCGGTGCGCCAGGAGTCTCCCCTGGTCCGGGTGATCCTGATGAGTCCGGTGGGGAAGGTCTTCAATCAGGATAAGGCCCGGGAACTGGCTCGGCTTGAACACCTGTTGTTGATCTGCGGCCATTACGAGGGCGTGGACGGGCGCATTCATTTTTATATTGATGAAGAGCTGTCCATAGGCGATTATATTGTAACCGGGGGAGAAATCCCCGCGCTGACGGTGGCGGACGCGGTGACCCGGCTGCTCCCGGGAGTTTTGGGGGGCGAAGGGGCTACGGAAGACGAATCCTTCCAGACGGGTTTCCTGGAATATCCCCACTACACCCGCCCCCGGGTCTTTGAAGGGCATGAGACGCCCCAAATCCTCCTGGAGGGGGACCACGCCCGCATCGCCCGCTGGCGGCGGCAGGAGGCCCTGCGGCGCACCGCGGCCCGGCGCCCGGACTTACTGGAAAAAGCGGACCTCACTCAAGAGGACCGAAAATTTTTGCAATCCCTGGCGGAGATGCCGCCGGAAGATAGGTGAAGGCTCATGGAACGTGTAATTCAGTTGGCCCGGGAGCAGATGCGGACGGATTTGCCCCAGTTTCGCCCCGGGGATACCGTGGAAGTGCATGTGCGGATTGTGGAAGGAGAGAAGCAGCGCATCCAGGTCTTCAAAGGCGTGGTCATCCGGAAACGGGGCGGCCTCACCGGGGCCACCTTTACGGTGCGCAAAGTCTCCTACGGCGTGGGGGTGGAGCGCATCTTTCCCCAACATTCCCCCAATATTGAAAAGGTCGTGATCCTGACCCGGGGCCAAGTGGCCCGCAGCCGCCTCTATTATCTCCGGAAGCGCTCCGGCAAGGCCGCCCGGATCAAAGAAAAGCGGGCGCCGGTGGCATGAAAAAGCTCCGGGCCGGCAAAGAAGTGTTTGCTGACCCGGAATCATATTGGCGCCGCCAGGGGTTGGCGCTCATCGCCGGGACCGACGAGGCCGGCCGGGGACCCCTGGCCGGGCCGGTGGTGGCCGCGGCGGTGATTTTGCCGGCCTCCTTCGACCTGCCCGGACTCAAAGATTCCAAGCGTCTCACCCCTGAGGCCCGCCTGACCCTGGATGAGTTGATCCGCGACCAGGCCCTGGCCTTTGCCATTGAAGAAATGGGGGCGCGCCGGATTGAGCGTTTAGGGATCCTGGTAGCTTCCCTCAAGGCCATGGCCCGGGCCATCCGGGCCCTTTCCCTGATTCCTGAAATGGTGCTGGTGGACGGCAACCAGCCCCTGCCCCTGCCCTACCCCCAGCAGCCGGTAATCAAGGGCGACGACCTGTGCCCGTCCATCTCCGCGGCCGCCATCCTGGCCAAGGTCCACCGGGACCGGCTGATGGAGGCCCTGCACCGGCGCTATCCCCAATACAATTTCGCCCAGCACAAGGGCTATGCCACCCCGGAGCATTTGGAGGCCCTGCGCTGCTGGGGGCCGTGCGAACTTCACCGGCGGACCTTCAGGGGCGTCAAGGAATGGGTGGCCGATAAATATAATCCGCAGATTACGCAGATAAACATAGATAAATAAATATTGGCGAGGCGGGCCTCCGCTCCCGCTTTACCTCACGCAAAGACGCAAAACCCATTATTTATATCTCACGCCAAGGCGCAAAAAATGTAGGGTATGCACCGCGCACCAAAAATCATGTAGGGTGCGTCTTACGCACCACCGTTATTTTTAATTTCCATTCCCAAGCCAAAATCATATAGAATCCGTGTCCATCTGCGTTAATCTGCGGTTAATCACAATTACCCTTTGCCCTTGAGGCTGAAACATGAAGACTGCCCGCCGTGAATTGGGGGATACCGGGGAAGACCTGGCGGCCCAGGCCCTGAAAAAGCAGGGCTATAAAATCCTGGAGCGCAATTACACCAACCCCTTGGGGGAGATTGACCTCATCGCCCGGCACCAGGGCTATCTGGTCTTCGTGGAGGTCAAAACCCGCCGTAGCCTAAGGTTCGGCCCGCCCCAGGAATCGGTGACCCCGGCCAAGCAGGCCAAGCTGCGCCGCCTGGCGGAGTATTATCTGAAGCAGAAGCGGCTGCGGGAGGACAGGGTACGGTTTGATGTGGTGGCCATAACATTAACTGCAGATTCTCCATCCATTGAAATTATTAAACATGCCTTTTAAAATTAATGATTAATTTTCAAACAATTCCACCTTATTTAACTTGGGGATAGGGAAAAGGCGTTTCTGCTTGAAAACCCCTCAAGTTATGGTTGAGAGATAAAGTGGCCGGCCTGGAATTTGGGAAGCTCTACATCGTCGCCACCCCCATCGGCAACCTGGAAGACATCACCCTGCGGGCGCTGCGGGTCCTCAAGGAAGTGGGCCTCATTGCCGCGGAGGATACCCGCCACACCCGGAAACTCCTGACCCATTTTCAGATCAGCACGCCCCTCATCAGCTACCATGCCCACAACCAGGCCAGCCGGGGACCGGAGCTGATTGCCCGGCTGCTTGAGGGGCAAAATATCGCCCTGGTGAGCGACGCGGGCACCCCGGGGTTTTCGGACCCCGGCGCGGACCTGACGGCCCGGGCCTGGGACGCGGGGATCAAGGTGGAGGCCGTGCCCGGCCCCGCCGCGGGGGTGGCGGCCCTGTCCATGTCCGGTTTTCCCGGGGATGTCACCTTTGTGGGGTTTCTCCCCCGGGGAGAAGGCAAGCGCCTCAAGTTCTTCCAGGAACTGGCCCGGGAGCCCCGGGTGCTGATTTTATATGAGTCGCCCCGGCGCCTGCCCCGGACTCTTCAGGAAATTGCCGCGACCATGCCGGACCGCCAGGTAATGGTGGTGCGGGAACTCTCCAAGAAGTTCGAGGAAGCCTGGCGGGGACCGGTTACCGAAGTGGCGGCCAGGTTGGCCCAAGCCGAGCTCAAGGGGGAATGCGCCCTGGTGCTGTCTTGCCCCCCAGGGAAGCCCGCGCCGCCGGAAGTTGCGTTATCGGAATATTTAATCAAGGCATCCTGGGAGAGCGATTTAACGGGACGGCGGCTGGCGGACCGGGTGGCCGAACAACTCAAGCTGCCCCGGCGGCAGGTGTACCAGGCTTACCTGGTCTTGAAGGAGGAAGGGCGGCTGGATTGAAGTTCAAAGTTCAAGGTTCAAGGTTCAAGGTTCGACCTGCCCTATCAAGGGGGAGGGGTAAAAGAAGGGACTTCGTTAATCCTCCGGTTAATAAAAAGCGTTCCCGGACAAGCAGATTGGTTTCGATAGGGCGGCCCGTGGCCGCCAATGTCCGGCGGGCGCATCCTGCCCTAAGGGATTTCCTGGCCGGAATAACAGCCGGGGGCGGCTGTTCCACATTTTCCTTTGCGTCTTTGCACCGTTGCGTCTTGGCGTGAGACATTTTCATTTTTCCCGAAAACCGAAAACCTAAAACCTAAAACCGATTTAGTGCGGTCCAGCCCACCGATTACATGATATATTAAAAAGATATGGTACCGAAGAAGGCCGCTCATCCGGCTGTGGTCAAGGAACTGTGGGTAGAGAATCGTCTGGGAGTGCATGCCCGGCCGGCCGCCAAAATATCTTCTCTGGCCAATCAATTCGACGCGGAGATCACCCTGGAAAAAGACGGGCGCCGGGTGGAGGCGCGAAATTTGCTGGCCCTGTTGACTCTGGACTGCCCCCAGGGCACCCGGTTGGTGCTCCGGGCCGGCGGGATCCAGGCCCGGGAGGCCGCGCTGGCCATAGCCGCCCTGTTTGCCCGGAAATTTGGTGAAACGTGACTCTGAAGAATCTGGTCCTCCAAGGAATTCCCGCGTCGCCCGGCATTGTCATGGGCAGGGTCAAGGTCTTGCGCGGCCGGGAAGGGTACCAGGTTCCCCCCCGCTTGCTTTATACGGAGGAGGAGGTGGCCGGGGAACTCAAGCGCTTCCGCCTGGCGGTGGAGCAGACGGAAGAGGAGCTTAACCGGTACAAGGCCGAGTTGCCCCCGGAGTTGAAGGAACATTCCCATATCCTGGAGTTGCACCTCATCATGCTCCGGGACCCCATGCTGTTCCAGGAGACCCAGCGGCTCATGCGGGAGCAGCATTTTAACAGCGAACGGGCCCTGCACCAGGCCTTCCAGAAGGTAAAGGAAGTCTTCCAAAACATCAAGGACCCTTACATCAAGGGCCGGATTCAGGACGTGGAGGAGGTTTACCGGCGCCTGTTGGGCCATCTCACCGGGGAAGGCCAGAGCCTGACCCTGTCTTTTTCCCAGCCGGTAATCATCGTGGCCCCGGATCTGTCCCCCAATGAAACCACCCAGATGTCCGGGTCCCCGGTGCTGGGATTTGTCACCGAACGGGGGGGCAGGACTTCCCACACCGCCATCATTGCCCAGGCCCTGGAGATTCCCGCGGTGGTGGGGCTGGACAACGCCACCCTGGAAATCGCCTCCGGAGAACTCATCATTGTGGACGGCCTGACTGGACGGGTGATCCTGGCCCCGGATGCCGCCACCCTGAAACAATACCAGGCCCACAAGGCGGAATTCGAAACCTTCCGGGGCGAAGTGGCCCAGGGAAGCGCGTTTCCAGCCACCACCACCGACGGCCATGGCAACCGGGTGCTGGCCAATATCGAGCTGCCCGAGGAAGTGTCCCTGGCCCTCAAGTACGGGGGCGACGGCATCGGCCTGTACCGCACGGAATTCCTGTATCTGCGCCTGCGCCGGCTTCCCAGTGAAGAAGAACTTTTCAACAATTATAAGCAGGTGGTGGAGGCCATGGCTCCCCGGGAGGTGACCATCCGCACCCTGGATATCGGGGGGGATAAATTCCTCACCCCCCTTCAGTATCCCTCGGAGATGAATCCGGCTCTGGGTCTGAGGGCCATTCGCTTCAGCCTCAAGGAGCAGACCATCTTCCGGGTCCAGCTCAAGGCCATTTTGCGGGCCTCGGCCTTCGGTCGGGTGCGAATCATGTTCCCCCTGATCTCCAGTGTGGAGGAAATGCGGGAGGCCCGGAAACTCCTGGTCGCGGCCATGGAAGAACTTAAGTCTCAGGGAGCGCCCTTTGACCCCCACCTGCCTGTGGGAGCCATGATTGAGGTGCCCGCGGCGGTGACCCTGGCCTCTCTTTTAGCCCAGGAGGCGGACTTTTTCAGCATCGGCACCAATGACCTCATCCAATACGCCCTGGCCATCGACCGGGTCAACAAACAGGTGGCGGATATGTATCAACCCCTGCATCCCGCGGTGCTGCGCATGATCCGTGATGTGGTGCAGGCGGGCCGGGCTGCCGGGGTTCCCGTGGCCATCTGCGGGGAAATGGCCGGCGACCCCCTGTACGTTACGGTGCTCCTGGGCCTGGGGGTGGAAGAGTTTTCCATGAATGCCGCGGCCATCCCGGTGATCAAGCGGGTCATCCGCATGATTTCCCTGGTGGAGGCCCGGGAGTTCGCCCGCCAGGCCCTGCGGCGGGTTACCGTGGAAGAAGTCAACGAATTCGTGATAAAAGAAATGGAACGACGTTTTCCGGAAATCTTCCGGTTCGGCCGCACCCTGGCTACCATTTAATACGGTTTTCGGTTTTCGGATAAAATAGTTAATCTTTATGACACTTTATATTTGCTGTGGGTCGCATCGGCTACAGAAAAGGGTATAAGAATTTAAGCCTATGGAAGAACCTAGAATCAAGACCGTCTGCCGCAACCGCAAGGCATTTTTTGAATACGCCATCGACGCCTTTTATGAGGCGGGAATAGCGCTCAAGGGCACGGAAGTCAAAGCCCTGCGAGAGGGACGGGCCAGCATCGACGAAGCTTATGCCCGCTTCCGGGGCGGCGAGCTCTATCTTTTCAATGCCCGGATCAGCCCCTATTCCCATGCCGCACCGGAAAGCCATGAACCGGAAAGGCCCCGGAAACTCCTGCTGCACCACCGGGAATTGCGGCGTCTCCTGGGAAAGCTCCAGGAGCAGGGTTACACCCTGATCCCGGTGAAGCTTTACTTCAAGAATCAATTTGCCAAGGTGGAGATCGCCCTGGGCAAGGGGAAAAAGAAGTATGATAAACGGGAAACCATCCGCACCCGGGAACAAAAGCGAGAAATGGAACGGGCCCGCAAGAAGCATCGGTAGGCAGGAAATAATTCTCCACCAAGGCGCTAAGGACGCAAAGCCACGCCAAGGAAAGCTTCTGGTGTCTTAGTGGAGAAATAATCCAGGGGACTTCATGGATTCTTTTGCCAGAATCGCCGAGAACCGCATCCGGGAAGCCATCAACGCGGGGGAGTTCGACAATCTGGAAGGTAAAGGCCAACCTTTGAAGCTGGAGGACGAAAGCCATATTCCCCCGGAGTTGCGCATGGCCTACCGGATCCTAAAAAATGCCGACTGCCTGCCGCCGGAGTTGGAGCTGCGCCAAGAAGTGGTGCGGCTCCAGGACCTGGTGGCTTCCCTGGAAGATGAGGCGGAAAAGCTGAAACAGATGCGCCGCCTCAATTTCTTTGTCATGAAGCTTTCCATGATGAGGCCGGTGTCGGCCCAAGTCCTGGAGCACGACCTGTACACTCCCAAGGTTTTGGAGCGGCTGGAATCCAAGAATAAGTAATTCTGCGCGGTTGGGGGAGGAGGTTTTTATACCAAGTTCTGTTTCCAATGCAACCAACTTAAGTTTCAACTCCCTGATAATCCTGGTCTTTTTAACCTAAAACCGAAAACGGTATTAGGGGCCAGGGATCAGTAAGGGAATCCAGACATCAGGCTTAACAACCAAAAACTGACAACTTGCAACTGACAACTAACAACTAAAAACTAACAACTAATTCCATGAAACTCCGTTTCGAGCATCCCCTTTGGCGGCGCTGGGCGCCGGTTATCGTGAGAAAACTGGTGCAGGGGTATCTGCTCTCCTGCCCCACGGAAGAAGTGATTCCTCCGGCTACCCGGGAACTGATACTTTCGGGACGTCCGGCGGTCTATGCCCTCTGGCACGGTCACCTGCTGTTTCTCCTGAATTATGCCCGGCGTTATTACCGGGATCTGCCACCCTTGGCTCTCATAGCCAGCCCCAGCCGGGATGGGGAGTTCCTCGGGGAAGTGGCCCGGGGGCTGGGATTCGTGATCTGTCCGGGGTCCCGCCGCAAGGGCGGGGTCCAGGCTCTCCAGGCCATGGCGGAGTACTGCCGCCGGGGACACTGCGCCGCTATCGTGGCCGACGGCTCCCGGGGGCCGGCCCGGGTGGCCCAAAAAGGCCCCTTGTTCCTGGCCCGGGAAGCCCGGGTCCCCATCATCCCGCTGGCGGATGCGGCCCGCTGGAAAAAGGTTTTTAACACCTGGGACCGTTTCGAACTGCCGCTGCCCTTCAGCCGCATCGCGTTCATGGCCGGAGACCCCCTGTGGGTCCCTCCCGAAACCCGGGGCGCGGCCTTGGAGTCTCTGAGGAGGGAATTGGAGGCCCGTCTCAATGACCTCTACCATCAGAGCCGGGGTTATTTTGCCTCGGCAAAAAAAATTTCCCGAAACCCTTGATATCGGCCATAAATTATTTACCATGCGCCTTTGTTATGTTAAATTTAAGAAAAAATCTCTTATCGATGAGACCATATGCGCTTTGAAGAACTTGACAGTCAGACCGTAAGCCGCATCGGGACCCCCGAAACCACGGCCCAGGCCCAAACCCTGGTGAAAGACCAGAAAGTCCGGCATGGTTATCGCTTGACTAACCGGATCCGGGGATTGGTGGAGGATGAACAGGCCTGCCGGGTAGGGGTTAAGATTCACAATGACCAACTGACCTATGAATGCTCCTGTCCCCAGTCCGAGGGCGGAGACCTCTGCCCCCATGTCCTGGCGCTGCTGTGGGCCTGGATTGAAGATCCGGACTTGTTTTTAAGCCAGGGGGAACTGAAAGACCGGCTGAAAAAGTACTCCAAAAAGGAGTTGCTGGAAATCATCCTGGATGTGACCGAACGGGTGCCCGAGGTCCGCAGCATTCTGAAAGAAGAAGAACAGGGCTTGGAAGATATCCTGGAATCCGTGGACCGCGTCATGGAGGAAGTCTCCAATGACGCCTCGGCCCTGGCCGAAGCGGAAGCCAAACTGCGCCGGGCCCAACTGCGGGCGGATCGCCTGGCCCAAAGCGGCCGTCTGGCGGAAGCCCGATCCATCTACTTTTACCTACTGGACAGCATCCTGGCATTGGAAGAGCGCTTTAAGCAAGCCCAGCTGTTTTCCCTGGACTTGAAAAAAGAACTGTTCGAAGAATATTGCCAGTTCATCCATGAGGACCGGCATCTGGAGCGGGAACTGGTGCAGCAGGAGATCGAACAACTGGAAAGCCGGGGCCCGGAAGTCGGGGCGGACCTGGACCTCGCGGAAGTGAAGCGGGAATTGTCGCTTTAATACAGTTTTTGATTTTCGGTAATGAAAAAACCCGGATTATCCGTGACGATAATCCGGGTTTTTTTCGGCCTAATCTTTTAGGAAGAAAGTCTTGCGCCAGAGATGATTTCCCGCCAGGGCATGGAGCGCCACGGCTCCCACATGCACCGCCAAAAAGGCCGGAATCAGCCACTCGCCCACCTCATGGACCTCTTTGACGGCATGCGCCAGCCCCCTGGCTTTGCGGCCGGGTTGCAGTAAGAAGTACATTAAAGTCCCGGTTACCGCCATCCAGGAATAGACCGCCAGGCCGAAAGCCTCCACCACCCCGGAGAGCCCCTGGTGGGGTTGCCGCTCCGGCAAACGCAGATTCAAGAGGCCCCGGAGGTCCTCCCAGGCCCGGAGCAGCCTCTCTTTCGTGTAAGGCAGCCAGTAGGCGAACCGAATTTTTTCAGGGCCCCAAAATCCGTACCCTAAACGGCAGGCCAAAAACCCCGCCAATCCCAGGCCGCACCATTTGTGGAGGTTGAACCAAAAATACCGCGCGGTTTTGTAATCTCCCGCCAGATAGCCGGTAAGCCAGGCCAGGACCCCGAACCCCGCCAGACCCAGATGAATGAAACGGGCGCCGGCGTCCAGTTCCTCGCGCTTTATTTCGGAACCCATGGAATACCGTTTTCTGTTTTCGGTTTTCTGTTTTCTGTCAAGAAGACCAGGATTATCAGCAAATTGAAACTTAAGTTTGTTGCATTTGAAACCTTCTCGGTCTTCGGTTTTCGGTTAGAAATCGCTAATACCAGGCCGGCACAAACAGATAATTTTTCGCACCCATGCTCATGCCGCCAGATAAGTCTTGGTGGCACAGGCGTCTCGCCTGTGCAGGCGGAAACCTCAGGACTTGCCTTCGGGGCTCCCGGGCCCTAACGTTGCCGCGGCCGGCTGCAGAATATTCTTTTGATAAATCCGCAGCAGGGACAGGAGAAAAGAGAGGATCAGGGGCCCCAGGATAAAGCCGATCATGCCGAAATAGCCGATGCCCCCCAGGATGCTGAACAGGATGAAGACGCTGGGCGCGTCGGAACTGCCTTTCATGAGGATAGGTTTTAAGACATTGTCGATGACGCTCACCACCACCCCGCCCCAGGCGATGAGCCCGATGCCGGCGCCCAGATGGCCGGTGGCCAAGAGATAAATCGCCGCGGGCCCCCAGATGATGGCGCTGCCCACCACCGGGATCACCGCGGCGGGGATCATCACCGTGCCCCAAAAGGCCGGCTGGGGCAGGCCGAACATAAAGAATCCCAACCCTCCCAAAACGCCCTGGATAAAGGCCACAATCACCGTGCCCCACAGGGTGGCCTTGATGGTGGCCTCCATTTCCAGGACAATGGCTTCATTGTGGGTCGCGTCCAGGGGCGAGAGGTTTTTCAGCGCCGCGATAAAGTCATCCCCTTGCAGGAACATGAAGAACGCGATGAACAGCACCAGCAGTAAGTCCAGGACGAAGCTGGTGAAGCCTTTGAGCAGGCCGATGGCGTTGCTATACACGAAGACGCTGGCCTTGGTGACCACCGTTCGGATAATCTCATCCAACTGGATTTCGCCGGGGGGCAGGGGGAGATTAAATTTCAACAGGTAGAGTTTGACCACTTCGATCTTCGCGATGATCCAATGCCACCACTCTCCCGACTGCATCTCCCGGGTCGCCACGGTGGAAAACTCCAGGGCCTGGTTGGCGATGATACCCACCAGGGCAGAAAGAGGCACAATGATGACCAAGGCCAGGAGCAGGCAGGTTAGGGCCGAGGCGATGGCCCGCCGGCCGAAAAACACCCGGCAGAGCCCCCGATACAAGGGCTTGGCGGTGAAAAACAGCACCAGGGCCATAAAGATGTCGATGAGATAGGGTTTGATGATTTGATAAGCGTAATACAGCACCAGCAGGGTGATGGCCCCGAAGAAGATGCGGGCGAAGTGCGTGGGAAAGCCTTCCCCGGGCTCCGCCGGCGGATAGGGCGGGCAAGGCTCCCCCGGCGGCGAACCCGCCGGAGCCGGGGTCTGGGGAGAGGCCGGCGGCGTTGGGGCCGAAGACTCCGGAGAAGCCTGGGGCGATGCTGATTTAGGTTCCGGCGCGGTCTGGTCATCCATGGCGATGGGGGTAAATTTTACCGTTTAAATTTTTGATGGTATGCAGAGCGTATCCTACGAAAATGCACTATACGAGAAAAACCCAGGTTTGAAAAGCTCAAAAGGAAAGTTCAAAGTTCAAAGTTCAAGGTTTAAGGTTCAAAACCAACCGCCCACCGGTGGGTTGTCCCGTAGCCATACGAAAGCCCGAGTCAATATTCGGAGCCGGTAGTGTCCGGTACGAAAATTGCGTGGCAGCCATTGCCATTGCCCCATGGACTCAACATGATGAATATTAAAGCAATTATGAAGGTGGGCCGTGCCCACCCTACATGTTTGGACATGATGTCCCTGGTTTTCCCAGGAGCCCCATCTTCATCAGAAAAAGCTTTGGTGGCACAGGCTTCCAGCCTGTGCAGACGCAGGCTAAAGCCCGCGGCTACATTTTGTCAATGTACCCCATTAACACTGTAAGTGCAAAATCCCTGCCGGACACTACTGATTCGGAGCCCAAATCATGTCACCTTCATTGTCCTTCCGAGCCGCCGTAGGCGGCGAAGAATCTATACCCTTCGCTTCGCTCAGGGGGACAAGGTTTTTGCTCCGAGCAATAACTTATTCCCTTAAACCTTGAACTTTGAACCTTGAACTTTGAACTTTGAACTTTGAACTTTGAACCTTGAACCTTGAACTCCCCTCACACCCGAGGCTTGGCCCAGATTTCCAGGACCGAGAGGTGCAGGAAGCGTTTGGACGCGGCGCTTTTGATGAGGGCCACGGTGTCCCAGCCCCGGGCGGTGCCGCCCACGGCCACCACTTCTTCCCCTTCCGGGATCAATCCCGCGTCCACCGCCTCCATGACGATCTCGCAGCAGACCTTGATGCCCTGGCCCAGCCGCCGCAGGGTGTTGGCAATAATCAGGGTGGGGGCGCTGCCCTTGAACTGCTCGGCGATGGCGGTATCCAGGGAATGCGTGAGGATGGTGGCCTTGAGCACTTTGCCCCCCAGGCGGGTGATTTCCTGGTAATGCTCCGCCAGGAACTCATCGGTGTTGGGTCCCCTAAAGCCTACGGAGTGGCCCACTACCACCAGATTGACCCCCGGCGCCAGACGCCGGGCCAGCAGCACTCCCGACTCTCCGGTAGTGGAGGCCGCCACGATATGCCGACAACCCCCGGCCATGGCTCCATCCAGCAAATCCAAACAAGCCTTGGTATTTTCCGGTCCTGCTGTGCTGAAGTACCAAACCTCCCGCCGGATCATGGGTGACTCCTTTTCTGCCTGTCATTGTTTTTTTTCTCATCTATTTTAACCGAACCTCCGATTATTAAACAGGAGATTGTGCGAGTAGGGAGTCCGGACCGCTGATTGTTTAAACCAGGAATTTAGACCTCTTCCTGATAGCAATTATAACATCATGCAAAGATTGGTGACTTTATTAGAAAACTGAAAACTGAAACCTGTGTTAGAGGTGCGTCATGACAGGCTTGTTATGGGGAACCGCAATCATGCAAACCCTCTTGGGCGTCTTGCTGTACCTGAGCCCCGGGGCCATGACCATGGATAACTTTTACTGGGACGCCTCCCTGCTTCTCTTTCTAGCTTTAGTGGGGTCCCGCCTGATTTAGGCCGGACTGCGCCGGCCATGGGGTTTAAACCAAGAGGCGAACCAAGAGAGATTATCCGTAGCCGCAGGCTTTAGCGCGAAAGTCGCCGCCTTAAGCCGCTGGGAAAATACCGCGCCGCCGCCCTGGGCTGCGAAAACTCCGGATTGGTGGCCGGCTTTCATCTTATGCCAAGTTCTGTTCCCAATGCAACAAACTTAAATTTCAACTTGCTGATAATCCTAATTTTTTTAACCGAAAACTGATAACCGAAAACCGAAAACGGTGTTAGGGGGTAAGGCAATCCCGCCTTATGACCGTTTAGCCTGCGCCAGGCAAGGGCGATGGTAATGTTACCTTTTGACGGCAACCCGGTATCAATCCTCCCGCAAGCGGATTCTTACCGGCTGGCCTAATCCGCCAGGGACCATGCGATTTATTACTCGGAGCATAAAACCATTCTCATTGACCCAAAGGGGACTTTATTAGAAATCCCCCCCGGCCCCCCTTTAAAAAAGGGGGGAGAGGGCTTGCCTGCAAGATGAAGTCCCCCTTTTCTAAAGGGGGATTTTCTAAGCCCTGGGCGATTTGAAAATGCGAAAAATTTTATGCACTGAGTAATAAGAGCGGTGAGTTTGGAAACCAGTCGCGCTCTTTTTGTTAACCTTTCCCTACTAAAAACACTCTCATTAATAGATTGAATCACTGACAGGGTTGCGGGACAGCCCCCCCGGGAACCATAGCCGGGGCAACTCAGTCCCATGAAGGAGGAAGTCATGGTCAGCATCTTATTGGGAGCCGGGATTTTAATCTTCGGCGCCAGTGCGATGACGTGCTGGAAGGGCGAAGTGACGAAAACCTACAATTGTTATTGGGATGCCAGCTACCTGTTTTTCACCTCGCTGTTGTGCCTGGCCCTGGCCAAGATCTGGCCCTGGGGCGGGGTATGATGGGCTTACAGCTTACAGCCGTCAGCTAACAGCTAAACAGTCATGGCCTCCAGACATTGGCCGGCCTCGCTGATGAAAACCCTTTAATGGGGCGGTTCGCGCATCGCGCCTGGGGGCGGACCTTCACGGTAAAGCCGACAGCTGACCATCGAAGGCTGATAGCTGTAAGCTGTTAGCTTATTTACAACAAATCCTCCGGTAGGAATACCACTTCCCGCTCCAGGGCCACCCCGTGGACGCGCCACACCTGCTCCTGGATTTCCGCCATCAGAGCTTTCACCTGGGCTGCGGTGGCCCGCCCCTGGTTCAGGATGAAATTGGCGTGTTTTCGGGAAACCTGGGCGTCTCCCCGACGGCGGCCTTTAAACCCGGCGTCTTCGATGAGCCGGCCCGCGGGCGGGGCGCCGGCCGGGTTCTTGAAGACGCTGCCGCAGCTCCGAGGGTTGGAGGGATGGCGGGCTTTGCGGACCGATAGGAACTCATCCATCCCGGATATGATCTCCGGGGTGGGAGCGGATTTTTCCAAGGAAAACTCCGCGTCCACCACCAGCCAGTGGGGGAAGTTCAGGAGGATGGAACTCCGGTACCCCATAGCCAGTTCTTGAGCCTTGAACTCCAGCAGTTGCAACTGCGGGGTCACCACCCACAGCCGTCGCAAAATCCCGGCTAAATTTTGCCCGAAGGCCCCGGCATTGAGGCGCACTGCGCCCCCCACCGTTCCCGGAATCCCCGCTAAGAATTCAAAGCCGCTGAACCCCAATCGCGCCGCGCACCGGGCCAGCCGGGGCAGGGACACCCCCGCGCCCGCACGGATAACCTCTCCCTGAGGTTCCAGCTTATCGAGACTCTTGGCCAGATGCAGGGTCAGCCCCGGCAGACCCGCATCCGCAAGGAGCACATTGGAACCCCGGCCCAGAAACCACAGGGGCCAGCCCCGCCGGTAAGCCAGGCGCAGCAGGGCGTAAACCTCCTCCAGGTCCCGGGGCATGGCCAGATGCGCCGCCGCCCCCCCGATCCTCCAGGTGGTGAGGGGGGCCAGGGGATGGTTTGCCAAGATGGGGCCCATCTTATCATTTGGCATTATTTCGGTGGGCGCCGCTGTCTGTTCTTTGGGCATAGGATCACCATAAATGAAAAACGGCCGCCTTGTTCATGCGGCCATTATATCAATTTTTCAGGGGGGAAGTTTGCGCACTGGGGTTCTTTTGCCGCCTGGACTCCCTTTTGGCGGGTTGACGCTCTTCCACCTTCTCCATGAATTCCATCTTCATAAGGCGTGAGGGAAACTTTATAACCCAGGACGTGGAGGATATCAGCCACGGTGCGTCGGTAAGGGGGAGGGGCCGTTACCGCTCCCAACTCGGTTATTGGGTTTCCGGTTAAGGCCCGGCGCCGCGGTCCGATCCGGGGCGTTTGGGCGCCGGCAGCCCGATCCCGACCTTCGCTAGAGATGCCCCAAGAGGCCATGATTATCTTGTGGTTTGCTCCCCAGCCCCGACCGACCGATGGGGCGGGTTGGGCCTGAGGACGTGTTCCACCACCGGGACCAACTCTTTCAGGATCTGTTCCCCCCGCTCGTCCTCAATCAGGGACACGAGGATATATCGACGCCAGGTCGCACCCCAAACTAGGATCGAGTCCGCATGGAAGTTCCGGACCTCCCCTGATTTGCGGTACAAGTGGTTAGGGGGCACGGTTGTCTCCAGCACCGAGACGAACTTGCCGGGAAGATCTGGAAACGCAAGGATTTTCAGCATTTGGCCCGAGCGCTCCGGGCTGATGAGCCTGCCGTAAGCCAGCAGGTAATAGAAACGGCAGAGCTGGTAGGCCGTGGCCGTGTGGGACAAACCCGTAATAGGTTCGGGATTATTCTCGCCCCCGGAGGAGTAGGTGCCCCCCAGCCAGATTCCCCCGCCCTTTTGGGGGTCGTAGAACTGATAGCGACGATCACGGATGAGCGCCTCGATTTTCCTCAAGCCGATTTGACCGATTACCTGACTGGCCGCGGGGTTGCTGGACCGGCGGATCATGTCGATCAGGTCTCTATGGACCTGGGAGGTCTCTTTCAGGGTACCGTCTTCGAAGCCCTGGAAGGCCGCCAGCAGGACCGCCAGCTTAGGCAGACTCGCGCCATACATCATGATGTCGCCGTTCACCTGGGCAAAGCGCGGAACGTTAGGATTGGAAAGGTCCACCAGGCCCACCGCCATTTTGCCTTCCTTGATCAGGGACTGCCAGGATTTCTGTTGTTTCAGAGCCTGGTCCAGTCCGGCCTGCAACCTTTTGTCCCCCCTTTGGGATAGCGGGCGCCATTCTGGGCTGGAAACGCCTAGAGAGAGAGGTGGGGGGCCGGCGTCGGCCAGGTTCAGGCCCAACGCCAAAACCCCAAGGACGGTAAAAACCATGGCGGTAAAAAACTTCACCCAACTCTCCAAGATCAATTCGAGTCGCCCGCGAGCAATTTTATTTTCTTGGAGGCGAACATGAGGTTTGAGGTGTGCACCCGGTGACGGTAGTCAATCCCGAAGGGAAGAGGCCGGATATCCCGGCCCCTTCTATAAATATCGGCCATATCCGCTTGGTAGCAGTTTCTGAAGAGCGGTATGGGGCCTGCGTAGGCGCCGTAAAATCGGAGATCCCATCCTGAAGGGTCGAAGTACTTCAACGGGATGGCCGAATCACCTTGCAGCACGTAAAGGCTCTGGTCCAGAATGAACTGTCTGATGGCAGAAAAGTGAGGCTTAAACATCAAATAAGAGGCGGCTTTGGTGAAGGTCGTCGCCGGGCCGAAGCTTTTCAGAAAAGAGACAAAATGCTGGTTTCGTTCAAAGGAATCGTTGCGGAGATTAAACTGAAAGTAGTAAAGAGTCTGATTTTTTTCCGAACCCGGGCTTGCAAAGACGATCCGCACCCCAGGAATGCCGGTGGGGCGATCTGTTTGACCCGCCCCGGGGGACTCTGGGATGGTTCCATCCGGCTTCATAACCCAATACTGGACGTCGAGGACCCGGGCCTGTTCCCGGGCCAGGAAAAACATGAGGAGCGGGAGAGTGCCCTTAAGTTCACTCTTGCCTATGGAGGATCTCATTTTGTTCGTGATGAAAAAGTCCAGGTGGAGGAGGTCGTAAAGGGAACGTTGCAGGCTTGCAAAAAAATTCTGTTCATTGAGGACAGGAAAATCCGGGATCTCTCCAACAGGTTCCAGAGCGATCAAAAGGTAAGTTTTGGCATGGGGGAAGAGGGCAAAAACGTTGACGAAATCCGGGCCGCTGAAGGGATAAAACACGGTGGTGGATATGGCGGAGCCGAGCTCCTTGGAGGCCCACTCGCGCATGGGTGCGAGCCGCCCCTTGGTGAACCGCTCCCAGTTATGGTCTATAAACTTGGCATGCCTGACCCATGCCGGCTGGTCTTCATATGCAGCCAGGGCGCTCTCCCGGTTGCTTATGCCGGCGATAAAGAGGGCGTAATCATTATAAGCCGGGATGCACTTATCAGTTCGGTCGTGTTTAAAGACGGTACGCCCGTCAGTGGCGGATATTGGCTCCGAACCGGCGCCCAAAGCAGGGACAGACCCCAAAGTTAGGAGCAGGAACATCGTTACCGGGCCGAACAGGTTGGTTTGGCGCATCATTGTTTCCCTTCGATATTTCTATGATATGGCTTTTTCAGCAACTTTTTCTTGAGGTCTGCTGGGCTCCGCGGTCGCCAGCAGCTTGTATAACAAGAGTCCTGATGCCACGGTCAACAAGCCGAACACGGAAGGCAGAGGCCGCTCGATGATTAAATAACAGATCATCCAGCCGTAGAGCAGGAGAAAAATCGCCGGCGTTACCGGGTACCCCCACGTCTTGAAAGGTCTTTTTAGGTGAGGATGCCTCCTGCGCAAGACGAACACACCCAGTACTGTCAGGGAGGAGAACAGGGCCAGGGTGAACCCGACATAGGTTAACACCGCATTAAAAGTCGCGGTCAGGGTAAGAAAAATTGCCACCAAGGCTTGCAGGACAATGGCAAAGACCGGGGCGCCTCTCGCATTTCGTTTCGCTAAGAACCTCAAGCTTTTCATATCCTCGCTCATGGTTTGGGTCACCCGCGGGCCCACCATGATGAGGGAACTGAGGCTGGAGATCAGCGCCAGACAGATCAGGACCGTCATCATGGCGCCGCCTCTTTGGCCGAATATGGATTTCGCCGACAGGTAGCCGACATCGATTTGACCGGAAAGCTCGCTCATGGGTACGGTGTAAAGAAAAATATAATTGATCAGGCAATAACAGAGGGAAACGAAGGCAGCCCCCAGAAATAAAGAGATCGGCAGATTTCTCTCCGGCCTGAAAATCTCACCGGCGATGTAAGACGAAGAGTTCCACCCGGAATAGGCGTAAAAAACATATACCAGTGAGATCGCAAAACCCGGGCTGAACATTGATCCCAGGTCGCTGCGTGACGGCGCCAGGGTAATGTCTTGAGGGTTCATAACGAAAAAACCCAAGACGATAAAAACCACGATCAGGAGGATTTTCCCCCCGGTAAACAGGTTTTGAAAATGGCAGCCGAATCTCACATCCGACAAATGCACCAGGGAGAGGAGTACAATTATTGACACCGCGATGACCGTCTTGTCGATGCCTGGGAGGATGGCGCCGGCGTATTCACCCAAAGCGATGGCCGCCAGGGCGATGGGAGCCGCAAACCCGGCCACCATGGAGACCCATCCCGAAAGAAAGCCTATGGCGGGATGATAAATATTGGAGAGATAAGTGTATTCGCCTCCGGACCTCGGCATCATCGCGCCCAGTTCCCCGTAGCACAGGGCGCCGCAAAAGGCGCCCAGACCTCCCAAAACCCACAGCATGATTACAGCAAAAGGAGAGTTCAGGCTTGCCACCTGAAAGCCCAGGGTGGTGAACACGCCGATCCCGATCATATTAGCAATGACAATGATGGCGGCGGAGAAAAGGGTTACCGGCCTTTTCTCATCGGGAGCGCCTTGGATTCCGCCTTTATCCCGGTCAGTCACAGCTTTGTCCACCTCGCGGCCCGCTCCACTTTAAGTCAACCTGACGCCGGGCCCAAAAATGCCGGGGCCTTGCCATCCGGACACCTCCTTGGTTAGATCGGTTTTAGCTAAATCGGTCTGCTAAGAAACCAAAATTTTCTTCCGCACCAGACTTGCCAGACAATCGATGCTTCGGAACCGCCTGGATTTCCCACCAGGAAACTCCGGGAGGGACCGCCGCTGACGGTAAAACCGGGGCAAACCCCCAGCCGCCTGCACCCACCACCTCGACGCCTAACAAGCAAATTGTGGTATGTTTCATACTTAAAGTAATCACTTTCTCCTTGCCCATCATGCTATTATATGATAACTTATTGATATAGATTAGCAATTAGTAGTTATTGACTTTACTCAACCCAAACCCAATGAGATGCAAGTTATCATAAACACTACTATGCCTGATAGAAATTAATGTGGTTCATCCGACTAAAGCGTACCTGGTTTCCTGAAGGCATCCCCCTCGCTCGTTCCCAAGCTCCCGCTGGGGAACGCACTTGGGTGGAAAGCTCCTGC
>CAZUBT010000045.1:0-26628 GCA_964618815.1 uncultured Desulfobacterales bacterium | reverse complement strand
AGCAGCCATTATCTGCTGGCGAAAAATTGGAGTTATTTACGGATAAGCTCTAAATAAATGCTCAAACACACCTTCATCCATCTTCCCGGCATCGGCGAGCGCCGGGAGGGCCATTTCTGGCGGCAGGGGCTGCGCACCTGGGAGGATTTTCTGGCCGCGGGCCTGGTTCGGGGCCTGAGCCGGGAGCATTTTCGCCGGCTCCAGAGGGCCCTGGAGGAGTCCCTGACCCAGGAGGATAATCCCGCCTATTTCGCGGCCCGGCTGCCCGCGGTGCAGCACTGGCGCCTGTTCCGGAAATATCGCAGACGGGCCGCGTACCTGGACATCGAAACCACGGGCACAGCCTGGCCGGGGCTTTTGGTGACGGTGGTGGGCCTCTATGACGGCGTCACCATGCGCCAGTTCGTCCAGGGCCATAATCTTCAGGAATTCCCCGGGGCACTGGAAAATTTCGATCTGATCATCACTTACAACGGGGCCCAGTTCGACCTGCCGGTGCTCCGGGCCTATTTTCCGGAATTGCGCCTGCCCCCGGCCCACGTGGACCTGCGCTTTGTCCTGGCCCGGCTGGGATACAAAGGCGGCCTCAAGGGGATCGAACCCCAATTCGGCATCATCCGGCCCCCGGAAGTGGAGGGCATGGACGGGTACGCCGCGGTGCTCCTGTGGGAGAGGTATCAGCGGGGGGACCTGACCGCGTTGGAGACGCTGCTGACCTACAACAAAGAAGACGTGATGAACCTGGAGATCTTGATGGAACGGGCCTTCCACCAGTACCTGTCCCGCCTCCTGCCTTAATTTCAGCCGCAGAAAAACTTTGATTTTTTAACCGCAGATGAACGCAGATGAACGCAGATATGCGCCTTTGCGTCTTTGGGTGAGATAATATTTTCACGCCAAGGCGCCAAGGCGCAAAGAAGAACGCCAAGAAGTTGCCCGGGTAGTGAATGGTGTCGGAATATATGTTAAAATAAATTGATTGGAGTGCCTATGCTGTTCTCCCGGATGCTCATTCCTACGCTGAAAGAAACCCCCGCGGAAGCGGAGGCCGCGTCTCATAAACTGCTGCTCCGGGCCGGGATGATCCGCAAGCTGGCCTCGGGCATCTATAATTATCTTCCCCTGGGTTTGCGGGTGCTGCGCAAGGTGGAAAACATCGTGCGCCAGGAGATGAACCGGACCGGAGCCCAAGAGGTGCTGCTGCCCGCGGTGCAGCCCGCGGAATTGTGGCAGGAAACCGGGCGCTGGCAGATTTACGGCAAAGAGTTGCTGCGCTTCAACGACCGCCACGGCCGAGACTGCTGCTTCGGGCCCACCCATGAGGAAGTCATCACCGACCTGGTGCGCAAGGAAATCCGCTCCTACCGCCAATTGCCCCTTAACCTCTACCAGATTCAGGTGAAGTTCCGGGATGAAATCCGGCCCCGCTTCGGCTTGATCCGGGGGCGGGAATTTATCATGAAGGACGCCTACAGCTTTCATGTGGATGAGGCTGACGCGGAGGCGGGCTATAGGGAGATGTTCGCGGCGTACAACCGCATCTTTGAGCGCTGCGGCCTGAAATTCAAGGTGGTGGAGGCGGATTCCGGCCCCATCGGCGGCAGCTTCTCCCATGAATTCATGGTGCTGGCGGACACCGGGGAAGACCTCGTGGCCTCCTGCACCGCGTGCGAGTACGCGGCCAACCTGGAGAAGGCGGAAGTGGTATCGGACGCCGCCGACGCCGCCTCCACCGCGCCGAACCCCGCGGAGGCGGTGGCCACCCCGGACGTGCGCACCGTGGAGGAAGTCGCGGCCTTTTTAAGGGTCACCCCCCAGGAGATCGTCAAGACCCTGATCTATGAGACGGAAAACGGTCCCGTGGCCGTGCTCATCCGGGGGGACCACGAAGTCAATGAAATCAAGGTGAAGAACCTCCTCCGGGTCCTGGACCTGACCCTGGCGGGACCGGCCCGGGTCCAGGAACTCACCGGCGCGCCGGTGGGGTTCGCGGGACCGGTGGGGTTAAGCCTGCCCATCTACGCGGACCAGGCCGCGGCTGGAATGAACTCCATGGTTACCGGGGCCAACCGGGACGGCTACCACATGATAAAGGTGAGTCCTTCCCGGGACTTTGCCGTTACCCAGGCCGCGGATCTCCGCGCCGTTACCGCCCAAGACCCCTGTCCCCGGTGCCGGGGGAAGTTGGAGATCTTGCGGGGCATCGAAGTGGGGCATATCTTTAAACTGGGGTTGAAGTACTCCCAGGCTCTCAAGGCCGTGTATCTGGACGCAGACGGCGCCGAGCAGTTCATCTACATGGGTTGCTACGGCATCGGGGTGAGCCGCATCGTGGCGGCGGCCATCGAACAGGGGCATGACGCCGACGGCATCATCTTTCCCATGGCCCTGGCCCCCTTCCACGTCGGTCTGATCCCCATTTCCCTCAAGGATGAGGCCACCCGGGAGGCGGTTTTCCGCCTGCAAGAAGAGATGGAAGCCGCGGGCCTCGAAGTGCTCCTGGATGACCGGGACGAGCGCCCGGGGGTGAAATTCAAGGACTGCGACCTCCTGGGCCTGCCGCTCCGGGTGGTCATCGGCCCCAAGACCCTGGCCGCGGGGACCGCGGAAGTCCGCCGGCGCGGGGGCGGGGATACCGTAATGGTGCCCTTGAACGAACTGGTTTCTTATCTGGAATCTCAGGTCACGTAGGAACCCTATGAGCAGAATCATCCGCCTCCAGGATATTGTGGACGAGGTGCAAAAACACCATCCGGAGTCGGATACCGCCATCATCGAGAAGGCTTACATCGTTGCCGCCCGGGCCCACGAAGGGCAGTTGCGCCTGAACGGCGAACCCTATCTCTCCCATCCCCTGGAAGTGGCCTATCTCCTGGGCCAGATGGGCCTGGGACCCATCACCGTCACCTGCGGCCTCCTCCATGACGCGGTGGAAGACACCTCCACCACCATAGACGAACTGGACGAATACTTCGGGGAAGAAGTCGCGGACATCGTCAACGGCATCACCAAGATCAGCCAGTTGACCTTCGGGGACCGGCGCACCCAGAAGGCGGAATACATCCGCAAGATGATCCTGTCCATGTCTCATGACATCCGGGTGCTGCTGGTAAAACTGGCGGACCGGCTGCACAATATGCGCACCCTGGGGTTCATGGAGCCGGCCAAACAGAAGCTCATCGCCCAGGAGACTATAGACATTTACGCCCCCCTGGCGGGTCGCCTGGGGATGTTTGGCCTCAAGGCGGACCTGGAAGACCTGGCCTTCTATTACTTGGAGCCGGAAGCCTATCAGCAGATCCAGGAAGGGCTGACCCGGAAAAAGGGGGAGCGGGAGAAGTACATCCAGGAGATCTGCCAACTTCTCCGGGAGAAACTGGCGGAGCATCACCTGGAAGGGGAAGTGAGCGGCCGGCTGAAGCATTATTACAGCATCTACCGGAAGCTCCAGGCCCAGCAGATCACCCTGGACGAACTCTACGATCTCCTGGCCTTCCGCATCATCGTCAATTCGGTGCACGACTGTTATGAGGCCCTGGGGGTCATCCACGCCATCTTCCGGCCGGTGCCGGGGCGGCTGAAAGACTATATCGGCATGCCCAAGGCCAATATGTACCAGTCCATCCATACCACGCTCATCGGGCCTTACGGGGAGCGCATGGAGATCCAGATCCGCACCCAGGAGATGCACCGGGTGTCGGAGCAAGGCATTGCCGCGCACTGGAGTTACAAGGAGCGGCGGGCTTACAAGGAGAAAGACGCGCAGCGCTTTACCTGGCTCAAGGAGATGGTGGACCTCCAGAAGGAATTGAAAAACCCCCAGGAACTCCTGGAAGGGGTGCGCTTAGAACTCTATCCCGATGAGGTCTATGTCTTCACTCCCAAGGGAGATGTCAAGGAACTGCCCCGGGGCGCCACCCTGGTGGATTTTGCCTATGCCATCCATTCGGAGGTGGGGGCCCGCTGCACCGGCGCCAAGGTCAACGGCCGCATGGTGCCCCTGAAGACGGAGTTGCAAAACGGTGACACCGTGCAGATCATCACTTCCCCCCATCATCGTCCCAGCCGAGACTGGCTGCAGTTCGTCAAGACCACCAAGGCCCGCCATAAAATCCGGCAGTGGCTCAAGGCCGCGGAGCAGGAACAGAGCCTGGCGCTGGGGAAGGAAATCCTGGAGCGGGAACTGCGGAAACACGGGGCCGGCCTGCAAAAGCTCCTCAAGGACGGCGAGGAACTGAAACGAGTGGCCCAGGAGCTTTCTTTTGTGCGCATCGACGACCTCCTGGCGGCCATCGGGCACGGCAAGGTATCGCCGGGGCAGGTGTCCCACCGCATCCTGCGCACCGCGGCCCCGACTGCCCCGCCGGAGGAGGCGCTACTCGAGACCGGAGTGCGGCGGGATAAGGACGAAGGGGCGCTGCGCATCAAGGACCTGGACGACCTGCTGATGCGCCTGGCTAATTGCTGCCAGCCCATCCCGGGAGACAGCATCACCGGCTACATCACCCGGGGCAAAGGGCTGACCATTCACCGCTCGGACTGTTCCTATCTGGCCCGCACCGAAAGCTTTCGGCACATTCCCGCAGAATGGGATGGGACCGGGGACAAGAAGAAACTTTACCCCGTAAAGATCCAGATCGTTTCCGTGGACAAGCCCGGCCTCCTGGCGGACATCTCCAGCGCCTTGAAGATGGCCGAAGTCAATGTCACCAAAGCCTCGGTGGAGACCACCGATAACCGGGGCGTGGCCCAGTTCACCATTCAGGTGGCGGACCAGCAGCACCTGGACAAGGTCTTTGCGGGGCTGAAAAGGCTGAAAGAGGTGATTTCGGTTAGGCGGGTAACGGGGTAAGAGCAGTTGCCAGTGGTCAGTGGTCAGTTGCCAGTTTTTTTACCTTCCGTAATGAAAGATCATTGAATGCCAAAAAAACTGCCCCTAACCACCAAAGACCAAAGACAGAAGACCGAAAACCCTACTAAGCGGGTTTGGCTACCAGGCCCGAGCGCAGGCACCGGGTGCAGACCCGGACATAGCGCACCGCGCCCTGCTGCACGGCCCGGACCCTGCGCAGGTTGGGTTTCCAACGGCGCTTGGTGTGGTTATTGGCATGGCTGACGCTGTTGCCCACTTGGGGGCGTTTGCCGCAGACTTCACAGATATAGGACATGATGCTTCCCTCCCTCAAACATAATAAGTTTAGAGGAATTTTTGTGAAAAACAAGGGGAAAAAGCTGGAATTTACCGGATCTCGGCTGGGGGCCGCGCTCCTGTTGATGTTGATCCTGGGACTGGCCGGGGTTTCAGGGGCCGCGGGTCCCTTAAACCCGCCCCAGGAGAAGGCCCTGTTTTCCATGGCGGACCTGGGCGTGGTGGATCTGTCCGCCAAGACCGTGACCGTGGAAGTCTTTGTGGCCCCGGACTCCGAATTGGATGCCTGCCGACGGATGCTGCCCCTGGCCTGGGAGCGGGTCCAGCAATTTTACGCCCAATTGGGAGTCAATCTGGTCCAGGCTCCGGGACAGGCCGACCCCGGCGCCCTGGCCCCGGCCCAACGCCTGCGGATAGAATTTCTGCCCCACAAAGAGTGGCTTAACCGCAGTTTCAAGGCATTTAACGTGGCCCCGCCCTTCCGGCTGCGCTTCCTGCAGGTTTGCCGGGACAAATGCGCCTTTGCCCATCTGCCGTTGTCCACCATCCACATTTCTTTCCGGCGCTTTGAGGAGACCGAACTTAAACCCGGCAAAGCCCAGCAGAATAAGGACTGGCTGGCCAACCTGATGATTCACGAATTGGGCCACCTCCTGGGTCTGTATCATGCCCACGAATTTGCCAATGACCATCTTCCGGAAGTCCTGCCGGATCGCACCCCCAATTTTATGAGCCAGAAGATCGCCTTTAAATCTCGGTTGGGATTTGTGGACCTGCAAAAGCGCATGATCCACAGCTTCCTGAGCAAGGGCAAGGTCTTCCAGCAGTATCAATACGTAGAGTTCGACCCCCTGCGCTACCTGGAGCTGCTGAAGGCCCATAACGGCTACCGGGAACCCGCCAAGGGCGGGAACCTGGCCCAAAGAGTAAAAAAGTCCGGAAACCCCAGGACCTTTGATGGTGACGACGATGAAGACGAGGATGATTGAGGCGGGGGAATGGGTTAGGCGTTAGAAATATAGGGCGGGCTGTGCCCGCCTTTTCATTTTTATCTCATCGGACTCTTAATTCAGAAAATAATCGGTAGGGCGGGCCGGCAAATTGTCCGAAAGAGTTTTATATAGGTATTTTCATGTCAAGAGTACCTAATAATACAGCATAATACCTATATGCATCACTCAAGCCCGCGGCCCAGGCATTCTAACCTTCCTTTTCATACCGCAGAATCAGTTATTTGGTGGGCCATGCCCACCCTACATTTTTCCCGCGTAGGGGCGGTCCGCGAACCGCCCCTCCAGGTTTTTTACCGAAAACCGAAAACCGTCTTTTAACCGCCCCTAATGCTTAAACGCCCGCTGCCCCGTGAACACCATGGCCACCGGCGGCTCGGCCTCGTTGCAGGCCTCGATGACTTCATAGTCCCGCATCGAGCCGCCGGGGTGCACCACCGCAGCGATGCCCTGGCGCAGGCCCACGTCCACCCCGTCCCGGAAGGGGAAGAAGGCGTCGGAGACCATCACCGAGCCCCGGAGACCGCCTTTGGCTGCCTTGGCGGCGACGTCGATCTCCACCAAGTCGGCGTTTTCCCGTTTGCCCTGCATGATTTCCAGTTCCAGATTCTTGTAGGGCATGCCGAAACGCTTGAAGCACAGGGCGTCGGCATACTTGGTGTACGCCTTGAAGATGGCGATTTCCGCCACCCCCACCCGGTCCTGTTCGCCGGTGCCGATGCCCACGGTGCAGCCGTCTTTCACAAAGATGACGGAATTGGAGGTGATGCCCTGCTCCACCCACCAGCCGAAGAGCAGGTCGTCGTATTCCGCGTCCGAAGGCTCTCGCCGGCAGCGATATTCCTTGCCCTTAAAGGTGGCGGTGGCGGGTTTGAAATCTTCTTTCTTCAAAATAGCGTTCAGAGGCGATTGCTGGACGATGATGCCGCCGTCCACCAGGCACTTGAATTCCACGAACCGGCTGGCGAGGAGGTCGGTGAGGCGGTCGAAGCGGGGAATACGAATGATGCGCAGGTCTTTGGCCTTCTTCAAGATGTCGATGGTCCCTGCCTCATAGTCCGGCGCGGCAATGACTTCCAGATAGTTCCGGGACACCAGCTCCGCGGTGGCTTTATCTATGGCCCGGTTGAAGACCGCGGCCCCGCCGAACGCGGCGATGCGGTCCGCCATATTGGCCCGGTCGTAAGCCTCGGCCAGGCTGGCGGCCCAGGCCGCGCCGCAGGGGTTGTTGTGCTTGAGGATCACCGCGGCGGGTTTCTTATGGAGAAATTTGATGATATTGAGGCCGTTGTCCAGGTCCGTAAGATTGGTTTTGCCGGGATGCTTGCCGGCCTGGATCATGGCGGCCTCATCCACCGCGCTGGTCATCCCGGAATTGGGATCGATGAAGCGGCAGCCCCCCAGGGTCAGATGGCCCCCCACCAGTTCATAAAGGGCCGCCTCCTGGCCGGGATTTTCTCCGTAACGGAGGCCCATTTCGATGACTTCGCCCTTATCCGGGAGTTTCCAGGTGCGTTTGCGATAGGTGAGCTTCTGGTCTCCGAAAGTGATGGTCATTTCCGGGGGGAAATTGTCTGCCATCACGGTGCGGTACATGGCCTTGATGTCGCTCATGGAGCAAATCCTCCGGGCAAGATTTGGGTCTATTGTGGCATGACTGAGCCCGCTTTACAAGCCGGTTGTCAAGCCGGAGGCAAATTGATTTTAAAGCGGAGAAGTGATAAAATATATGGCAAAGTTGGACTCCAAGACGACTTTCAAGCCTTTTCCATGACGGGCCCGTAGGCCCGCCCCACGCGAAAGAGTTTGATACTTTGGGATTAAACGGCATATGCCAATACCGAAAACCGAAAACTGAACACCGAAAACCGGCGTTTATGGAGATCAAGGGCCTGGAAGTTTTTTTAGGATTCGCCACCGGAGCCGCACTGGGGGTAGGCCTGACCCTAGCGGTGATCCGCATCCGGGGCTGGCTGGGTTATTCGGAAACCGGCCGGCTCAAGGGGGAAAACCGCGACCTGAAGCGCCGCCTAACGGAAAAAGACCGCCACATCGGCCGGATGCTGGAGGAAACGGAGCGCCTGGCGGAAACCCTGGGACAGGCCAAGGCAGCGCCTGCGCCGCAGATTAAAGAGTCTATACCGGGGGACAAATGAGCTTTTTTGCAAAATTCCGTTTCCTGCCGGTTTGTGGGCAAGTTATCCAGGAAATGTAGGACAGCCGCCCTCGGCTGTCCCCTCCGGATACACCGCCGGGGGCCGCGGTGCTACACATACAGGCGGCATGGCCGGGGGACCTTTCCAACTAAAGCCTGTGGACCCATAAACCTCGGTTAATTTTGCAAAAGCCTCAAGTAATTTCGTTATTCTCCTTAGGGGCAACGCACACCGTTCCCTTAGACCCGAAAAAAATGTGGAACAGCCGCCCTCGGCTGTTCATACCAAAGGATGGTGCGCAGTGCACAGCCTACATATTGGTCGTTTTGGTTAACCCTTGGTCTTTACTGATAGCTGACTGCTGACCGCTTATTGCCGAAAACCGAAAACTTATAACCGCTTAATGATCCATAAGGAGAGAACTATGGCCAGAAAAGAACTTTCTCTCACCGGGGCCGCAGTGGGCGGCCTGGCCGGCTGGGTGGCGGAAGTAGTCTTCCAGGAGGTCACCGGCCACCACATCACCACCGGACTACTGGAGGTGGTGGGCGCGGCCGCGGGCCTGTGGCGACTGGATAAGCGGGTGGCGAACTATCTCCAGGACACCCTGGTCCAGGCCCGGAAGGGCGGCGATGACGATTACCGCGAAGTGAAGCGGCGCATCGAGGAGCTCACCCAGGACCTGCCGGAGTTGCGGGAAATCCTGAGGAACATGGTGGACGCGGGCATCCAGGCCCAGAAGGCGTAGCGAGTTTTCTGTTTTGAGAAGTTCAAAGTTCAAGGTTCAAAGTTCAAAGTTAGGAGTGCGCCCCTTTTTATGCTTTTGGAGAGAGCCCAAGGCTCATGCGCAACTGTTTCCTGGTTTCTGTTTTCTTTAAGTTCCCCATGGACCTTTAGCCCACCCATAAATTATGAAAAGGTGCTTGGCTTAGTCGGAGGGCGTGCTCCATTCTTTCAACTTTGAACTTTGAACCTTGAACTTTGAACTTTTAAGACTAACGCTCAGAATACCGGGAAATTAAAGGGTAAGAGATGCTGGGTCTCAATCTTTTAGTGCGCCTGGGGCGGACCCTCCTGGCCGGACCGCTGGAGGAGTCCGGAATCCTGCCCGCGTCCTATTACCGCCATCTGGCCTTGACGGCCATGGAGGAGGATAACTATCCCGAGGCCCTGGGATACCTGAAATGGGCCCAGGACCCGCTGCTGTTGCAAACCTTAATCCTGCGCCTGCGGCTGCTGACGGCCCAGCATCAGCGGCAGCTCCGAGGCTTGCTGGACCTGCCGGCCTCCGGCCTGGCCCCGGAGCGCCGGGAAACCTCCCGGGCCTTATTGGCCCAGGAAGAGAAGGCCCTGGAGCTGCTGGCCGGATACCAGGCCGCGGCTTTGGAGCTTCTCCAGGAAAATCGCCGGACCTGAGAAATTGTCCCGGGAGGCCCGGAGGGTTTCACCGGCAAGCATAGGGCGTGCCATGCACGCCGAATTGAGGCGGCCACGGGCCGCCCTATAATACCGTTTTCGGTTTTCGGTTATCGGTTTTCGGTTAAAAAGACCAGGATTATCAGCAAATTGAAACTTAAGTCGGTTCATTGGAAACAGTCATTCATGGGCCTTTGGCCCACCCGTAAATTATGAAAAATTCATGTCAGCCCCAACTATTAACTTTGAACCTTGAACTTTGAACTTTTCAAGGCAGAACTCGGTATGATACAAAGACTCTCTCGTCAAATGGAGTAAGTTCAATGAAAACGGGTTCCCGGAGCTGAGGCTCGGGAACCCGTAAAATTTTCCGGCATTCTAGGCTGGAATTAACTGGGCACGCCTTTGGGTTTGCAAAGAAAGTCGGCGGAAGTCGCCAACCGGCCGCACTGGTCGCAGACGTACTTGATGCCTTCCAGTTTACCTTTGCAAAAATGTTTCTCATCGGCGCCTTTTTCTCCGCAATAGGTGCAGGTCGCGGCCCCTCCGGCGGGATTGCACAGATGGCCGGGTTCCTCGGCCAGAGCGCCGCAGGTTTGGCAGGTATAGACTTTTTTGGCCATAATTCCTCCTTATAGAATATCAGCACTTACAGGAAAAATAAGTTCCCCCCGGGCATTGTCAATGCAAGGGGTCTAAGAATTTTCACAAGGGTGCGGAAACGAAGCGGGTGGATATTGAGAAGCAAGGGGCTCGGTTTTCGGACACGGCAAGCCGTGTCCCTACACCTGGCAGGCTGCAGCGAGAAACTCCGGGAGGAGCCGGTTTCATATCGGTCAAGTCATGGCAGTGGCGGACCGTTGCCGGAACCGGGCCCTGACGGTAGTGGCGCCTAGTGGCAATGCTTGGTTCACAAGCCTTAATTCAATGATAATCCGGATGATTCCTTTTTCAACTGTCAAAAATATGCCAAATTCATTGACACATTATTGGAAAGAAATTAGCGTAGGTGGAGAAAGGAAGAGACTATGGAATGGTTTGTCGGCACGCTGAGGCAGTATCCCGAGTTGGCGATTTTTCTCACGCTGGGGCTTGGTTACTTGGTCGGCAAGCAAAAGATCGGCAGGTTCAGTCTGGGCGCCGTCGTGGGGACGCTCCTGGCCGGAGTGCTGATCGGGCAACTGCAGATCACCATCTCACCCAACGTGAAGTCGGTCTTCTTCCTCATGTTCCTCTTTGCGGTGGGTTACGGGGTAGGTCCCCAGTTCTTCCGGGGCCTCAAGAGTGACGGCCTGTCCCAGGTCATGTTCTCCATCATCCTCTGTCTGGCGTGCCTGTTCTCCACCTACCTGGCCGCGGTGGTCCTCGGTTTTGATGTGGGCTTGGCCGCCGGCCTCCTGTCAGGCGCCTGCACGATTTCCGCGGTGATCGGGGTAGCTTCGGATACCATCAACCAACTGGCGATTTCTGCCGAACAGAAAACCGCGATTATCAACCATATTCCGGTGGCCTACGCGGTGACCTACATCTTCGGCACGGCAGGATCGGCGTGGTTCCTAGCCTCCATCGGGCCCAAGTTGCTGGGTGTGGACCTGGCCGCGGAGTGCAAGGAACTGGAAGAGAAGATGGGCGGCGGGCAGCCCGAGCCTGGCGTGATCTCCGCGTATACGAAGTTTGCCGTACGCGCCTACCGGCTGACGAATCCCGGGCTGTTGGGGAAGACGGTGGCCCAGGTGGAAGCACAGTTCGATTCCCACCGGATTTACGTGGATCGCGTCCGCCTCGCGGGAAGAGTCCTGGACCCCGCCCCGGACATGGCGCTTCAGGAAGGAGATGTGCTGGCCCTCATTTCCAGGCGCGCCACCCTCCTGGACATGGAGAACGAGGTCGGCCCCGAGGTGGACGACCCGGAACTCCTGGACTTTCCGGCCGAGCTTCTCGACCTGGTGATCACGAACAAGGAGATCGCGGGCAAGACGCTTCAGGAGATCGCCGAATCGGATGTCGGCCGTGCCGGCCGCGGGGTGTTCATCAGAAAGCTCACCCGGGGCGGGGTGGAGATGCCCGTCACCCTGGGCACCAAGATCGACCGGGGCGATGTGCTCAGCATTGCCGGGGCCCGGGTTGACGTGGAGCGAGTGGCCAAGCTCGTCGGTTACGCTGACCGGCCTACGGACACGACCGACATGGTTTTCGTCGGCTTCGGGATCCTCCTGGGCGGTCTTATCGGCGCCTTATCCATCAAGGTGGGGAAAGTCCCCTTGAGCCTGAGCACCAGCGGCGGCGCGCTCATTGCCGGTCTGGTATTCGGCTGGCTGCGATCGGTCCACCCCACTTTCGGCCGGATTCCCGGTCCCGCGCTCTGGGTCATGAACAACGTGGGGCTCACTACCTTCATCGCCGTGGTGGGCATCAGTTCCGGCCCGGCATTCGTGTCGGGTCTGAAGCAAGCCGGTCTTCTTCTGTTCTTTGCCGGGATCTTCGTCACCCTCATGCCTTTCGTAGTAGGTATCTTCGCAGGGAAGTACATCTTCAAGATGCATCCGGGGATCCTCCTGGGCGCCTGCGCCGGGGCGCGCACCACTACCGCGGCGCTGGGCGCGATCCAGGACGCGGCGAAAAGTAAGATACCGGCCCTGGGCTATACCGTGACCTACGCCATAGGCAACACCCTGCTCATTATTTGGGGGGTGGTGATCGTGATAATGATGGGTTGACGCGACTTCCTGTCTCCTCTCGTTCCCAAGCTCCTGCTTGGGAACGCATTTTTCCCCCAAGCTCTGCTTGGGGAGAGAGAATGCAGAACAATGCGAACTATTTAATATTTCAAGGCAAAGCAGGAGCTTTGCAAAAAAATGAGGTTCCCAAGCAGGAGCTTGGGAACCAGAAGAAGATTCGCCCCTAGGAAAGAAATTACGTTTGATGGCGAATTGTTATTAGATTAACTCCAAAAGGAGCCGTGATAGCTATGGATATGACCATCGCCGCCTTACGCCAGTACGACAAGCTGAGTCCCTTCGAGATCAAGGACAAACTCATCTCCCTGGCCAAGGAACACGCCCAAAAGGCCGCCGCGGCCATGCTGAACGCGGGCCGGGGCAACCCCAACTGGGTGGCCACCACCCCCCGGGAGGCGTTTTTCACCCTGGGCCAGTTCGCCATTACCGAATCCAAGCGGGTCATGGACCTCCCCGACCTGGGCGGCATGCCGGCCAAGGAGGGCATTGCGGCCAGGCTTGAGGCCTGGCTCGCCAAAAACGCCCCGACGCCGGGAATCGATTTCCTCAAGGAAATGACGCCGTTCGCCGTGAAAAATTCGGCTTCGACCCCGACGCTTTCGTGTTTGAGTTGGTGGACTCCCTCATCGCCGACAACTACCCCGTGCCTGACCGCATGCTGCTCCACAATGAAAAGGTGGTGCACCAATACCTGATGTGGGCCATGTGCGGCAACAACCCCCCGCCGGGAAAGTTCGACCTCTTCGCCACCGAGGGCGGCACCGCGGCCATGTGCTATGTCTTCGATTCCCTCATCACTAACAAAATTCTCCACCGGGGGGACACCATCGCCCTGGGGACTCCCATTTTCTCCCCCTATCTGGAAATCCCCCGGTTGGCCGAGTACCGGTTCAACGTGGTGGAGGTAAAGGCTACCCAGGAAGACCGCTTCCAGTTCAGCGACGCCGAGTTGGCTAAACTGGAGGACCCCAAGGTCAAGGCCTTCTTCCTCATCAACCCCAGCAACCCGCCGTCCGTAGCCGTCAGCCCCGAGGTCATAAGCAAACTGGACAATCTGGTGAAGACCAAAAGGCCGGACCTCATAATCCTCACGGACGACGTGTACGGCACCTTCGTGAAGGGCTTTAGGTCCCTCATGGCCGATCTGCCGCACAACACCATCGGCGTTTATTCCTACTCCAAATACATGGGCTGCACCGGCTGGCGCCTGGGGGTTATCGCCCTCCATGAGGACAACATCATTGATAAGATGATCGCCGAGCTCCCGGCCCAGGAGCGTGAGACCACCACTAAGCGGTATGAGAAGATCGCCCTGGACCCGGCCAATCTCAAGTTCATCGACCGCCTGGTGGCCGACAGCCGGGATGTGGCCCTGAACCACACCGCGGGCCTGTCGCTGCCCCAGCAGGCGCAGATGCTGCTGTTTTCCCTGTTCCAACTCATGGACGAGGACAACAGCTACCAGGAGTCGGTGATGAAGATCTTGGGCCGCCGGGTCAAGATGATCCTGGAAGGCCTGGGGATCGACGTGCATATCGGGCCGCTTTATGCCGATTACTACGGCCTTATCGACTTCGAATTCTGGCTGAGGCAATACGCGGATGAAGAGGTAATCAAGTTTATCAAGAAGCATTACCACCCCCTGGATATCGTCTTCCGCCTGGCCGAGGACCACTCCATCGTGCTCTTAAACGGCGGCGGCTTCGACGCGCCTGATTGGTCCGTGCGCGTCTCTTTCGCCAACCTGCCGGACGAGGTTTACCTGGACATCGGCCGGGCGGTGCGGGCCGTGGCCCGGGGCTATGTGGAGGCTTATCGCCACTTCAAGGGGAAATAGCCGGGCGGAGGCGGGAAGAATTAGGGCCGGATTGAGGGGATAAAAAATGTAGGACAGCCGCCCTCGGCTGTCCCTAAGGCACCGCGGCAATCGGCTATCCGGGTAGCGCCGCCGCCCCCGGCGGCGCTGTGTAGGGCGCGTCTTACGCGCCACCCGGCTGCACCGCTGGGGGCGCCGGTTCCAGTTTTTTTCATCGCCGGGGGTGGGGCCACCACGCCCCATGAAGGTTTAGTTTCCTTCCGCACCCCCGGCCTTGCGCCTGGCCTCCATGTGGGCCCGCAAGACTGTGTTGATGCTGGCCTGGACCGCTTCTCCCTGGGAGGAAAACCAGGCTAATACCTCCGGGTCAATTATGATCAGGGGCAAAAATGGTTCCCCGGCTTTTTTTACCAAACCCTTGGCCCACAATTCTTCGGCATCGCCCATATCCGGGATGTCGGAGTAGTCGATGTCCGTCTCGGTCATGGCGTCAAGTTTGGCCAAGTCGCTCTTGATAAATTCTTTGTTCTCTGACATTGGCTTTCCTCATGGAACTCACATTTGCCCTCGTCCCATTCAAGCTGCATAGGTACAATGTAAAAGACCGGAGAGGAAAAGTCAATCGGAGCGATTCCACCGGGACTTGGCGGAAAAGAGGGTGTGGGGCGGCCACAGCTCACCACCTGGCCCAGGGGAAAAGCGGGTTTTAGCTCATTGGCGGCGCCGCCGCCGCCCGACGGGGAGCACCGCCGCCCCCGGCGGTGCCGTTGTAGGGCGCGTCTTACGCGCCTCCCGGCGAAGCGCAGCTTCGCCAGCCAATTGCGTTCCCAAGTGCAACTTGGGAACGAGTAGTGTAAGGTGCGCACCGCGCACCATTAATTCTGCCGTGGAAAGGAGCTACCGGTGAAAAGATTTATCAGCCTGACAGTTCTGGTCATCGTCGCGGTGTGGGCGGCCGGCGCGTTTGAGGCCCACGCCGGCAAACCGAAGATCATGATCCTGGCCACCGGCGGCACCATCGCCGGGGCCCAGGCAAGTTCCGGTGAGGCCGGCTATAAATCCGGCGCCTTTTCGGTGGCCAACCTCATTGCCGCAGTGCCGCAGCTCAAGGAGATCGCCGAGGTCAGCGGCGAGCAGATTGCCAACATCGGCAGCCAGACCATGAACGACGCGGTTTGGCTCAAACTGGCCAGGCGCATCAACCAATTGCTGGCCACCCCGGAGGTGGACGGCATCGTGGTCACCCACGGCACCGACACCATGGAGGAGACCGCCTACTTCCTCCACCTGGTGGTCAACAGCAACAAGCCGGTGGTGCTGGTGGGTTCCATGCGTCCCGCCACGGCCATCAGCGCCGACGGGCCCTTGAATCTCTATAACGCCGTGGCCGTGGCCGGGGACCCCGAAGCCCGGGGCCGGGGGGTGATGGTAGTGATGGACGACAAGATCTTCTGCGGCCGGGAGGTGACCAAGACCAACACCACCGCGGTGGAGACCTTCCGGCCCATGAACCGCGGGGTCCAGGGGGCGGCCTACGTCGGCAAGAACCGCTGGTTCGAGCCACCGGGACAGAAGCACACCACCAAAAGCGAGTTCCGGGTGGACCAGGCCGCGGCGCTGCCCCGGGTGGACATTGTGTATTCCTATGCCAACGCCCCCCGGGATCTGGTGGACTCCCTGGTGGCCGCGGGGGCTAAGGGCATCATCCTGGCCGGAGTGGGTGACGGCAACAGCACCGACCAGGTCATCGCCGCCCTGAGCGACGCGGCCAAGAAGGGCGTGGTGGTGGTGCGCGCCTCCCGGGTGGGCCACGGCATCGTCCGCCGCAACATCGAGTTGGACGACGACCAGCTGGGCTTTGTGGCCGCGGAGGAGCTGAACCCCTCCAAGGCCCGGGTGCTTACCCTGTTGTCGCTGATGCTGACCAAAGACCCCAAAGTGGTGCAGCAGAAGTTCTACGATTATTGATGGAAAATGTAGGACAGCCGCCCCCGGCTGTTCATGTAGCACCGCCGCCCCCGGCGGTGAGATGTGGGACACCCGCCCCCGGGTGTCCATGCACAGGCTGGAAGCCTGTGCCACCGAAGATTTTTTCTCGTTCCCAAGCTCTTGCTTGGGAACGCCGTTGGGTGCGAAGCTCTGTTTCGCCTAATGGTGCGTATAACGCACCCTACAGAACACCGCCGGGGGCGGCGATGTTACAGGTTTATGGAAAAATGATAATTTCACGCCAAGGCGCCAAGAACGGTGAGCCATAACCAGGCGCTACTGGGTTCTTGGCGGGTGAACAGGGGAAAGAACATGGTTTCCCGGCGGTATTCAGCCCTGCGCCCGCAATTCCTCCCTGATCACCTTACGAATGGTCTCTTCCAGCATCTTGTCCTGATACTGGATATAAGACCGCAAGGCGTCATTCATCATGGTCTGATAGTTGCCGCCGCCCTTTTCGTTCACCTTCTCCCGGAACCAGTTTAGAATAGCAGCGTCGATGCGGATAGTGATGCGAACCTTGCCGGGCGGCGCCGGGGCGACCGGACCACGCTTGCCATGGCTGAAATCATATTCTTTTTTCATAAATTCTCACCTCCTGCTTCGTGGCCTTGCGGGCGGAAATCAAGCGGGCGTCATCACCCCGATAAGTATAGGCGACCACGATAATGCGACCCAAGACATCCAGGCCGATGGACAAAAACCGCTGTTCTCTTGCGGAATCCAGGTCTTCAATGGTGATGGCGTCCGGATCGTCAAAGATCCCCACGGCGTCGGCAAACTCCACGCCATGTTTCTTGACATTGGCTTGGCCTTCGCCGGATCCCACTGGTAATTCATATGCACCAAATGTATGTACAACAGGAGTATTTGTCAAGGAGGATTTTCTCGTTTTTCTCGTTGCTAAGTTGTGAAAATAGGGACGGACACCATTTTTCTCCCTTGTTTCCCACGGAAAGGAGCTGACGATGAAAAGATTTATCAGCCTGGCTATGCTGGTCATGGCTGCGGTGGGACTCTTGGGGAGCGGGGCGCCGGTGTGGGGGCAGGAGGCTCTCCAGCCGGGCCGCCCGCCCGCCTCCTCGGTGGAGGAAAGCCTGGTGCCCATGGATTTGGCCTTTACCAGGCCGTATAAGCCGAGTCCGCGGCTCACCGCCGTAAAAGAGAAGCTCAAAGAACAACTGAAGGACCTGCCGCCTTTTATCCGGGACGCCAAGCTGGATATCAACCCCCGCACCTTTTACTTCTACCGGAACAATTACGACAACACCAAAAACGAGGCCTGGGCCTTGGGGGGCAACCTGGCCTTTAAATCGGGCTATCTCCTGGACCACCTGGCGGTGGGCGCGGTGGGCTATGCTTCCGACCATCTCTACGCCCCGCCCGGCCGGGACGGCACCGGGATTCTTAAACCCGGTCAGAAAAACCTCAACGTGCTGGGCCAGATTTACGGCGAAGTCAAGATAACCGACAAATTCGTCATCGACCTCTATCGCAAGGCCTACGACACCCCCTACATCAACCAGCAGGACAACCGCATGATCCCCAACACCTTCGAGGCCTACACCTTCACGGCCAGGATCGGCGGGGAGGGCGGCGCGCCGCACTTTCGCTTCGGCGGCGGTTATTTCACCAAAATGAAGCCCCGGGACGGCAGCGAATTCATCCCCATGTCCCAGGCCGCGGGCGGCACGGTGGACCGGGGAGTGGCCGTGGCCGGCGGCATCTTTGAGGCGAAAAATTTCTCCCTGGGCGCCATCAATTATTACTCCCAGGACATCATCAATATTTTTTACACGGAAGGTAAATTGACCCTGCCGCTGGAAAGCGGCCTGGGATTGCAGTTGGCCGCCCAGTTCTCCGACCAGGAGAGCACGGGGAGCAATTTGCTTTTCGGACGCCCATTTTCCACCCGGCAATTCGGCGTGCGAGGCAACCTGAGCTACCGGAAGGCCATGCTGACCCTGGCCTACACCAACAATGCCATCGGCGGGATTAACTTGTTCGAGAACTGGGGCAGCTTCCCGGGGTACACCAGCATCCAGTTTTCGGATTTCAACAACGCCGGCGAGCAAGCCTTCATGATTCAGGGAACCTATAATTTTGCCCGCTGGGGCCTACCGGGGGTAACGGCCTATGCCTTGTGGGTCCATGGATGGAACCGGGCCAATCCCACCAGCCGGCAGCCTGTGCCCAACGAGGACGAGTTCAACTTCGACCTTCAGTGGAAGCCCAAGCGCGGTTTTCTGGAGGGGTTTGCGTTCCGGCTGCGCTACGCCCATAACTGGCAGCGGGGTGAAGGCAACCCCACTGTGGACGACCTGCGCCTCATCGTCAACTACCATTTTTCGGTGCTGTAATCCCAGATTATCCGGCAGCCTCGGCCACTTCAGTCAAAAAATAGTTTTGGCCTGCGACCTTGTGCGGCTCGCACCCATGCGTAATACCAAGTTGCACTCATAAAGGTAATATTCGAAGAGGAATAGGTGGGCGGCGCCCACCTTACATTTTTCCATGGTAGGGGCGCGGGTTGCACCCTACTTGCCGATGCAGAATTCCCCGAAGATGCGGTCCAGGACCGCGTCGCCCACTTCCTCGCCGGTGATCTCTCCCAGTTCCCGGATGGCTTCGCTGAGTTCCAGGGCCGCGAGTTCCCAGGGAGCTTCCGGCCCCAGGAGTTCCAGGGCCTGGCGGAGGTATTTTAGGGCGTTTTGCAGGTGCTGGTGGTGCCGGGCCTGGGTGATGATCTCCCCTTCCGGCCTGATGCCGCCCCCCAGGGCCAGGTCCGCGATCTGTTGTTGGAGTTCCTTGATGCCCTCACCGGTGAGCGCGGAAATTTTGACCATGGGGAAAGGAGTGGCTGCCTGGAGACAGGCTTCGGAAAGCTGGAGGGGCAGGTCCATCTTGTTGATCACCGCCACCCCGGCTTGGCCGGCCAGTTCCGTCAGGGCTTGCCGGTCGGCCTCCGTAAGGGGTGTGCTGCCGTCCATCAGGTACAGGGCCAGGTCAGCCCGGGCCAGGCTTTCCCGGGTGATCCGGACGCCCTGTGCTTCCACCTGATCTTTGGCGGGCCTCAGCCCTGCGGTGTCCATGAGGCGCACCGGCACGCCGCTTAGGGTGACGGTTTCTTCGATGAAGTCCCGGGTGGTGCCGGGGATCTCCGAGACAATGGCCCGCTCCATATTCAGGAGGCGGTTCAGCAGGCTGGATTTTCCGGCATTGGGACGCCCCACGATAACCACCTTTAAGCCCTCCCGGAGCAGGCGGCCTTCCCGGTAAGTGGCGGCCAGGTCCCGGAGTTCGCTGACTTGATGGTCAATCCCAGCTTTCAGGGACTCCGGGGCCAATTCCGTGGCCTCTTCGGGAAAATCCAGGCCCGCTTCCACCAGGGCCAGGAGGTCCAGGAGGGCCTCCCGGATCTCTCGAAAGCGGCATCCCAGAGCGCCTTGCAGATGCCCCGCGGCCACCTTCAAACCCGCGGCGGTGCGGGCTTGGATCACCTCAAGGACCGCCTCGGCCTGGGTCAGATCCAACCTGCCGGACAGGAAAGCCCTGAGGGTGAACTCCCCGGGGCGGGCCGGGCGGGCCCCCTGATCCAATACCAATTGCATGATGCGCCTGAGGACTCCGTATCCGGAGTGGCAGTTGATCTCCACCACGTCTTCCCGGGTATAGGTGCAAGGGCCGCGCATCAGGGTGAGAAGGACTTCGTCCATGACCCCTTCGGCGGGGTGGACGATGTGCCCCAGATAGAGGCGGTGGGAAAGCCACCGGGGGCGGGGCTGGACCGGAAGGAAGATGCGCCGGGCGATGGCCTCCGCATCAGGGCCGCTCAAGCGCACGATGCCGATGCCCGCTTCCCCTAAAGGGGTGGAGATGGCCGCAATAGTGTCGGTTTGCACTGAAGAGTTTCGACTTTCGAGTTTAGTTCGTGGGGCGGGCCTCCGTGCCCGCCAAAGTAGGGTGTGTTCCACGCACCATCAATATTTGTCACTTTTCATGATTTACGGGTGAGCCAAAGGCTCCTGAGCAACTGCTCAGTAAGACTCATTCAGAGGCGGGGGACCCTCCTGGCCTTCGCGCTTTTTGGCCGGGGAAATGACCACCTTCTTGTAAAGTCCTTCCCCCCGGCTCATGGTCTTGAGTTCCCTATCCTCCTGGAGGGCCAGGTGGATAATGCGGCGGTCATAGGGGTTCATGGGATTGAGGGTAACGGACTTGCCGGTGCGCTTGACTTTTTCCCCATACTTCACCGCCAGCATGGTCAGGGACTCATGGTGGCGGGCCCGGTAGGCCTCCACGTCGATGCTGACCCGGACCTTTCTCCGGGTCTTCTTGGCCAGGATCTTGGTCACCAGAAACTGGAGGGCGTCCAGGGTCTGTCCCTGTTTGCCGATGAGCAGGCCGGCGTCATCGGTTTCGATACGCAAGATGATGCGCTCGTCTTCCTCTTCCGCGGTGACCCGGGCCGGTTCCTGCATCTTAGCCAGGATTTTTTCCAGGACCTCTTGAGCCAGGGGGACCAGGGAGCCTTCCGCCTCATCCCGCATGGCGGCGCGAATTCTGGCTTTACGGCTCCCCAGGCCGAACAGGCCGGGAGAACCCACGGACACGATTTCTATCTCCAATTGCTCCGGCGGGACCTGAAAATGAGCCACCGCGCTCTCAATGGCCTCCTCGGTGCTCTTGCCTGCAAATTCCAGAAAGTCCATCCATATTCCCCCAGGACCTGGCGATAGGTTGCAGAAATCAGCATAAGATACTCTAAGATTTCCCGGCCCGGGTGATACGGCCTAACCTCCCTCCCCTAATGGGTGGGGGTTGGGGGGGAGGGGGATTATCCATGCAACGCTCTGAGGTTGCCGAACTCTTCACCCCCACCCTAACCCTCTCCAATCAAAGGGGAGGGAATAAGACGGGACAATCTCGCTCACGAGTTTAATAAAGCTAATTAAACCTTACGCTTTCTTCCCCAACCAAATACTAGGTAATATACTTGTTGGTGTAGTGTTGTTGGACAACGGACAGCACGTTATTTACCATCCAGTAGAGCACCAGGCCTGATGCGAAGTTGAGAAACATAAAGGTGAAGACGATGGGCAAAAACATCATCATCTTGGCCTGGGTAGGATCTCCCGGTGAGGGAGTCATCCTTTGCTGAACCACCATGGTGGCCCCCATGATAATGGGGGTGATGAGCAAGGGGTCCTTGGCGGACAGGTCCATGAGCCACACGATATTGGTGAAGGGCAAGGTAATGATGAAGGGCGCGTGGCGCAGTTCAATGGCATAGCCCAGGACGTTGTACAGGGCGACGAACACCGGCAGTTGCATGACCATGGGCAGGCAGCCGCCCAGGGGATTGACCTTAAAGGTGCGGTACAGGCCCATGACCTCCTTGTTCATGGCCTGTTTGTCGTCCTTGTATTTTTCCCGAATCTTGGCCACCTTGGGTTGCAGCTTCTGCATCTCCTTCATGGAGATATAGCTTTTATGGCTCGGATAGAAAAACAGGACCCGGATGATGATGGTGAGAATTATGATGGCGATGCCGTAATTGTGCACATAACGGTTAAAGAATTTTAAGGTGGCCAGCAGGGGCTTGCCCAGGATGTCGAACCAGCCGAAGCTCACGGTGCGCTCCAGCCCCACCTGTAAGGCTTTGAGGTCGTCTAAATCCTTGGGGCCGAAATAGAGGGTGTAGGCCAGTTGGGTCTCCTGCCCGGGGCTGAGAGCCTCCACGGGGGTCCGAAGGGTGGCCACCATGGAGCCCGGCAGGGTTTCGCTCAGGGTAAGGAGGGGTTTGGCCGTCCCCTGGGGCACCATGGCCGTGATAAAGTAACCCTCATCCAAGGTGGCAAAATCGATTTTGCCGGTGAAGGTCTTGAGCTCTTTGAGACCGCCGGATTTGATCTCCTCCAGGCGATTGTTGACCGAGCCGTTAAATCCCAGGAAAAGAGAGCTGGAGGCTTCGCCGGAGAAATTTTCCGCCAGGGAAAGGTCCAGGTGGCCGTCCAGTGCCCGCCCGGCGTGGTTGGCCACCTTCACCGTGAGATCAAAGGCGTAACTGTCGCTTTTGAAGGTGAAGATCTTGGTGAGATTCACGCCCTGGGGACTGACGCCGGTGAATTTCAGGGTGGCGGTGTCCCCGGCCTTGAGGGTCACCGCTTCCTGGGAGGCTTCATAGGGCAGCAGCGCCGGCACGGTGACGTCCTTGCCGGTCCAGGAGAGGCTCAAGGGCAGGTCCTGATGTTTGCCGGGCTGAACCAATTCCTTGGGCTTGAGCCCATTTTTTGCCGGGTCTTGATAACGGTCCACCTCCAGACCCACAGGCCCCAGACTGAAATTGTAGATGGAGGGAAACTTAATCTCCTGGTGGTATTTTTTCAACTGGAAGCTTTTCAGGCGTGCCCCCTGCTCGGTGAATACCGCCCGGAATAAGGGGGTTTCCACCACCACGTCCTTGGCTGGACGGGTCATGGTCCCGGGGGGCGGCGGGGGCGGCGGCGTGGGTTTGGCCTCCGGAGCGGGCGCGGGTGGCGCCTCTGACTTGGCGACTTTCGCCGGAGGAGTTACCGGAACCTCCGGCTTCTGCTTCTCCCCGATATACATGAAGGCCATGAAAATCAAAAAACTCAAACCCAGGGCGATAAGAGCCCTATTTTCCATAGTAAACTCCTCAAGGTACGGGGTCCCATCCCCCGGGGTGGAAAGGATGGCAGCGACCCAGGCGTTTCAGGCTCAGAGATAAACCCCGCTGGAATCCGTAACGCCGAAAAGCCTCCAGGGCATAGTGAGAACAACTGGGGGCAAACCGGCAGCAGGTGGGAATCACCGGAGAAAGCAGCACCTGATAGGCCCGGATGAGGCAGAGGGCGATTTTACTCATGGGTTGAGCGCCGGGACCGCAATAACCATCGGAGCCTAGAAGAAGTCTCTTTCTCTTGCCCCCTTCCCCTTGAGGGGTAAGGTCGGGGTGGGGGTGAGGCCAATCTATTTTATGCTCCGAAGCAACAATTGCCCCAGTTCCTCCTGCACCTGCTGATAAGTGAGAGCGCCGGCCCCTTTTTTAGCCATGATCACCAGGTCCAGGGGAGGCAGCTGGGTTTTATGGCGGCGGAAAAATTCTCTCAGCAACCGTTTGACCCGATTGCGCCGGATGGCCTTTCCCAGACGTTTGGTGACCACCAGGCCCAAACGGGGATGTCCTTGGTCATTGGGAGCCAGGGTGACGCCGAAATGGTGTGTGTGCAGCCGGCGGCCCTGGGCCTGCGCCCGGAGGAAATCACTGCGGCGGCGGAGCCGCTCCGCCTTGGTAAAGCGGGCATTCCCTCTGATGGGGGGCGCCGCGGCGGGAGGCGGGCTCCCGCCGGGGGCTATGGGGGTGTGGCTCAGGGAGGCTCCCCACCGCTTAGGCCGAAAGGCGCTTGCGGCCCCTGGCCCGACGGCGTCTCAAGATCTGGCGGCCGCCCCGGGTGCTCATGCGGCTCAAAAACCCGTGGGTGCGGCTGCGGCGTAAATTATGGGGTTGATAGGTGCGCTTCATGCCGAATTATCCTTGTGTGCCGTAATTAATTCCAAACTATTTATAAACCATTTATAACCGCGTTTGTCAAGGAACTCCCGGAGATTTTCACAGGTTTAGCCCAGGCCAACGGCCCGAAGATTCCTCCTTTTTTCATCCTTATGGGGATTTCCTGGAAATCCACAGCTCTATCCGGGCTTAGCTTGCAGCTTTGGGGGAACGCTTCCCACCGGGCGCTTTTTAGGCATGACGGGCGGGACCGATGAGGTTACAATGAGCCATCGCAATTTACCTGGAGGACGACGATGAGCCCCAAACTTGGAATTCGCTCCGCTTGGTTAACCTTATGGATGTTAGGGATGCTGGCGCTGCCGGCCTTGGTCCCGGCCCCCGCGGCCCTGGGGGAGACTGTCCAGCACAAGAAACTGGCCCCCTTCCTGGAACTGAAGCTTCCGGGCTGGACCATGGACGGCAAACCTACCGGCACCACCATAAAAATGGAAAAGATGCAGATGAGCGAAGTCCGGGCCACCTTTCGCGCCGGTGAGAAAAAACTGGAGATCATCATCATGGATTACTGGGGCCAGCCCATTCCTTTTCTGGCCGGGCTACCCCAGATGGAGATGGAAAACGATAACGAGGTGATGCGCACCACTGAAGTTCAGGGGTTTAAGGCCCTGGAAGTCTATCGCCCCAAAGATAAGGAAGGCGAACTGAACATCAGCGTGGCGGACCGGTTCTGGGTGAAGATCGACGGCGACGGCCTGGACAGCCCCGAGATTCTCAAGACCGCGGCCCAGCAAATGGACCTGAAAAAGCTGGCGGAACTGGCCAAGTGAAGCCATGCAGGGACGGTTCGCAAACCGCGCCTGCATGACGCATTGGCATTGCATTAAATCTTGCGCTCCGAGTATTATTACTCGGAGCATCAAATAGTTCCCATTGGCTATCAACCACTTCAGGGGAAAATCCCCCCCGGCCCCCCTTTAAAAAAGGGGGGGGGAACCATTTGGAAAGGTTATTAAAGTCCCCCTTTTCTAAAGGGGGATTTAGGGGGATTTTCTAAACCCTTTGGCAAATGGAATATGCGAACAATTTTATGCACTGAGTAATAATGCCAAGTTCTGGTTCCAATGCAACCAACTTAAGTTTCAATTTGCTGATAATCCTGGTTTTTTAAGCGAAAACCGAAAACGGTATAATAGGGTTGAGGGCAGATTCGATGCCTCCATGCGAGGTAATGAGGAATTATCGGTGCGCAGGGTGCACCCTACGATTAACTAAGCCTAAAATGAGAAAGGCGGGAAAAGTCCCGCCTTTCTCGCGACTCATGAAGGTTCCGGCCCGGCCTTCAGCGCGGGCCGGGGTCCAGGCTAATCAATCTCCACCGGAACCCTTGGGAACGCCTCCTAAAGAAGGCTTGAGTTTGTTCGGGACCAGGATATAAGATTTGCCGTTGTTGCCTTGGGCCAGAATCTCCCCCCGGTCATTGATGTCGGGGGCGTCACTAAGGATCACGCCCCCCGGCAGGTCCACCACCAGGTTGTTGAGGTCCAGCCCCCCGGTTTGCGCGGTCCAGAAAAAGGCGCGGCAATTAAAGTCCGGCGGACCATGGAAGTGCCCCACCACCTGGCCCCAGTTATTGACCCGGGGTTCCCGGCTGTGGTTGGAGCCTGGGGGGCTCAGGTTCACCATGCCCTGCTTGGGGGTCCAGGAAAAGGCGTGGTTCTCACCCCCCCCCGCGATATCTGAACCTCCCACCACCATGCCAAAGTTATTGATCATTTCGGACTGGCTCCAGGTTCCTCCCAGGGTGCCCAAATCCTTCATGGCGCCGGACCAGAGAAAAGCGTGCTGGTCCCCGGCCGCGGTGTTGGCCCCGCCCACTACCCTGCCTTTGTCATTGATGGCATTGGCATTGCTATAGTCGCCCCCCAGGGTGCCCAGGTCCCGCATGCCCCCTTTCTTACGCCAGACAAAGGCGTGCTGGTTTTCGTTGATGGTGTTGGAGTAGCCTACTACCTGGCCGGACTTATTAATACATGCGGCCCAGCTATAGTCGCCTCCCAGGGTGCCCAGGTCTTGCATGCCCCCTGCGGCGGTCCACAAAAAGGCGTGGTAGTCACTGTCGCCGCTGGTGTAGGAGTAGCCTATTACCTGGCCCTTGTCGTTGATGCTCTGGGCCCAGCTATAGGTACCCCCCAAAGTGCCCAGGTCCTCCATGCCCCCTGCGGCGGTCCAAATAAAGGCGTGGTGGTTACTGCTGCCGATGGTGTAGGCGTAGCCTGCCACCTGGCCCAGTTTGTTGACGGCCGCGCTCCAGCTATAGGTACCCCCCAAAGTGCCCAGGTCCTGGGGGGCCGCAACCCTGTCCCAGAAGAAGGCGTGATAGTAGCCGCCAGAGGTGTATGCATATCCTGCCACCTGGCCCAGCTCATTGAGGGATCGGGCATAGCTCCAGGAACCGCCCAGGCCGGGCACCTCCACCGCCGTGAACTGTGGTGGGGCCGCGGCCGGCAGGCTGCCGGCCAGGCAAAAAAGCGCCCCGAGGGTCAACACCATTACCCGCCAACTTGCTCTTTTCATGGTAGTCTCCTTGGTTTTCGGCCTTCCGGATCTTTTTGTTCGTCCCTAAACCAAAAGGGGAAGGTGTCTGAAATGGTTAGCACGCAATAACAATTCGCCATCAAACGTATTTTTTCGTAGGGGCGAATCTTGTATTCGCCCTAAATTGGTGGGCGAACACAAGGTTCGCCCCTACATTTTGATACCTTTTGAATGCGAATTGGCATAAGTCCAATCATCTGCCCAGGTCCGCTGGTCAAAAAG
>CAZUBT010000044.1:0-27492 GCA_964618815.1 uncultured Desulfobacterales bacterium | reverse complement strand
TTCAAAGTTCAAGGTTCAAGGTTCAAAGTTAGGAGTATGCCCATCAGGAATTTTCATAATTTACGGGTGGGCTAAAGGCCCGTGAATGACTGTTACGAAAAGTTCGCGGGGCTGGCCTCCATCGCGGCTGCCTTGAAAAGTTTCGAGTTTCAAGTTTTGAGTTTCGAGTTTTTTGATGGAAAGCTTATCCCCCCGAAGGGAAAAATGTAGAACAGCCGCCCTCGGCTGTTCTTTTACCAAGTTATGTTTCCAATGCAACCAACCTAAGTTTCAATTTGCTGATAATTCTGGTCTTTTTAACCGAAAACCGAAAACGGTATCTTTGCACTATCCGCAACCGACAACCGGCCGCTCACCGCTACCGAAGCCCCTGCGCCCCGTATATTAATGCCTTACTCCGGATCATTAATCAACCATCAAGATAAGGCATTTTAGATAAAGACTCTCCGGCATCGCCAGCAACCCCGGATGATCTCTGGCCGCGCCCCGACGTTCCACCACCCTGGCCCGGCGATTTGCCTCTCCTGCGGCATGGCGCACCACTTCAAGGAATTCCGGCTCACTGAGATTATAAGAGCAGGAGCAGGTCACCAGGATACCGCCGGGGTTTAAGAGCTGAAAGGCCCGGCGATTGATCTCCCGGTATCCTTTGACGGCCCCGGCCCGGTCCCCGCGGCTCTTGGCAAAGGCCGGCGGGTCCAAGACGATGAGGTCGAAGCGGCGCCCGGCCCCCACCGCGTCCTTGAGGAACGCGAAGGTGTTGGCCTTTACATACTCCAGGTTGTCAAAGCCGTTGACGCGGCCGTTTTCCCGGGCCAGGGCCAGGGCGGCCTCCGAGGTGTCCACCAGAGTGACCCGCCGGGCCTCCGGAGCCATGTGCATGGCAAACGCGCCCTGATACGCGAAGGCGTCCAGGACTTCCCCCCCGGCCCAGGCGGCCGTGACCAGGCGGTTTTCCCGTTGATCCAGGAAAATCCCGGTTTTCTGTCCCTTGAGCACATCCACCCAGAGGCGCACCCCGCCCTCCTTGACCTTCACCAGGGCCGGCAGCTCCCCCCGCACCGTCTTGACCTCCAGGGGAAGCTCCTCCAGGAGCCGGACCTCCGCGTCGTTACGCAGGGTAATGGAAGGAGGGGAAAGCTCCTCCACCAACAAGTCCACAATTTCCGGGGTCCGGCGCTCCATGGCGGGATGGAGCGCCTGCATGACCAGATGGCCGGCATAACTGTCCACCACCAGCCCCGGAAAACCGTCGGCTTCCCCGTAAATCAGGCGATACGCGTCGGATTCCTGAACTACCCGGCCGCGGTAAGTTAGGGCCTGGCGAAGCCGCGCCTGCCAAAAGCTCCGGTCCACCGGTTCATCCTGGGAGGTTACAAAGCGCAAGGCGATGCGGGACGCGGCGCTATAGAATGCCTGCCCCAGGAAGCGGTCCCCGGGACCCAAGACCGCGGTGAGATCCCCGGAAGCAAGATCCGGGCGCCCTTCCAGATCATCCCGGTAAACCCAGGGATGCCCGGTGCGCTGCCAACGCCAGCCCTTGCCGGTGAGACGGACCACGGGCCGCCGGCCGGCAGGTGTTTCCCACTTTTCCATTGCTCCCCCTGGGCGCTTTTGTTAGATTGTGTTCAGTTGCTAGTTGGTAGTGTTCAAAGTTCAAGATTCAAGGTTCAAAGTTAGGAGTATGCCCATCAGGAATTTTCCATAATTTACAGGTGGGCTAAAGGCCCGTGAATGACTGTTACGAAAAGTTCGCGGGGCTGGCCTCCGTGCCCGCCAAAGCCTATGATGCACTATGCACCATTAAAGCGCGCCCCTTTTCATGATTTTGGAGAGAGCCAACGGCTCATGCGCGGCTGTGGTGAAAAGTAATCGTAGAGGCCATTTTCCTCAGGTTTTTACCGAAACTGAAAACCCGAAACTGAAAACCATTATCATTACCGTCTTATGTTATATCTAAAAAGGTAAAGGGTAAATACATCCTTAAGGAGACGCCCTGATGCGTAAACCTCTGTTCATCATCCTGGCGGTGCTGCTCCTGGCCGCGGGAGCGGCGGGGGGCCTATATCTGCGCTGGTCCTACTCGCCCCGCTACTCACTGCACCAAATGGTCTTGGCCCTAAAGACCAAAAACATGAATAACTTCTTTAAGTATATGGATTTACAGGCTATTTTCAACAATTTCATAGAAGCCTCCGGCCCAGACCTGGAAATCCCCGATGATAAGATCAAAGATGATTGGGCCCGTTTGGGCCAGAGCCTGGGGCGCAAGTTCACCCGCCATGTCTTGCCCCAATTGTTCAAAAGCTTTGAAAAGGATATCCGGAAGGCCGCGGAGGTCTATCTCCTGAACCTGGATAATACGCAACTCCTGGCACTGGCGGCCGCCATCACCGTGGCCGGAATCGAAGTTAAGGGGGAAGAGGCCCTGGTTAAGATTCGAGATCCCAAAAGCAAAGATGATTTCCGGTTCCGGATGCGCCAGGACGCGGATGGCGCCTGGCGGATTATGTCGGTTAACTATCAGGATTTAAAAAAGTTTATCAAACGGGAGTGTGGATAGCCCTCTTGGGGACCCCCTTTATAACGTCTGATAATATATATTATGTAAACTAACAGATGCAGACAGCAGAAAAGTGCCCCAAATGCGGTTTTCTCGCCCCGAGGTTCCGGAATCCGGCGCCTACGGTGGATATCATCATTGAATATCAGGACCGGGGGTTGGTGTTGATTCAGCGGAGCAAACCTCCCTGGGGTTGGGCCTTGCCGGGGGGGGTCGTGGACTACGGGGAGACTCTGGAGGAGGCCGCCTGCCGTGAGGCCCGGGAAGAAACGGGCCTGGAGGTGGAGTTGTTGGGGCAATTTCACGCGTACTCCGAGCCCCACCGGGACCCCCGGGGGCACACCATCACCATGGTGTTTGTGGCCCGGGGTTATGGGACCCCCCTGGCCGGGGACGACGCCCGCAGCCTGGCCGTCTTTGCGCCGGACCAGCTCCCGGACTCCCTGGCCTTCGACCACGGGCAAATTCTGGCGGATTATTTAAAAGTGCGGTCCCAGTGGCTGACCAAACAATCTAATAAGACTTATTAATATTGGCTAATAACTATCTATTTTCATTATTATATCCTGTCATCAGTTCCCTGGGTGGACTGGTGGGGTGGCCTTATTTTCTCTGGCACTTGAAATCCCGGGGCCGGGGAGAAAGCTTCCTGCCCCGTTTGGGCCTCCGACTCCCCCCCTCCCCTCCTCCGGCCGGAACCCCCCGCGTCTGGGTGCACGGCGTGTCCGTGGGTGAAGTCCTGGCCGCCCTGCCCCTGATTAAGGAACTGCAAACCCTGCTTCCCCACGCGGTCATAATGGTCACCACCGGCACCGAAACCGGCCAAGCCGTGGCCCGCCGCCAACTTATCCCCCTGGGCGCGTATGTTTGTTATTTCCCTCTGGACCTGCCGTGGGCCGTGGCCCGGTATCTGGACTTTCTGAAGCCGGACCTGTTCATTGCCCTGGATTCGGAGATCTGGCCCAATTTCCTTAGCCAGGCCCACCGCCGGGGAATCCCGCTGGCCCTGGCCAACGCCCGGCTGTCTGATCAATCATTCAGAAGGTTTATTAAATATAGAAGGTATTCTATTGATTTACTTAAATTATTCGGCGCAGTAGCCGCGGGATCCACCCTGGATTATGAACGGCTGCGCCACCTGGGGGTCTCCCCGGCCCGGCTCCACTTCACCGGCAACCTGAAGATTGACCGCCTCCTCCAGGACCGGGACCCCGAGGCCCTCGAGGATTTGGCCGCCCGGTTGAACCTGCCGGGCCCTCCCGTACTCCTGGCCGCGTCCACTCATCCCGGGGAAGAAGAAGTGGTCCTGGAGGCTTACGAAAAACTCCGGGCCCCCTACCCTGCCCTGGTCCTGCTGCTGGCCCCCCGCCATCCCGAGCGCGCCCCGGAGCTGGCCCGGATGCTGCAAAATCGCGGCCTGCCCTTTCATCTTTTCAGCCGGTTGAAAGCCGACGGAAAAACCCGGGACCATCCCGTGGTCATCATCGACACCATCGGCGACCTATTCACCCTGTACGGACTGGCGGACGCGGCCTTTGTGGGCGGCAGCCTAGTCCCCCACGGCGGCCAGAATATCCTGGAAGCCGCGGCCTGGGGCCGGGCGCCTATCTATGGCCCCAACATGGAAAACTTCCGCTGGGCTTATGCCATCCTGGAGAAAGCCGGCGCCGGGATCATGGTCCACGACGCCCCCTCCCTCTACGCGGCGGTTCGCCGCCTTCTGGATGCCCCCCAAACCGCGACCGCCCTGGGCGCCCGGGCCCAGGCCGCCCTTTCCCGCCACCAGGGCGCGGCCCGCCGCCAGGCGGAGTTGATGGTGAGGTTGTTGGGACAGGGGGTCAGGGATTAGGTGTAATGACATCTAACGTTAGCATTCGATTATGCACAGCGTCAAAGCAGCTTGGATATGGATTCTCATGGATTATCTTCCTTCACCCAAGCACAATAATGTATGCTAAAAACTATTGTCATTACAATTAGGGATTAGGGATTAGTAACTTATTTCTAGGATTCGCGCTTTTTCTGGCAAAAAATTTGCTAAAAACCTTTTGGTTCCGGCTTTTCCGGGTTCGGTAGGATGAAAATTAACCACCAAGACACAAAGAACACAAAGGTTCACAAAGAAAAAATAATTCTTGGGGTTCCTTGGTGTCCTTTGTGCCTTTATGGTAAATCTTTGAAGGTTTTTGGTTCCGGCTTTTCCGGGTTAGGGATTGTGGATAAAATATCCCGGGGTCGAGAAAAATGGGGAACCTCTCTTGATAACTGAATACGAGACCTCTGTGAAATAGATTTTTTCGATTATAATTTTTGGCCCCAAAAGCCGGCTTGCCTCACCGAAAAAAGCTGACCTCCGACCTCTGACCGCTTTTTCCCACAACCCCCACGACTTCTCGTGAATTTCCCGGCCGCTCCTAAATTTTTATTGCCTCATCCGGCATATCATTATGTATAATTAAGCCGTTCCCATTAAAATCTGAATCAGAACCTAACCGTAGATTCCAATGGAGGCAGATATGTCCCGAAAATGGCTGAAAGGCTGTTTAGCCATGGTCACTCTGATGTTTCTTTGCGGCTGGGCCTTCCAACTGGACGCCTGGGCCCGGGCCGGCGGCGGCAGGTCCAGTGGCGGTAGCTCTAGCCGGGGTTCCCGTTCGTCCGCGCCCCCCAGCACCTCGCGCCCCACCACCCCCACGCCCGGCCCCGGGGTTTCCCGGCCGGCTACTCCTCCCCCCATGGCTCCCCAATCCAGCAGCTTCATGCGCAGCTTCGGCGGCGGCCTGCTGGGCGGCCTGGCAGGTGGCCTGCTATTTAGGAGCATGTTCGGCGGCCCCTCGGCTTATGGCGGCGGCATGGGCGGCATGGGCGGCAGCGGCATCAGCCTCATAGACATCTTACTCCTGGCCGGCATCGGGTACCTGATTTACCGGTACATCAAAAGGAAACGGGAACAGGAGGCCATGGCCTATCAGGGCGGCGTCGGCACCGTGGAAATGCCATATCAGACTACCTATCCCCCGGTTTATGACCAGCCCCAGGCGCAAATCCCGCCCCCCGCCGGGGACTGGGATCGGGAGCAGGGTCTGGGCTACATCAAGCAGTATGACCCCTATTTCGAAGAGGCCAGGTTCCAAGACTGGTGCATGGACGCGTTCTTCAAAATCCAGGGCGGCTGGGCCAACCGGGATATGGCGCCGGTCCGGAATCTGTTGACCGAGGAGATGTACCGCATCCTTCAGGGCGACGCCGACCAATTAATAGCCGCAAAAAAGATCAACCGCCTGGAAAACATCGCGGTGCGCTCCGTGGATATCACCGAGGCCTGGCAGGAGTCCGGCGTGGACTTCATCACCGTCAGGGTCTATGCCAATCTTCTGGATTACAACGTGGATGAGGCATCCGGCCAGGTGCTGGAGGGGAGCAAGACGGACCCGGTAAAATTCGAGGAGTACTGGACCTTCACCCGGCCGGTGGGGAACAACCCCTGGAAACTCTCCGCCATCAACCAGCCCGGGGAGGCCCTGCCCCAGCGGCAGTAACCGGGATTTCCTTTTCATAGATAAAACCAAGGCTGCCTTCACCATGGCGAGGGCAGCCTTTGTCATTCCGGTTTCCAAGCCCTTTCAGAAAAGTTTTCTGTTTTCCGTTTTCTGTTTTCTGTGAAGAACCGGCAATAAGCAAAGCTCTTCGTTGGTTAATTGGGTTTAATTGGGGAAAGACACCATTTATGCATGGCTTAATTTTAGGGTCGATATTTCCAATAAATAGTGTCTGTCCCTAATTTGCCTACCTCATCGACGGCAACCGTGAAATAGTGGACCTGGTGGGAGAAATCATCCGACAACATCCGACCTAACAGACCCTTGATCCGGGCGGCGATAGATTATTGCCGGCCGCACTGGGTAGCCCCCCTGGCTAGCCGGATCCGCAAAAACCTTCCAGAGGTTCTCAAAGAAATTTATTTTAAAGCCTTGATGTGGTAATTCTGAAAAATATCAGAGGACGGCGCCGAGATCCGGGCCGGAAAATCCGGCGAGGAATTAGGTGACGAAAAGAGAGGCAAGCATGTTTTGGAAAGATGTTTTGTCCGGAGCTTTAATTATCGGCCTGACCTTCGTCTCGGCCTTCACAGTTATGGGGCAAACGGATGCCCCCGGGGAGGTGGTCAAGGCTTATAACCGGTCAGCCTATGGGGGCAACTGCGATGATGCCATGAACTATTGTTCATCGGACTTTGTTAAAAATGTCAAGGAGATGGCGGGGGATCAAAGTCTCCGGGAGCTTTACGCCAGAATCTGTCCTCCCGGCAAGACCCTGGAAACAATAGAGATCACCAGAGAGAAAATCTTCGGCAATGACGCCCTAATAACTTATGTGCTGGGGTTCAGCGGCGGGGAAAAGCGCCAGGAAACCGCCGCACTGATAAAACTTCAGGGGGTTTGGAAGATTGTCAAAATCGCCTCCAGATAGGAAAATGACGGGGGCTAACCGGACTCAAACCCAGGAAACTGCCGGGCCTCATCTCCGCAAAATCAAGCCATGGATAAATGGTGTCGGTCCCCAATTATCACCCCGGTAAATCGGCCTAATGATCTGCCCGGCGTTGAAGCAATGGCTATCATTGGCCCCGAAAAGAAAAGGGGCCGGCAACCTCGTGGTTGCCAACCCCTTTTAGTCTTTTCAAATTATGGTGGAGCTGAGGGGACTTGAACCCCTGACCCCTTGAATGCCATTCAAGTGCTCTTCCAGCTGAGCTACAGCCCCAAGCCCAATTAAATTTTTAACAAAATTGCCGGAAGCTGTCAACACCTCCTTATGGACAATTTGCCGGATTGTGGTTGGGAAGGCAAATTTATCCACCGAACTGATTCTATCATCCTATACAGTATCCATTCGGAAACGGATTTTTTGCAGCCGTATGCTTCAGCCGGCGCCATTGGAAGTGTTTATTTTCGGGCACGGCAAGCCGATTCCCTACGAGGGATGCAATATTTTTCGGAGTTTCAGGATTGACTTTGTTTAGCCTGAATATTGGAAACTCAGGAAAGGGAAAGAGATAAAGGGAACCTCAGGGCCGCGGATTTCTGTTATAATGGGACAAATCCGGAAGGAAGAATTCCCATCTTGTCCAGCCCGCGTCTTAAAGTCCTGCAATTGATGGTCACCCTGTCGGTGGGGGGAGCCGAGGAACTGGTGGCTGCCTTTGTCAAGGGCCTCAACCCGGAGCGCTTTTCCGTCCAGGCGGCCACCATCGGGCCGCCCGGCCCCATCGGGGAAGAGCTGACCCGGGCCGGCTACCCCGTCATCAGCCTGGGGGTGGACATCAAACACAGTTCTACCCTAAGAGTGGCCCTGACGGTGCGTCGCCTCCTGAAGGAGCTCAAGCCGGACATTCTCCACACCCACCTCTACCATCCCAATCTTTACGGCCGCCTGGCGGCCTGGGGGCTGGGCCTTCCCGGAGTAGTGGCGGAAGTGCACAATTCCTATACCGCGGTGAAGCTGCACCGGAGGCTGTGGAACCGGCTGCTGTCCAGGGTGAGCCATTGCGTGCTGGCGGTGAGTCCCCAGGTCATGGAGGATGTGCGCCGCTATGACCGCGTGCCCCCGGGCAAACTGCGCCTGCTGCCCAACGGCATTGACCTGGCCGCCCTAAACGTCCCCTGCAGCCGGGAGGAGGCCAAGGCCCGATTAGGGGTTACGGGCTTTTGTATCGGCGCGGTGGGAAGGCTGGAAGAACAGAAAGGCCACACCTATCTTCTGGACGCGGTCCACCGGTTGCAAGGCGAGATCCCCGATCTGACGGTGCTGCTGGCCGGGGAGGGCCGGCGGCTGGAGGACCTTAGGCAGCAGGCCCAGGATTTAGGCATCCAGGAAATGGTGCGGTTCCTGGGCACCCGGCGGGACATGCCCTGGATTTATCGGGCCCTGGATATTTACGTCCAGCCTTCCCTGTGGGAGGGCCTTTCCCTGGCGCTGCTCCAGGCCATGGGCGCGGGCCTGCCAGTGGCGGCCAGCCGGGTGAGCGGCTCCCAGGAGGTGATTGAGGAGGGCGTCAACGGCTTTTTGGTCCCCCCGGCTGACTCTCCGGCCCTGGCCGCGTCCATCCTGGACCTGTATCATCAACCCCAAACCCGGAGGCTCCTGGGGAACGCGGCCCGGACCACGGTGGCGCAAAAATATTCCCAGGACCTGATGCTCCGCCGGTTGGAAGGTCTCTACCTGGAATTATGGGAGCAGAGTAAAACCGCATGACCCCCCCCTCCCCTTCCCGGCTCTATACCATCCTCCATACCGAATCGTCCCTGGGTTGGGGGGGGCAGGAGCGCCGGATCATGTCCGAGGCCCTGGCCATGCGGGCCCGGGGCCACCGCCTGCTGATCGCCTGCGATTCCCGGAGCGAGCTGTATCCCCGGGCCCTCCGGGAGGAATTTCCCGTGCTGCCCCTGAGCTTCGGCGGCTGGGGCAACCTGACGGCCTGGCGGGACCTGCGGCGCCATCTCCAAACCGCGGGCGTGGATATCCTTAATACCCACAGTTCCCTGGATTCCTGGGTGGGGCTGGCGGCTTGGCGGTCTCTGAAACCCCGGCCCCGGTTGGTGCGCACCCGGCACCTGTCCACCCCGGTGTCCGGCAACTGGCCCACCCGACGCCTCTATCAGGCCCCCGGGGCCATCATCACCACGGGGGAGAGCACGAAGGAATTGCTGGCGACTTGCCTGGGCGTGCCCCGTGACCGAATCTTTTCCATTCCCACCGGCGTCTCCCTGACGGAATTCAGCCCCCAGGAGGCGGACCCGGATATGCGCGCCGAACTTAAGATTCCCCCCAACGCCGGGATTATCGGCAGCGTGGCGGTGCTGCGCTCCTGGAAGGGTCATCTGTTCCTCCTGGAAGCCCTCCGGGAGTTAATCAACCGCGGTGGGACCGTCTTTCTGGCGTTGGTGGGAGAAGGGCCGTACCGGGTGGTCATTGAAGAAAAGATTGCGGCCCTGGGGCTGGAGCCATGGGTGCGGATGGTGGGCTACCAGGATCGGGTGGCCCCCTGGATTGCCTTGATGGACGTGGTGGTCCTGGCTTCTTATGCCAGCGAAGGGGTGCCCCAGGCCCTGCTCCAGGCCATGGCCATGGCCAAACCGGTGGTGGGCGCGGCAGTAGGAGGCATCCCCGAGGTGGTCATCCCCGAAACCACCGGCCTGCTGGCGCCGCCCCGGGACCCCTCGGCCCTGGCCGCCGCCATAGCTCGGCTCCTGGATAATCCGGCCTGGGCGAGGAAACTGGGATTACAGGGCCGGGAATTGGTGGTGGCGCGATTTTCCCTGGAAGATATGGCCGCCCGGGTAGAGGCGATTTATGACGGGATTTGGGGGGAGAGGGCGTGAAGAGCTAACCACCAAGACACCAAGGTCACAAAGGTGCACAAAGATGCCGGCTATTGATGCCCGAAGGATTCGCCTTTGGGCATCAATTTAAAGTTTTTCTTGGTGAACCTTGGTGTCTTGGTGGTGAATTTTTAAAACAGAAAAGCGGTGCGTTGGACGCACCCTACGTAACCTATGGAAACTCATTGGCTGTTAATACTGTTCGGCGGCCTGGCCCTTCTCTGGGGCGGCTCCCTAATCCTTACGCGCCACTGGACCCGGAAAAGACTGCTGGCCTCCCTGCTGGAACAGGAACTGCTGGAAGACCCGGAAGCCGCCATCCCGGCGGACCGCCCGCAGGACCAGGCGGCACGGGAGCTCATCCGGGCCTATCGCCGCGGCTACTATCTGAAACTGTGGCCGGATACAGAGTTCAGTTTCAAGATGATCTTTGAGATGTCCCAGGACTTGATCCGGGATGTGGCCCGGGTTTATTATCCTGAGGAAGAGCGGCCGGAACTCAAGGCCTCCCTGGCGGATATGGTGGCCCTGTTCAACAGGGTGGGAGAACGCCTGGGGGCCTGGCTGGAGACTTTCCCCATCCGCAACGTCAAGGACGTGGAGCTCCGGACGGTCCTCTACTATCACGACGTGTATCAGGGCTTGAAGGATCATCCGGGGTATCGGTTCGTTAAACGCCACCACCTGGATAAGGTGGCCCGGTGGGGCTGGACTGTATATAATTATGCCAATCCGTGGTATTGGGCCCGCAAAGCCGCGTACGAGGGGGGCAAGGAAGCGGTTTCCCGGCTCCTCCTGGCCAAGATCACGGACCTGGTCGGGGAAGAGGCCATGCACGTCTATAAGAGGGGTCAGGGATCAGTAACCAGTAACCAGTAACCAGTAACCAGTAATCAGTCAAACACCATAGGGCAGCCTGTGGGCGCCGACTTAATCAGAAGGCTTAATCAAAGACTGATACCAGCTTTGCTAGATTATAAAACAAAATTTATAAACACAGGCTGGTGGTATTTAGGACAATGTTTATTTGAAAAAGAGTAATTTTAAAAGGAAATTGATATTAAGAAAGTTGAGAAAGTTAATTTGAAAAGTTTAATATCTGATTTTATGGCCGACCTCTGGTACCGCCTGGACCGGCGGCATCGGGAGATCACCCGGCGCAACCTGGCCTTTGCCTACGGGCCGGAGTTGAGTCCGGAAGAACTGGAGCGCATTGCCCGGGGCGTATTCCGCCATTTTGTAAGGTTTGCCTGGGAAATGGTGGAACTCCTGGTGGCCCCCCCTTCATATCTGAAGAAAAAGGTCATTGTCCAAGGGGCGGAGCATGGACTAGCGGCTCTGCAGCAAGGCCGGGGGATGATCGCCATCACCGCGCACGCCGGCAACTGGGAATACACCGTCTTGAGTTGCGGCCTCCAGTACTTCCCCGTGGCGGTAGTGGCCCGGGAAATGGACGCGCCTTGGGGGGCCAGGCTGGCCCGGTACCTGCGGGAGCGGGGCGGCAACTGGATGGTGGACAAGCAAAAAGGCTTGAAGGAGATCTTGCGGCACCTGCGCCAAAATCACGCAGTGGGGATTGTCATGGACCAGAACACCGCGGACGCGGATGGGCTGCTGGTGGATTTCTTCGGCAAGCCGGCCCGCACTACGCCGGTGGCCGCCATCCTGGCCCGACACCGGGACATTCCGGTGGTGCCGGTGTTTTCCCGGCGCCTGACTGACGGTCGCCACCTGATGATGGTTTACCCCCCCATTCCCATGGAAAAAACCCAGGACCCCCAGGCGGATATTCGGCGTCACCTGGAACTGCAGAGCCGGGCCATCGAAGAGTGGGTGCGGGCCTGCCCGGAACAGTGGCTCTGGCTCCACCGGCGTTGGAAAAACCAGTTTGAGGAACTTTATAAGGACCTGTGATGAGTAAGGACCATGATGCGTTACTGAAGGCCCTGCGAGAGCAGGCGGCGACCCAAGGGATTGCCCGTTACCTGGGCCTGGAACTGGAAGAAGTGGCCCCGGGACAAGCCAGGGTGGGGATGACCTGCACCCCGGAGATGACCAATATCCTGGGGATGATCCACGGCACCGCGGTGTTCGCCCTGATCGACGAAGCCTTCCAGGCCGCGGTGAACGCTTACGGCGCCGTGGCCGTGGCCCTGAACATGAATCTCACCTTTCATGCGGCCCCCAAGGTGGGGGAACGCCTCACCGCGGCGACCCGTGAGCTCCACGCCGGGCGGCGCACCGCCACTTACTTCATCGAAGTCACCGACTCTAAAGGCTCCCTGGTGGCCTCCTGCCAGGCATTAGCGTACCGGAAGGACCAGCCGTTGCCTTTTGCGGCAGGAAAAGGGGATTGAACCGCAGCCTTAGAAGTTTTGAGTTAGGTTTCAATAGGCAGGGAGCTTTTCGTCAACCGCGCCCCAGGTTTGCCCTCTTAAGTTTCAATTTGCTGATAATCCTGGTCTTTTTAACCGAAAACCGAAAACCGAAAACGGTATAAAGGGCCGGCTGGAAAGTTGACCTGCCTTAAAAAAATAATCTGCGGCTCCCCACCATAAAAAGGGCGTGCCCGGCACGCCCCTGATTTTTGCCCAACTAAGGGGGATATTTATATTTTATCGGTTTGATGCACTTCGGTCACCTTATTGCGCAGGCGCCTGAGCAGTTCGCCGTAGGAGGATTCCCCGATGATGCGGGTGAATTGGGAACGGTAGTTGCTCACCAGGCTCACGCCCTCAATGACCACGTCATAGACCATCCACCCCCGGTCGTTTTTGTGGAGCCGGTAATCTATGGGGATGCGGTCGTTTTTGCGCAGCACTACACTGCGGACCTCGGCGTAATCCCCTTCCAGATTCTCGCTGGTGTAATTGACCTTTTCATTCGTGTAGCGTTCGATTTTATCGCTGTAAGACGCCTCCAGGAGTTCCCCGAAGAGGTTGACAAACTCGCTGCGCTGGGCCGGACTGAGACTTCTCCATTGATTCCCCAGGCTGCGCCGGGCCATCTCTTCATAGTCAAAGTGGCGGTCTATGGCCTGTTTCATCAATTGCCGGCGGCGCGGCTTCTGGGCCGGGGCCTTAAGGGCCGGATCGCCCATCAGGCGGATGACCTCATCCACGGTGCCTTTGACAATTTCGGTGGGAGCCCCGGCCCCGGCGGCCCCGGCGGCCAGGGACAGGTTAAGGGTGAGGATCAAAGCCAGAGTCCGAAACATGGGTTGGATCATCGGTCACTCCTTAACAGGTTCTCATACCAGGAGGATATTACTCGGAGCATCGAATAATACCGTTTTCGGTTTTTGGTTAAAAAGACCAGGATTATCAACAAGTTGTAACTTAAGTTTGTTGCATTTGAAAAAAACTTGGTATAAATTCCATCAGCCATATATCGGGGAAGATACAAATCCCCCATGAACTCAACATAATGAATATTGAAGCAATTATGAAGGTGGGCCGTGTCCGCGCTACACGTTTGGACATGAGTTCCTGGGTTTTTCCAGGACCCCCATCTTCATCAGAAAAAGCTTTGGCGGCACAGGCTAAGGCCTGCGGCGACAATCTGTCAATGTGCCCTCTTAACACTAAGCGCAAAAATCCCTGCTGGACACTACTGGGATTAAGGGGATTTTCAACTTATCCGTACATCCTGGCATCGGCTGATGGGTTATTATTAACAGAAAATCATAAACCGCAAACAGAAAACTCACTTCAACCGTTCCAGGGCCTGCTGGAGCAAGGCCGCGTCGGCGTCGGGGTTGCCGGTCTTGAGAAACAGCCGGTAGGCGTCTTTGGCCTCCTGGGGGCGGCCCAATTTTTCCAGGGCCTGGGCCTTTCCGAAATGGGCCCGGGAGAAATTGGGGTTGAGCTTCAAGACGGCCTGAAAGTCCTCCAGGGCCTTATCCGCCTGTCCCTGGTGCAGGTACGCCAGGCCCCGGTTTTGGAGAATTTCCGGGACCTCGGGTTTGAGCTTCAGGGCCTGGAGATAATCCTGCAGGGCCTCCTTAGACTTGCCGGAGTCCAGATAGGCGTTGCCCCGATTATAATAAATCTGCCAGTCCTTGGGCTCTAATTTTAATGCCTGGGAATAATCCTCCAAAGCTTCCTTATAGAGCCCCTGGCGGCTGTAAGCCAAGGCCCGGTTGTAGAGGGCCTCGGAGGACTTGGGGGCCAGTTCCAGGGCCCGGTCGAAGTCCGTCACTGCCTCCACCTCCTGGCCCAGCTTCAGGTGGGCGATGCCCCGGTTGACGAAGGCCTCGGCCATCTCCGGGTCCAGCTTCAGGGCTTCGTTGAATTTCTCCACGGCCAGGCCGGGCTTGCCTTCCGAGAGGGCCGCGACCCCCTGGGAGAAGTGGTCCTGGGCCGAGGGGGTTTCTTGGGCAAAGGCAGGCATGCTCAGGATCGCGCCCGCCATTAACAGAACCACCAGCTTCAAAAAGAATTGGATTTTTTGCATCAAGTTCACCTGTAAGAGCGGGGGCCGGGCCGGCCGCCCCGCCGAAATTAACCCTTTTGATGGTGGGACGAGCCTTTGTGCCCGCGGACCCTAAATTTTCTTGGATCGTCGTTAGCACAGCGCCGGGCGGTTAGCCTGCTCCGGTGAAATCGTGGTTTATCGGGCAAAGCACGCTGTGCCCCTACAATTGATGCTCCGAATTATTCGTTTTCCGGATGAGGATTAAACACTGGCGGGCACGGAGGCCCGCCCTACCAAAGATTTTTCGGGATTCAGCCGAAGATGGTACGCGGTGCGCACCCGACATTTTATGTTCCCCAACGGAGTTGGGGATTATGCAAATCTGCCCATTGCCGGTTTTTTTACAGAAAACCGAAAACAGAAAACTCTTCAGTAATTAATCGCCTCCCCGGCGCCGGGCCGCGTCGATAAAATCCTCATGGGCGCAGTCCGGGGCGATTCCCGGGCAGGCGCCTTTGGCGTATTCCAGTTCCTCCGGGTCCAGCAGCAGGGCCGGGAAAAATGGCCACTGGCGGCAAATAAAGGGCTTCACCGGATGCACCCGGCAGCGGTTGTCCTCCATGAAGACGCAGACTCCGTCTTGCACCCCCAGGTGGGACCCCTGGGCTGCGCAATCCACATAACGGGAGATGAACTCCTCTACGTCCAGGCCCAGGAATGCAGCCATTTCTTCCACTTCCTGGGGTTTGACATAGATGCCGCCCCGGCCGTTGCAGCAGTCGCCGCACTGTTGACATTCAAATACCGGACGATCACCTGGCTCATTCATTTCATTTTAACCACGGAAGCACAGAGTACACAGAGAATCACAGATAAAAGAGAGTGTTTTAATGGTGGCGCTCCAGGCGCTGCCAATAAAAATTCTCTGTGTCCTCTGGGTCTCTGTGGTAAAAAAAAATGGCTGTCATCAGGGATTCTTAAGCGGCGGCTGGCCGGTGGATTCCAGGACGCTGCGCCACAGGGGCGAATCCAGTTCCACTTCCTTGCGCCGGCTCACCGCGGTCTTGATGGGCACATGGACGTAGTGCCCATGCCAGCGGCTCACCAGCATGGCGGTCTTGCCCGCCATCCCGGCATGCACCGCGTTCTGCCCCAGGAAGCCGCAGTAAATGCTGTCGCTGTAATTGGCCGGGACGCTGCGGATCAGATAGCTGGGATCTATATACTTCAGGGTGATCTCCATCTTCCTCTGATGGAAGTAGGCCTTGATCTTGTCCGCCAGGAAGACGCCGATGTCTCCTGATTTCACATTGCCGGAAGGATCGCAGAGCAGGTTTTCTTGGCAGAAAAATTTCTGCCCCGCGCCTTCCGCCACCAGGATCACCGCATGTCCCCGGCTCTTGATCCGGGCCTCCAGGCGCTCCAGCAAACCGTAATCCCCTTCGATATCAAAATCCGCCTCGGGGATGAGGATGAAATTGACCTCCCGCAGGGCCAGGGCGGCGTTGGCCGCGATGAACCCGGAGTAGCGGCCCATGAGTTTCACCAGGCCGATGCCGTTGGGCGCGCCCGCGGCCTCGGTGTGCGCCGCCTGGATAGCCTGGGTGGCAATCTCCACCGCGGTGTCGAATCCGAAGGACCGGGACACGAAAGGGATGTCATTGTCAATGGTCTTGGGCACGACGATGACCCCGATACGCAGCCTCCGGGCGGCGATTTCCTCGCAGATGAGGTCCGCAGCCCTCAGGGTGCCGTCCCCGCCGATTAAAAAGAGCAGGTGGACATTGAGACGGTCCAGGGCGTCCACGATCTCCCCGATGTCCTGGTGCCCCCGGGAGGAAGACAGGATGGTCCCCCCAAAGCTGTGGATATCCACCACCGCCTCGGGGGTCAATCCCATCAGATCATGGCCGTAGCTGGGGATGAAGCCCTGAAAGCCGTAGCGCACCCCATAGATGTGCCGCACCTTATATAGGTGGTACAGCTCCAGCACTATGGACCGGATGACGTCATTGGTCCCGGGGCACAGGCCCCCGCAGGTGGCGATGGCGCAGTGCAATTTATAGGGATCAAAATAGATTTTTTCCCGGGGCCCGGCCAGTTCAAAGGAAAGGGGTTCTTCCCCGGGTTTGAGCCGCTTCAGACCATTCAGGCTGTCTTCCACCAGGATGCGGTCGGTGTCCCGGACAAAATTTTTCTTCACCAGTTGCCCGTCTTTGTTGAACATGGGCGCCGGACGGATGGGGGAATCCACCTTAGGCTCACCCAGGGTGGGGATTTGGGTATCGATGAGGTCGTGTTTCATATTTCTACCATGAGCGGTGAGAAATCAGTTAGATAGACGTGCCTATCAATCGCAAATCCGCAACCACCGGCAACTCGAATAAGTCCTGCCGCAATAACCGGGTGGAGAAAAACAGCACCTCCAGGTTTTCCACCTCCCCGTTAACAGGGTTGAGGCGTGCGATGATATCATCGCCCAGTTCTTCCGATTCCTGCTCCGGGTAAGGCGGACACTTGTCAATATGCAGAATATCCGCACATCGGTCATATTTGAAGGTTAGTTTCGCTGCCATAAATCCTGGTTCCCAAGCTCCTGCTTGGGAACCCCCCTTATCTGCCAAGCTCCCGCTTGGCGAAATAAATCATGCTATTTTAGGAGGTTGAATATAAGTTGAAGCCGTCCCCAAGCAGAGCTTGGGAACGAGAAGTGAAGCAATCTACCGTCTAACCTATCTTAGGGTAGCACTCTAATCACAATTTGCCGAAGCAAAAGTCTCGGAACGAGAATTAGACCTCTGTTTTGTTGATCCACCCCTCTGATCTGGTTAACTTTATGAAAGATCATGGGCGCATTGCGCACCTTACGGAGAACGGAAAACTGAGAACTGATAACTGGCAACTGACAACTGTATTTATCTACCAGGTCTCCGCCATGGCCTCCAGTTCGTCTTTGAGTTCCCGGGTCATGAGTTTTTTGATGGCCTCCCGGGGACTCAGGCCCTCGTAAAGGATGCGATAGACCGCGCCCACCAGGGGCATTTCCACTCCCAGGTCAACGGCCAGGAGATGGACGGCCCGGCAGGTCTTCACCCCTTCCGCCACCATGGTCATGGACCCCAGGATTTCCGTTAGGGGCAGCCCTTTACCTAATTTGACGCCCACCATATAATTGCGGCTCTGGGGGCTGGTGCAGGTGAGAATCAGGTCTCCCAGGCCCGCCAGACCCGCCATGGTCATGGGATTGGCCCCCATGCGGGCGCCCAGGCGGATCAGTTCCGCCAGCCCCCGGGTGATGAGCGCGGCCCGGGGGTTGTGCCCCATACCCATGCCTTCCAGGATGCCGGCGCCGATGGCGAAGATATTTTTTAGCGCGCCGCCCAACTCCACCCCGGTAACATCGTGGGAGGTATAGACCCGAAAATAAGGAGTCGAAAAGATTTTCTGGAGACGCAGGGCCACGTCCCGGCGGCGGGAGGCGATGGTCACCGCGGTGGGCTCCCGCCGGGCCACTTCCCGGGCGAAGCTGGGGCCCGACAGCACCGCGTAAAGCGCCGCGGCCCCCAACTCCTCCCGCACTACGCCTTCCATGGTGAGGCGGGAGTCGATCTCCACGCCCTTGGCGGCGCTGAGGAGCACCCTCTCCGGCGGCCACTGCCCCTTCATGGCCTGCAGCATCTGGCGGAATCCATGGGACGGGGCCGCCATAACCGCCACCGGCGCGTCCTTAAGGGCTTCGGCCAAGTCCAGGGTGAAGCTGATGCGGGCCGACAGCCGGACTTCGGGCAGAAAAGTGTGGTTAACCCGGTCCCGGCATAATTCTTCATAGACCTCGGGTTCCCGGACCCAGAGGCGCACCGGCCAGCCTTTCTCCCCTAACAGTTGGGCCAGGGTGGTGCCCCAACTGCCGGCGCCGATGACCGCCAGGGGATGGGCCTCAGAAGATACCGGGCTCGGCTTCGCCGTCACCGTCAATCTCCTCGCCTCTTTCCGCCACCTTGGCCAGGCTCACCACCCGCTCTTCGGCCTCGGCATCCATCAGTTTGACTCCCTGGGTAACCCGGCCGATCACCGAAATGCCCTTGACCGCGATGCGCATGATCTTGCCGCCGTCGGTGACCAGCATGATTTGGTCGTCTTCCACCACCTGGAGGATTTCCACCACCGGGCCGTTGCGTCCGGTGATATGGAGGCCCTTGACCCCTTTGCCGCCGCGATTATGCTGGGGATATTTCGCCGGGTCGGTGCGCTTGCCGAAGCCGCGCTCCGTCACGGTGAGGATGGTCCCTTCGGGCCGCAGGACCTCCATGCCCACCACCCGGTCATCTTCGGCCACCTTGATGCCCCGCACCCCCCGGGCGCTGCGGCCCATATCCCGGACCTGTTCCGCGGGAAAACGGATGATCTGGCCCATTCGGGTCCCCAGGAGAATAGACTGCTCCTCCTGGGATAACGCGACCCCCACCAGTTCATCACCCTGCTCCAGGCTCAAGGCGATGAGCCCGCCGCTCCGGGGCCGGCTGAAATTCATGATTTCGGTCTTTTTGATCAATCCCCGGCGAGTGGCCATGACCAGAGAGGGGCCGGGGACAAACTCCTTGACCGGCAGGATGGTGGCCACCTTTTCCTCCGGGCCCAGGGCCAGGAGATTGACGATGGCCTTGCCTTGCGCCGAAGGCATGCCCACGGGAATTTCGTGCACCTTGAGCCAGAACAGCCGGCCCTTGTTGGTGAACACCAGGAAATAGCTGTGGGTGGAGGCGATATAGAGTTGGGAGACAAAATCGTTTTCCCGGGTCCCCATGCCCATGCGGCCTTTGCCGCCCCGGCGCTGGCTGCGGTAGATGGTCAGGGGGGTGCGCTTGATATAGCCCCGGTGGCTGAAGGTCACCACCATTTCTTCGTCGGCAATCAGGTCTTCGTCGGTGAAATCCTGGGCCTGGGGAATGATCTCAGTGCGGCGGCCGTCGCCGTAGCGCTCTTTCAACTCCTTAAGGTCCTGGGCGATGATGTCCTTCACCTCGGACTCTTCCGCCAGAATCTGCCGGTAGCGCTGAATGGCGGCCTCCACTTCGGCGGCCTCATGGATAATCTTCTGGCGCTCCAACCCGGTGAGGCGCTGCAGGCGCATATCTAAGATGGCCTGGGCCTGGATCTCGGACAGGGCGAACTGGGTCCGGGTCTCCTCCAGGCTCAAGGAGAGCCGGGCCGCAGTGACGTACATCCCGGCCATGAGCTGCTGTTTGGCCTCCGCCGGGTTGGCCGCGGCCCGGATTAAGGTGATCACCGCATCCAGATGGTCCAGGGCGATGAGCAGCCCCGTTAGAATGTGGGCCCGGGCTTCGGCGTTTTTCAGGTCGAATTTGGTGCGCCGGACAATCACTTCCCGCCGGTGCTCTAAAAAATGCCGCAGGAAGTCTTTGAGGCCCAGGAGTTCCGGGCGGTTATGGACGATGGCCACCAGGTTGATGCCGAAGGTGACCTGAAGTTGAGTATGCTGATAAAGCTGGTTCAAGATGGTCTGGGCCGCCTCGTCCTTCTTGAGCAGGATGGCCACCCGCATGCCTTCCCGGTCGGATTCGTCCCGGATGTCGGCAATGCCCTCCAGCTTCTTGTCTTTCACCATTTCGGCGATGCGCTCAATCAAGCGGGCCTTGTTCACCTGGTAGGGAAGCTCCCGGACCACCAGGGACTCCCGGCCGGCTTTCTTCTCCACCACCACCCGGGCCCTCAGGCGGATAAGGCCCCGGCCGGAGCGATAAGCCTCGCTGATGCCCTCCGCGCCGTAGATAAAGCCGGCGGTGGGAAAATCGGGGCCGGGTATGACGGCCATAAGCTCCGTGAGGGTGATGTCCGGATTTTCCAGATAGGCCAGGAGGGCGTCGCACACTTCGTCCAGGCTGTGGGGCGGGATGTTGGTGGCCATGCCCACCGCGATGCCCGAGGAGCCGTTGATCAGGAGGTTGGGCAGCCGGGTGGGCATCACCAGGGGCTCTTTCAGGGAGCCGTCGTAGTTGCCCACGAAGTCCACCGTGTCTTTTTCCAGGTCCTGGAGGAGCTCGTGCGCCAGCCGGGTGAGACGCACCTCGGTGTAACGCATGGCCGCGGGGGAGTCGCCGTCGATGGACCCGAAGTTGCCCTGGCCGTCCACCAGGGGGTAGCGCATGGAGAAGTCCTGGGCCATGCGCACCGCCGCGTCGTAAACCGCGGTGTCCCCGTGGGGGTGGTATTTACCGATGACATCCCCGACGATGCGGGCGCTTTTGCGGTAGGGCCGGTTCCAGTCGTTGCCGGCCTCGGACATGGCAAAGAGGATGCGCCGGTGCACCGGCTTTAAACCGTCCCGGACATCGGGCAAAGCGCGCCCGATGATGACGCTTAAGGCGTACTCCAGGTACGATTTGCGGATTTCATCTTCAATGTTGATAGGTACGGATCTGGTTTCCATATTGAATAGGCTCGGTTGTTTATTCATGTTTCCACCGCCGATGCACGCCGATGGACGCAGATTAGAAGTTTCTCACGATGCGTTTTATCTCCACTTTCGGCTTGCCGAAATTGACCAGCAGACATACCGAAAGACCTGTGGCTTTCAAGTAATTCAAACATTGGGCCATGTGTGCTTCATCCAGTGCTTTGGTTGCCTTTAATTCTATAATAACCTTTTCCTCAATTAACAAATCTGCGGCAAACTCTCCGACAACCACATCATCGTATCTAACCTGAATGCCGTGCTGCTGCTGTGCCTTAAAACCACATTTTCGAAGTTCATGGGCCAAGGCGTTTTCGTAAACTTTTTCTAAAAAACCGCTGCCCAGCGTATTGCCCACTTTATAAATGCCGCCAATGATTTTTCTCGTAATCCTGTCTAACTCTTCTCGGCGTTCATCGGCGTTCATCGGCGGTTCATGGATTAATCGTGGTCTGATAAACGAACTGGCCTTTTTCCACCTTGATGACCGTTACCCCTTTGATGGGGTTGTGGTCCGGGCCCATGGTGATGGCCCCTGTAACCCCCTGAAAATCTTTGGTGGCGGCCAGGGCCTGGGCGATCTTGGTGCCGTTCAGGTCGCCGGCCCGGTTGATGGCGTCCAACAACAGAAAATAGCTGTCGCCCCCCAGGGCCGCGAACGCGTCCAGCTGCTTTTTCCAGCCGGCTTCGTAAGCTTCCAGAAAGCGGCGTCCCAACTCCGTGGTGGCTCCCTGCCGGTGAAACAGGGCGGTAAAATACATGCCGTCCACCGCGGCCCCGCCGATGCCCACCAACTCCGGCACCTGGGCGCCGTCGCCGGTGAGCACGGTGGTCTTCACCCCCAGGTCCTTAAGCTGTTTGGCCAGCAGGGCGTCTTCGGTGTAATAATTGGGGGCGTAGATCAGATCCGGATTTTTGCCCTTCAGCGCCGAAATCTGCGCGGTGAAATCCTGGTCCCCGGTCTGGATATAGGTGATGGCGACGATCTCTCCCCCCCGGCGTTTAAATTCAGCCATAAAGAAATTGGCCAGACCCACGCAGTAATCCTGGGCCTGGTCGATGAGCACCGCGACCCGCCGGGCCTTGAGGTTCTCCCAGGCGTAGCGGGCCGCCACCTTGCCTTGCAGGTCATCCACGTAGGCCGCCCGGAATGCAAACCGGCGTCCCTGAGTTACCAGGGGATTGGTGGCGGTGGGGGAGATATTGGGAATCCCGGCCCGCTCGGCAATGGGCACTCCGGCCAGGGTGTCGCTGCTGATGACTTCCCCGATAATGGCCGCCACCTTTTCCTTTTCAATGAGGCGGCTCACCGCGTTGGCCGACTCGATTCTATCACTTTTGGTGTCCACCAGCGATAGCTTTACCGGTTGTCCCAGCGCCTGGGGCTGGAGCTTATGGGCCGTCTGCACCCCTTCCCACACCATCTGGCCCATGGCCGCGGCCGCGCCGGTCATGGGCAGATAGAGGCCGATCTTGACCTCCCCGGCCGCGGGGATTGCCACCCACATCCACAGGAAGCAGCATATATAAAATATCCTCTTAATGGAAATCTTTCCTCGTTTTAATTAGGCTTTCCCGCTTCTCCCCTTCCCCGCTTCCCCGTGTCCCCGTGTCCCCGTGTCCCCCCTCCCCCGGGCCGCCCTTAAAGGGCTTGTCTCCCGCCCTTTAACATGCTTATAATACCAAAAAAATCTTCGGCTGGAAAGGAATTCCGGTCATGAATGCGCGAGGTGAGCCGTGGAACTGAAGGTGGTAAAAATCCTGATCCCGGAAGGGGCCAATCTGATTTTGGGCCAGAGCCACTTCATCAAGACCGTGGAAGATTTATATGAAATCCTGGTGGGCGCGGCGCCGGGGATTAAATTTGGCCTGGCCTTCTCGGAATCCTCCGGGGACTGTCTCATCCGGGTGGAGGGCAATGACCCGGAACTCATGGCCGCGGCCACGGAAAACGCCCAAAATCTGGCCGCGGGGCACACCTTCAACATTCTTCTGAGAGACGCGTTTCCCATCAATGTCCTGAACGCCATAAAAATGTGCCAGGAGGTCTGCCGCATTTTTTGCGCCACCGCCAACCCGGTGGAAGTCATCCTGGCCCAGACGGAGCAAGGGCGGGGCATCCTGGGAGTGGTGGACGGGCTGTCCCCCAAGGGTGTGGAAGACGAAGCCGGCCGCACCTGGCGCCAGGAGATATTGCGGAAGTTCGGGTATAAAAAATAATCACCAAAAAGACACCAAGGACACCAAAGGACACAAAAATTTTCTAGGTGAACCTTTGTGCTCTTTGTGCCTTGGTGGTGAATCTTTTTAAGGATTAATGGATGAAAGCCGCCGTTTTAGCCGCGGGGCTGGGAACCCGCCTGCGGCCCCTCACCTATACCCTGCCTAAGGCCCTGTTCCCGGTCCTGAACCTCCCGGTCTTGGGGCTGATTCTGGACCGATTGATCACCGCGGGTTTTACCCGGGTGGCGGTGAACACCCATCATCTGGCCCCCTTAGTGCACCGGTTTCTGGAGGACCGGCGGTTTTGCGGAATAGATCTCAGGATCAGCCATGAGCCGGAGTTGTTAGGGACCGGCGGGGGCCTACGGGAGTTGGGCAAACTCCTGGAGCGCGGCCCCTTCCTGGCGGTGAACAGCGATGTCCTGACGGACCTGGATTTTCGGGAGATTTTCCAGGGCCACCGCCAGGGGGCCTTAACCACGTTGGTGGTCCATGACTGTCCCCCTTATAACAATGTCTGGGTGGAGGGCCACCGGGTGGTAGCCATCGGCGGGGACTCTCCCGGAGGCGGGGCCCGGCCCCTGGCCTATACCGGCGTCCAGGTGGTGAGCGCCGGGATGCTGGACTATCTTCCTAAAACCGGCGGGTGCGACCTGGTTGCGGCTTGGCGGCAGGCCCTAACCGCGGGGGAACCCCTGGCCGCCCTGGCGCTGGAGGGGCATTTCTGGCAGGACCTGGGCACCCGGGAAGGCTATTTGAGCGCGCACCGGCGCCTGCTGGCGGGAGCCGCGCCCGGATTGGCCCGGTTCTTTCCTGATCTAACGGACCCCTATGTCGGACCCCACGGCGCCATCGGCTCCGGAGTGGACTTTGCCGGAGGCGTGTGCCTGGGGGCCGGGGTTCAGGTGGGGGCCGGCGCGTTCCTGAAAAATACCGTGGTTTGGGAGCAGGCCTACATCGGCCCAGGGGTCCGCCTGGAAGACTGCCTGGTAGCCGCAGGAGCGCGGGTAACCGAGCCGGCCCGAGGCCGGACCCTGGTGTGAAGTGTGCAGCAGGTTTACTGTTTACTGTTTTCTGTTTTCTGTTAAAAGCCCGGCAAGGAGCAAATTTCCATGATCCTTAGCTACCCTTGGGAGGGCATGTAGGGTGCGTCCTGCGCACCTTCCGTCAGGACTTTTTCACGATTTATACCAAGTTCTGTTTCCAATGCAACCAACTTAAGTTTCAATCTGCTGATAATCCTGGTCTTTTTAACCGAAAACCGATAGCCGAAAACCGAAAACGGTATTATAGGGACGCCGACGGCACATGAGGAACTGCGGTGGAAAAATTAACCCCAGAAGCACAGAAGACACCGACGTTTAAAGGCCAAGCCTGGGAGCCTTAACCAACAGTCATGGCCTGTTCTCGCTCCATCACCCGGAAGTTTGCGCATAATTAGCCTTTATCAGGGCCGGAGAGCATTGCCAAACCCTGGGGAAGCGGTTAAAATTCAGGCCAAGCCGGCATAGCTCAGTGGTAGAGCAGCTGATTCGTAATCAGCAGGCCGGGGGTTCGACCCCCCCTGCCGGCTCCAAGGAAATCAAGGGGTTAGCTATATTGGCTGCCCCACTTTTTTTATGGCTATCAATTTGGCTAGCAAAATCGGGGTTGCTATGGCCCGAAAAAACCGCACCTCTGCCCTTGGTCTGAGTCGGAAACCGGACACCTCGGAAGGGACTCCATCCTCCCGGGTCATTATGATCGCTCGGAAATTTTTCAATTTTTCGAGAGAATTACCAATCCAAACTCCATTTGCAAAAGCTTCCCGATATACGAACCATATGGAAAAATTAGCGGAAGGGCGTATAGTGACAAGTTATTCGCTATCCTAGCTTATCTCTTTACATAGCAAAATATCTGCTGCACCAGATAATAGGGTTGATAGCAGAGTCGATGCCTCCATGCGACGTAATAGGTTTATTTCTCCTCGCCTTTCTTTTTTCATCATTATCGGTTGGCGCTACTATAAGTTATTAGGCTGGAAATCAAATCTGGACCGATCTTCTATGGCGTTTAAAAACCGGGGAGAGAGATTTTGGAAAATTTTTATGTTATTATGCTCCTCACGAGTGGGGGTACATTCGCAAAGATTATGGTTATGAAGTTCGAAAAATAATTCAGATCACCTAAGTTAAGGCAGCCATCGCCTGGTTGCCGCCGACTATCGGTTAGTGAGGAGTTTTGCAGCTATGCGGGCTTTGTTGGTATGTCCGGAATTTCCTCTTTCTTTTTGGAGTTTCCAGAAATCTTGCCGGCTCCGGGGTAACAAAACGGTTAATCCACCGTTGGGTTTGGTTACGGTGGCAGCCTTGTTGCCCGCTGAATGGGAAATGCGTCTGGCCGATCTCAACACCAGAAGCCTGACGGAGGAAGATTGGCAGTGGGCCGATCTGGTTTTGATATCGGCCATGTACATTCAAAGGGTGGGCTTGTTGGCTTTGGTGAGAGAAGCCAAGCTCCGTGGAAAAACCGTCGTCGCCGGGGGACCCCACCCCACTTCACTCCCTGAGGCCGTTCTGGACGCCGGTTGTGATTTTGTGGTGCGGGGCGAGGGCGAAAATACGATCCCTTTGCTTCTGGAGGCGATGAGAATCGGAAAGACCGGAATAATCGAAAACGAAGAGAAGCCGGACCTGACGACCTCGCCGATCCCGCGGTTTGATCTTTTGCGGCTGAATGATTACGCAACCATTACGGTTCAGACTTCCCGGGGATGCCCGTTTGACTGCGAATTTTGCGATGTGGTGAACCTTTTCGGACGCATACCCCGTTACAAGACCTCGAAGCAGGTCATCGCCGAACTGGAGACCCTCCACCGTCTCGGGGCCAGGGGTTCAGTGTTCATCTGCGATGACAACTTCATCGGCAGTAAGAAGCACGCCCGGGCCCTACTGCAAGAGCTCGCTCCCTGGTTGAGGAGTCGGGGTGAACCATTCGACTTCTTGACCCAGGCATCGGTGAATCTGGGGCAGGATCTGGAGATGATCGACCTCATGACTGCAGCCAACCTAGATAAAGTCTTTATCGGGATCGAGTCCCCGGATGAGAATGTGCTGCAAACCAGCCGCAAATATCACAACATCAAGAATCCTCTTGTCGAATCGCTCCGCAACATCAAGCAAAATGGCATGGGGGTCATAGGCAGTTTCATCATCGGCCTGGACGGGGAAGCGAAAGGGGCCGGCGAACGGATCGGCGCGTTCATGGAACAAACCGCCATACCTATGGCCATGCTTGGGGTCCTCCAGATCGCACCGCATACCAACCTGTGGCACCGACTGGAGAGAGAAGGCCGGCTGCGCCAGGATGTGGGAGATAACCTGGGGACCTTCTCAGCCTTGAACTACGAGCCGGATCGGCCTGAAGCCGAGATCATGCAGGAATACGTCGATGCCTGGGACTATCTGTACGAACCTTCCCGTTATTTGGCGAGGGCCTACCGCTATCATATGGCCATGCGTCCGGTTCGCCGGGCACAGGCGGTCGCCCCAGGGGCCCCCTTGCCAAAGGACCGCGTCCCCGACCAGGGAATGACGTGGCGCAGGATATTAATTGAAGTCAAGGCGTTTTTCAAAATCCTCTGGTGGCAAGGGGTCCGCCCGTCATACCGGCGCCAGTTCTGGACCCAGATGATCGGGATGTTGAGGCGCAACCCCACCAGATTTGTAGAGTACATCGTGACCTGCGCCATGGGAGAGGACCTCTTCAACATGAGGCGGGTGGTGCGGGAAAAGGCCGCGGCCATCATCCAGGAGCGGAAGATAGAGGTTCCCGCAGCGCCATCCCTGCTTAGTGCGGCGCTTCAGGGCAAGCTATCGGAAGCGCCCCTGGAACCCTCTTCCTCCAACGCGATCCAGGATTAATGGCAGTGAATGCCTGGCCCAGGGTTACGCCACTTTCAAGCCCTTCTAAACTTTTTCATTATCGAGGCGGTCGAAAAACGATTTTTTGCTAAAACCATCAAGAAACAGTTTTTCTTCAATTTTTTCCAGCCGGCCCTGCGCTGCTTCTATTTTTTCCATCACTTCCGAGAGTTCCATTAGTTTAGCGCTTAATTCTTTTAGTTTGGCTTTGGCTTCCAGAAGTTCCTCTTTTGCTTGTGCAATTTCCTCTTTGGCTTCCTCCATCTCACCTCTCCTTTGATCCGGCGCCTCAATGGGCCTATCCAAAAACCCGATTGTCTGGCCGGTCAGTTCGCCTATCAGAATTTCATTCTTGACCTATCCCCCTAATCAGGTCCTCGAGAATCCGGGCGGCCCAGGAAAAGATATTGTGTTCCCGGACCCAAAGGCGCATGGAGGCCATGCGGGCGGCTTTTTCTTCGGGCGAGTCCTCCAGAGCTTTATAGATGTTGTCAGCGATCTCTTCCGGATTAAAGGGGTTGATGCTATATG
>CAZUBT010000043.1:6024-28146 GCA_964618815.1 uncultured Desulfobacterales bacterium | reverse complement strand
CGGTGGTAGTGGTCGGCGGTCTATTTACCGCCACCCTGCTCACCCTGGTGGTCCTCCCGGCGCTCTACCAATGGTTCGCCGAGCCGGAGACGGATCATGAAGGAACAATCCGGAGTAGAACCTGTGAGGAATAAAAATATCGACATTTTGCCGGAAAGGGAAAAATGCCATGAATAAAATAATGCACAGGGCTCTTTTGCTTGCTTTCGTTGTCCTGGCGGCCAACTGCGGCGCAGCCCGGGAACAGATTCATACTCAATCCAAAAGCTTGTGTGAGGGGATTTTTTGCGAGGTGAACACCCCCGACGGGCCGCCCCCTGGATATGCCGATGTGGTCATCAAGGCTTCCCTCAAAACCCATTTGTCTGGAGAAGGTACCTTGTTGGAGTCCAGGAGTTCTCCCCATGGCGGGCCTTCCTATCATTTCGTGGTGAATATTGGCGGTCAGGCGGTCACCTGGAAAGTGCCCGGCCAACGGGAGAACCTCCCGGTAGTGAGAGATCGGCATTCCCAAGATGAAGGCGACGGCATGCGATATGCGCTGGAGAAGCGAATCCGGCTGCGGGCCGGAAAGCATCGAATATTTTTTGGCGTTCCCGAAGAGAATTATGCCAAAACGGTGACCGTCAATTTGCAGGAGGGCAAATCCTATACCTGGGAATTCCAACCCATTTATCCAAGATATAAACAGGGCCACCCGGCTTTCCCACTGGGATTTTTGGGGTTTAACGCGGTGTTCAATAACACCTCAAACAATTGAGGCTCTTGCAAAAGTGTTGGTTTTGTCATCCTCAACGAAGTGAAGGATCTCAACCCCTTATAAATACGAGATTCTTCGCTTCGGTCAGAATGACAATTCTGGGCAAAGGTGAATTTTGCAAGAGGCTCAATTAAGTTATCTTTAATTTCCGCAGGGAGTTGGGCTGCAGTGTCGTGGGGGGGCGGTATCCTGGGGACGGCCAGGGAATCTAAGTTGGCCCCAGTTCCTGCCATTCCCCTTATCAGCATTTTAATGATTACCAAGAGTGGGGTGGTCGAATCGAGAAGGCAGGACCTCCCCTGACCCTGCCGGGGACCCAGGCCCCCATCCCCGGGTGTATTACCCAGATTGGGGGGATTATCATACATTAAACATGCGTCAGTTGTGCCACCAATTATCGTTAACTGCCCTGACTATAAACTTATCAACTGGCTGAAAATTCAACGTATTATAAATTTATCATCACTTCTGGACTGAAAACGATGAAGAAAAAAGGGACCATTCAGGTCCCTTAAAAAGGTAAAGCCCAGGGGCCCAAATCTCTGCCTTAACTGGCGCCATCCCAGATCAGGTGCTTAAAACCTTTCTTGTCGGCTTTACGCCGGCTTGGCGACTTTACGCCGGAGGCGATCTCCCAAACCTTTATCGATCGCCAGTTTCCGGCGCTGCTCGGAGTATTCTTTGCACACCAGAGGATACTTCTTGCGATCTAAACCGTAGCGCTTGAAATATTCCTTTGGCAACAGATTATGGGCCTTGCGGAGATGAGCCTTCAGGGTGCGCATCTTTTTGCCGCATTCCAGGCAGACGACGTATTTTGCCTTGACGATCTCCCTCAGCGGAATCGGCGGTTTCTTTACTCCTTCCACTTCTTTGCCCTTTGCAGGCTCTGGGGCCTCAACCAATGCCATCCCGCCTTCCAACGAGGCCAAGGCATTATAAACATCTATAATTTCCCCCACTATTTCTTCGGGGGTGAGTTCCGTCATAGAGGCATGGGAAATCACGATTTGGGCTGTTAATTTCAAAACTTCACTCGCCATGGCAACCTTCTTTTCTTTTTGATTTCATAATGTTAAAAGAGTCAACTCAATTATAACTGCATACAACCTTAATTTTCAACCATTATTAGCAAATCTCGCCAATGGTTTGTTTACCCCTCTCTGCTTGCCATAAATTCCATATAATCTGGATCTCCGAAAACCGGTCCTTCTTCATCTTGAATCGCCTTTGCCTCAGGAGACATGACCATTTTTACAGATCGAGTTCTCGGGTAGCGGGCCACCGGGGCCATGGTCTCTGGGACAACAACCTCACCTTTTAGGGAAGCCAAGACACTGTAAACCTCTTTAATTTCCTTCACCAATTCATCTGGAGTGAGTTCAGTCATAGAAGCGTGGGAAATTACAATCTGAGCCGTTAACTTCAACACTTCGCTGGCCATCGTCAACCTTCCTTTTTTTGTGCTGTATGAAATATTAGAGGTTATATCATATACCTTTATACCTTTCTCCCTGTCAATGATATTCTTTGAAAACATTGCTGGTTTGCTACCGATATCATATCTGGCATTTTTTTTGGGGATTGGGGATAATTTTTTTTTTGGCCGGTAACTTTGGCGCTGAGGTTGAAGGCGAGCGGACTGAATAATTTTAAGTGGTAAATGAGGGGAAAATGGGCTAAATTAAAGATCGACAGAAAATCATCCAAAATTCTCCCGGATAATTGTCCCATCAATGAGTGATTCTTCAAAAAATCCTGGTAATTCCAATAATTCCTTAACCTCCACAGCCCATCAAATAAACGGCGCCGCCAATAAACATCGGCGGCTCTTGATCCTGGCGGGTGTGGGGCTGGTCATCCTGGCGGCCCTTCTGATTTGGGGATTCCGCTGCCGGTATCTCCTATGGGGCGAGGCCTGTCACTATTATGAGGTTTTTGCCGACAAGGAGACCATCAAGAATTACCTCAAGGCCGCGGGTCCCCTGGCGCCGCTGCTGTTCATCCTCATCCAGAGCCTCCAGGTAGTCTTCGCGCCCATTCCCGGGGAGGCCACCGGGTTCTTAGGGGGGTTTTTCTTCGGGGTCCCCCTGGGATTTCTCTACTCCACCATCGGCCTCACCGTGGGTTCGGTGGCGGCCTTTCTCCTGGGACGCCTGCTGGAGAAAAAATTCGTGGAGCGCTGGATCAGCAAAGAAACCATGGCGCGCTTCGACTTCTTGATGGAGCACCAGGGGGCCTTGATCTGCTTTTTCCTTTTTATCCTGCCCGGTTTTCCCAAGGACTATCTCTGCTTTATCCTGGGCCTGAGTCCCATGCCCTTCAAACTCTTTGTCCTTATGGTCACCGTGGGGCGCATCCCCGGGACCCTGATGCTCACCCTCCAGGGGGCCAAGGTCTATGAAGGAGACTGGCTCTTCACCGGGATTTTGTTTGGCTTGTGCCTCCTTCTGGGGGGGGCCTTGTATTACTACCGGGAGACCCTGTACGAGTGGATTAGAAGGTGGGAGCACAACCGCAACAACAAGAATAACCAGAAGCCGTAGGGTGCGCGGAGCGCACCCTACATGCCTTTTAGCAACTCATTTTTAGGAGAAGACCATGTCAACCCAGCCTTCTAACGATTTCGGCGAATTCATGGCCCTGGCCCGGGGGTTCCAGGCCGCCAAGATGCTCCTGGTGGCCACGGACCTGGCGGTCTTCGACTTCCTGGAAGAACCCCGGAGCGCAACCGAGGCCGCGGCCTATTTAAAGGCCAACGAGCGGGCTACTCACATCTTTCTGGACGGGCTCGCGGCCCTGGGCCTGTTGGTTAAGGGGGTGGATTACTTCCACAACGGCGAACTCGCCTCCCGCTACTTAGTGCGGGGCAAGGACGATTACCGGGGGACCATCCTGCGCCATATCCACCATACCTTGCGGGGCTGGATGCGCCTGGAGGAGACCGTCATCCTGGGGCATCCCCCGGACGTGGACCCGGAAAAATGGCTGGATATCAAAGAGGAACGGCAAGAAGCGGAGGTGCGGGACTTCATCTGGGGTATGCACGCCCTGGCCCGGGACCTGGCCCCCCAGGTGGCGGCCAAACTGGACCTCCGTGGAGTCAAGCGCCTCCTGGACCTGGGAGGCGGCCCCGGCACTTACGCCATTTACTTTGCCCTGGCCCATCCGGAACTGCGGGCCACGGTCTTCGATCTCCCCGGACCCATCAAGATCGCCCGGGAAAATATCGCCCGCTACCGTCTGAGCGACCGCATCGACACCCTGACGGGCAACTTCCTCCAAGACGACATCGGCCGGGGCTACGATTACATCTGGATCTCCCACATACTCCACAGCCACGACGAAAGCCAGTGCCGGCTGATTATCGACAAGGCCGTCCAGGCCCTGGAGCCCGGCGGCGTCCTGGCCATTCAGGATTTTTACCTAAACGACGACGGCTGCTCCCCGCCGGGCGCGGCTATGTTCTCGGTGCACATGCTGGCGGTGACGCCCAAAGGGAGGTCGTATAAGCACCGCGAAGTGGCCCAGTGGCTGGCGGACAAGGGCCTTAAGGAGGCGGCGCACTTTCCCAGCAGCGACACCATCCCGGACGCCGGCATCGTGACGGCCAAGAAGAAGTAAAAGATGAAAAGTGTTATGCCGAATTAATTTGGGGCACAGCGTGCCGTGCCCTATGCTTGCGGATTTTAAGAGAGGAAATTTTAATGGTGCGGCACCCTATTGATTATTCCTTTATTGCTTTCTAACAAACCAGAGCATCCTCTTCTGCACCCCGTATTCTCTGGCGTCTTTACAAAGTCTACTGTAAAGGTCTGCGCGTCTTTTCCACTCCAGCGGCATTCTATCCATGAACACATAAGGTTCTGTCTCGCCTTCTAGATAAATTAAGTCTCCGAACTTTAATCTGTGCTGGTTCTCAATGTCCCGGCTAAGGGCAATATGGCCCGGTTTGACCTTTACATTAGCAGCTGTCATTACACCTTGACAATAGTTGGTTGTAGTTATAATCCCGATCGGCACCTTCTTTTCTTCGCAGCCCCATAGCTGTACAAGCAATAATAACAGCAATAAAATTAAGGGCCTTCTTCGGTTCACTGAAGAAGCAAGTGGTGCTGTCTCCATAGAGCGGCTCCTGATTGAAGTGTAGTGCCCAAGTTAGATCAGAGGTCTTCCAGCCCGATTCTGAGTTAACAACCGCGACCCCGAGGGCGGTCTCCCGATAATCCATTTCACCTTAAGAGGTCTACCAACGCCTCCTCAATGGTGGGAAAGTTAAACCTGAACCCCGCGTCCAGCAGCTTCTTGGGGATCACCCGCTGCCCGGTCAACAGGGCGTCGGCAAATTCCCCCAGCACCAGGCGCATTATGAACTCCGGCGCCGGCATAATGGTGGGCCGGTGCAGAACCCGCCCCAGGGCCTTGGTCAGTTCCCGGTTGCGCACCGGCTGGGGCGCGGTAAAATTCACCGGGCCGTGGATTTCCGGATGCTCCTGGACGAAATTGAAGGCCCGGACCTGGTCTGCCTGGTGAATCCAGGAAAACCACTGCGTCCCTTTGCCCAGGGGCCCGCCCAGGAACCTGCGAAATATGGGGGCCATCTGCCCCAAGGCCCCACCCCCCCGGCCTAAAACGATGCCGAAGCGGGTGATCACCACCCGAATCCCCAACTCCGCGGCCTTCAATGCCTCGGCCTCCCAATCTTCCGACAGGCTGGCGAGAAAATAGGAGTCCTGCGGCGAGTCCTCGGTGAGGACCTCATCCCCCCGGGGGCCGTAATAGCCCACCGCCGAGGTGCTGCAAAAGAATTGGCGCCGGTCTCCCCCGGCCAGGGCCTTGACCAGGTTGCGGGTGGTGCGGATGCGGCTTTCAAAGATTTCCTGCTTGTACGCCGGGCTCCAACGCTTGAAAATGGAGGCCCCGGCCAGATTGATGATCCAGTCATGCTCCGGCGCCGCGGTCATCCAGGGACCTTCCCGGGTGGGATCTCCCACCAGATAGCCGATGCCGGGTTGGGCCGGATCGGGGGCGCGCTCCTTCCGGGTCAGGATGGTGACCTCATGGCCCTGCAACGCCAACTCCCGGCTAAGATAAGCGCCCACAAACCCGGTGCCGCCAGTGATGAAGACTTTCATGTGCTGTTTCCCGTTTTCTGTTATCGGTTCCGAAAAGTTCAAAGTTCAAAGTTCAAGGTTCAAGGTTCAAGGTTCAAAGTTGAAAGAATGGAGCGTACCCTCCGACTGAGCCAAGCACCTTTTCATAATTTATGGGTGGGCCAAAGGCCCATGAAGGACTGTCTTGAAAAGTTTTCGGTTTTCGGTTTTCGGTTTAAGAAACCGGCAAGGAGCTGGGCTCCCCGGTCCCAAGCTCCATTTGGGAAGACATGTAGGGTGCGTTCTACGCACCATTTCAATATTCTCTTCCCCGGACTGAGCAGGCTTGGGAACGAGAAGGAAAACGTAGGGTGCGTCTTACGCACCATTTCAATATTCTCCTCCCCGGACTGAGCAGGCTTCGGAAGGAGAATGCCTGGCAGCCGCCGGCTTTTATATGAAAAAATATGAAAATGGTGGCACAGGCATCTTGCCTGTGCATCCCTCAGCAATAACCGTAGGATTGGAAATTGGACAGCCGAGGGCGGCTGTCCTACATTTTCATGGTTCCTGGTTATCCCGCACGTTAACCGGCGCCCATCCTTCTCTGTTCGGCATCGTAATTATCAAAATATGCACTGAAGCTTGGGTACGATTAGAAATTAATCATTAAATACTCCTGAGGCAAGTGGCGCGAGCTGACGCCTGGGATACAAAGCGGCAATGTAGGAGAATATCAAACGCTTATGAAAAAGCTGGGCGGAAGTTCGAGAGGACAAGGAGCAAATGAGCCGGGCTTCTTAAATCACCGAAAACCGAAGACCGAAAACCGAAAACCGTCTTCTAAACCCCGGTGGGTTCCAAATACAACGCCTGGCTGCTGTCGTCATAGGCCAGAATTTCGGCGTAGCGGCCCCAGTCGATGGCGGTATCCAACTGGCGCTCCGCTTCCTGGCCGTGGAACTCCAACTCCAGGGCGGTTTGCACCACATCCCATTCCAGTTGCTTCTTATCCGCGGCCCTGAGCATGGACATGAGCCACTTGAACAGGGGCAAACGGCGGATGCGGGTGGCAAAGATGCTTTTTCGGGCCAGGATGCCCGCCTCGGCAAACGCCTCTCCCAGGGGGGTGAGGGTGATGTCGCCGTGGGCGATGGTGGCGAATCCCAGTAATTCCGCAGCCTCGATGAGGCTCAAGAAAAAGTCGGTATTGACCTTTAGTTCATCCACCAGGCGGTAGATGTCGGCCCGGATGCCGGGCATCTCATCCAAGTGTTCCAGCAAGCCGGTGAGATCGTTGATGGTGATGTGCGGCAGTCCCCGGGTGCGGCCCGGCTCGCCGGGGGCGGTGCCCAATTCCACGTGCTCCGGTTGGGTCTGGCCCGCCAGGATGGCGTACACCCGGTCCACCAGATCCAGAAACTGGGAGTTTTTCCGCTGCCGGGGATGGGGCAGGTCCACCTTCAGATCCAGCATGACCCGGCCCGGGTCCTTTTCCATCACCACGATGCGGTCGGCCATGAACACCGCTTCTTCGATGTTGTGGGTAACCATGAGAATGGCCCTGGTGGGAATATTGCCGCTGGTCCACAGTTCCAGGAGTTCCCCCCGCAGGGCCTCGGCGCTCAGGACGTCCAGGGCGGAGAAGGGCTCATCCAGGCAGAGCAACTCCGGCTCCACCGCCATGGCCCGGGCAAACCCCACCTTCTGCAACATGCCGCCGGAAAGCTCCCGGGGGTAGGCGTTTTCAAAGCCGTCCAGGCCCACCCGGTCCAGGAGGTCCAATGACCGGGTGGCCCGGAGTCTGGCAGGCATCCCCCTGGCCTTGAGGGCCACTTCCACGTTCTCCTGCACCGTGAGCCAGGGAAACAGGGCAAAAGTTTGGAACACGATGGTGGCCTGGGGATTGACCCCCAATAGCGGGCTGCCCCGGTAGAGCACCTGGCCGGTGGTGGGGGCCTGGAGGCCGGCGATAATCCGGAGCAGGGTGCTCTTGCCGCAGCCCGTGGGGCCCAGGAGCGCGGTGAACTCCCCTTCACTCATGGACAGGTGAAAGTCTTTGATCGCGGTGAAACGCCGGTCGCCGCTGCCATAAACCTGAGTGATATTTTTAAGTTCCAGCAAATAGCCGTTTTCCGACATGGATCACATCCGGTATCGTTCTTCCGCCAACTGGTAGAGGCGGCGCCATACCAGGCGATTGATGGTGGATACGGTCAGGATCAGGACCAGGGTCGCGCCCAGGAGCAGGGCATAATCCCCCGCTGCGGTGGCCTGGGCGATGATGGCCCCGATGCCGGTGGTATGCAGGGTTCGACCGCCGAACTGGGTGTATTCCGCCACGATGCTGGCATTCCAGGCGCCGCCGGTGGCGGTGATGGCCCCGGTGACGGCATAGGGAAAGAGGGCCGGCAAAGTCAGGGTGCGCCAGCGGTCCCAACGGCCTAATTGTAGCAGGTCGGTGGTGTATTTCAAGTCCTGGGGGATGGCGCTGGCCCCGGCGATGATATTGAACAGGAGATACCATTGGGTGCCCAAGAGCATCAACATCACCGCGGCCAGATTGAGTCCGCCGGGCATCCCCGCCAAGATCAACAAGAGCACCGGAAAGAGGGCGGTGGCGGGCACCGACGCGGTAATCTGCACCACCGGTTGGAGCCAGGTGGCCAGGCGGGGGTTGGTGCCGATGGCCACCCCCACCGGGATGGTCCAGGCCAGGGCGATGGCCAGGGCGGTGACCACCCGGAGCTGGGTGGCCAGGAGTCCCGTAAAGATTTCGCCCCATTGGCCCAGGGAGACGGTCCAGAGGAGCAGCCCGGCCCGGTAGGCTTCATAGGCCAACCCCAGAAATGCGGCGGCCACCGGGAGATACCAGAGCCACTGGCGGGTGGCCCTTTCCTGGGGGGGGCGTCCATGGTGCCGCGAGACCCTGAGGAGCCGATCATCCAGGCGTTCCCCCAAGGGCCGAAAAATATAACGGGTTGTTAATTCCATGATCCGGGAACTGCGCAAGGCGTTATAAAACCAGGAGGTGGGCGGGTTTTCGCTCTCCACCAGTTGCAGCTTGAAGCGGTCGGACCAGGCCAGGAGCGGCCGCCAGATAAACTGGTCCAGGGCCACGATGATGAGAATCAAGGTCCCCAAGCCCCAGGCGATGGCCCGGAGGTCCCCATGGTTGGCCGCCTCCTGGAGATACGCGCCCAGACCCGGCAAACGGAAATTCCGCTCCCCCGCGGTGAAGATCTCCGCGGCCATCAAAAAGAACCAGCCTCCGGCCCAACTGGCCATGCTGTTCCAGATGAGGGTGATGGCGGCAAAGGGCAATTCCAGGGTCTTGAAGCGCAGCCAGGGGCCAAAGCCCAGGATGGTGCTGGTGCGCCGCAGGTCCCGGGGGATGGTGGTCAGGGATTGATACCAGGCGAACCCGATGTTCCATGCCTGGCTGGTGAAGATGAGGATGATGGAAGACAGCTCCAGCGCCACCCGCATGGGAAAAATGGCCGTGGTGCTCAACAGCACTACCGGCAGAAAAGAGAGTAGGGGCACACTCTGCAGCACGTCCAGCATGGGCAGCAAAATCTTTTCCGCCAGGGAGTGGTTGGCGGCCAGGTAGCCGAAGACCAGGGAAAAGATAATGGAGAGCAAGTAGGCCGCGAACATGCGCCGCAGGGACAGGGCCGCATAGTATGGAAGCACCCCCGGGGAAAGATTGATCTCCGGCCCCGTGATCATCGCGGGGGCTCCCAGGCCCAGGCGGACACCCCAATATAACAGGACCCCCAGGCCCAGAAACACCACCACGTCGCCCCAGGCCACGGCCCGGAAGGGCTGCAAGGTTCGGAAGAGGCGGAGGGTTTCTTTCATGGGCCTATGGTCTTAGCGTCTGGGAATTTTAGCGTCGTTGCGCCTTTGAGCCTTGGTGTGAAGTAATTATTATCACGCCAAGACGCCCAGGCGCAAAGTTTAGTTGTTAAGAATTCCTCCTATGGGGGATCAAAGGATTCTTCCAGGAACCGCGGGCCATGATTGACAATCTTTAAGTCTGTCCATAGACTCTAAGCATTTATCGGTTTTTCCATAACCCTGCCGCGCCATACCAGGAGAGAGTCAATGCCGGCCATTTCCATTGTGCAGATCTTTTGCCTTTATTGCCTGATGTTGATCACTCTCGGGCTACCTCTCCAGGCGAGGGCCCAGGAAAAGCCCGGGGGTGAAAAAATCGTCTCCCCCGCAGCATCCCCCGACGCCTTGCCCCGGGTATTGGCGGAAGGCGCGGTGGTTCTGGAAAAAGAGACCGCGGCGTTAAAACCTCGGGAAGAGGCTGCGTCCCAGGCCCTGACCCTGAGAAATAAAAGTTTTCGCGACCTGGAAGCCCGGGTGGCGGCCTTGAGGGCCTCCCTGGCCCTCAAGAAACTCCCCATGGGAGAAGGGGAAGAAGCCGTGGCTTCCCTGGGCCGGGAGGAGGAACGGCTGGCCGCCCAACTCAAAGACGTGGCTCGGGAAATCGAGGCATTAACCCGGGACCAGGAGGCCAAGGCCGCGTCTCAGGCCGCCCTCCAGACGGAGGTGGCTAATCTCAAGGCCGCGGGGCATCCGGTGGCGCGCTCTCGCGACATGCAGCAGTCTTCGCAGCGCTACCAGAAATGGGCCGCCGCCCAGAAACAAGGCGCGGCCCAGGTCCTGGGTCAGCTCCAAAAGAGCCGGGAGGTTCTGGAAAAGGGGCAACAGCTCGCGTCCGGCCTCCAGGGCGACCTGAAGAAGTATGCGGATGAGACCTGGAAAACCGAGCTGCTGAAGCGCCAGGAGCACCTTCCCCTGACGGAGCAGGCGGCCCGCCTCGGTCAAGTCCTGGCGGCCCTGCCGGGACAGGCCCTCAGTCGGGGGGTGGACCTGGCATCCTCGGGCCGCCTGGGGGCTTTCCTGAAAGATCGGGCGGCCCAACTCCTGGGGTTGACGGCTTTGTTGATCCTGATGTTTTGGGGCGCCCGGCGTCTCAGCAGGCTCGTGGCCCCCTGGCTGGCGGCCCGGCAAGGGCTGGAAAGCCTGGGAAGCAGATTTCTCCTGACCTTGGGGCAGACCCTTGCCGACCACCTGTTCCTGGTGGCATGGTTTTTCTGGCTCTGGGTGGGAGCCGGGACTATGGGAGTCCTGACGCTCCCCGGGGCTCAATCGGCGCTATACCTGGCAGGGGTTTTGATAGTCCTGCGCCTGGCGTTAGGGGTGGTGCGGGCCGCGTTTGCCGTAAAGCAGGTCCAGGGCCTGCTCTTACTGGATGCCGCCACGGCCCGGTTTTATCGCCGGTCTCTCCAATTCTTTCTCATCTATCTGGCTCTCGGGCTTCTGGGGCTGACCGTCGCGGAACTCCTGGGATTGCCCCTGGCCACCCGCCAATTTTTGGGATACCTGTTCGGCGTGGGCCTCCTGGGTTGGGCTTTGTGGCTGTTGCGCCGCCCTTATCTGACCAAGCTGATTCCGGAGTTGCCCCTGCCCGGGTTTATAAGCCGCCTGGGCCTGCTCCGGATTATCAGGGGGCTGGTGCTCCTGGTCCTGGGGGCGGTGATCCTGGCGGACCTGCTGGGTTTTCAAAACCTGTCCATTTATGTGGCCCAGGCCGCGGCCTTGACCGGCGGGGGACTCATTCTCCTGGGAATCCTATGGCTGGTGTCGGGATGGCTGCTGCACCGGCTGCTGCATCCCGAGGCGGGCTGGGCCGGCCGGCGCTACCCCGGGCAGGCCGAGGCGCTGCAGCGGCTCTATGCTTTCACTCGCCGGACCCTCCTGGCGCTGCTGGCAGTGGCGGTGCTCCTGGGCTTGATGAAGGCCTGGGGGGTCAAACCCCAACGCCTGGCCTGGGCCTTCCAATGGCTCACCTGGGGGCCGGATTTGGGGCCCATAAGATTGACCCCCCTCACCTTGGGGGGGACCGCACTGGCCCTAATTTTTACTTTCTGGCTGTCCCGCCTGCTGCGCCGCCTGATGGAAGCCCGGGTCTATCCCCGGGCCGGCTGGGATCAGGGCATCCGGTACACCATCTCCACCACCCTGCATTACGGCATACTGATCCTGGGGGGGTTGATCGCCTTGAATATCCTGGGCTTTCCCCTCACCAACCTGGCCCTGGTGGCCGGCGCCCTGGGAGTGGGCATCGGCTTCGGCCTGCAAAATATCGTCAACAATTTCATCAGCGGGCTTATCCTGCTGTTCGAGCGCCCCATCAAGGTGGGGGATATCCTGGTCATCGACGGCCAGTGGGGCAAGGTCAAGGAGATCCGGGTCCGGAGCACCATCTTCCAAACCGCAGACCGGGCGGTGCTCATCATTCCCAACTCGGAGATGCTTTCCCACAAGATCGTCAACTGGACCCATCACGGTTGGGGGCCGGTGCGCCTTACCCTGGAAGTGGGGGTGGGGTGCGGGTCCGACGTGGAAGAGGTCACCCGGTTGTTTCTGGACGCGGCCCGGGCCAATCCCAAGGTCCTGGAAAAGCCGCCTCCGGAGGTCTTTTTCAAGGCCTTCGGGGACAGTTCCCTGAATTTCGTCATCCGGGTCCATATACAATCCCCGGAACCCCAAGAGCGCCTTGCGGTGACCCACGAGCTGAACCGGGCCGTCCTTGAGACCTGCGCGACCCACGGCATCGAACTTCCCTCCCCCCAAAGAGATCTTTATATTAAAAATTGGCCGGCAGCGGAGGGCAAGGGGGAGGGAGTTTAAGACCATTTGCAGTTTTCTGTTAATAGATTTCTAATCAATAGGTTAGCCACAGAGTTTGTAGCATCCAAAATGGATCGGGGCATAAAATCTGGGGGAAGAGGGGAAGAGGCTAAAGACTTTAGTTAAAAAAATGTGGAGTAGGCCCCCTCCCCTGCTCAAGCACAGGCTGGAAAACCTGTGTCACCAAATAACAGCCGAGCGCGGCTGTTCCACATTTTCCCTCCTTGGCAAGGGAATCTGCATTTCGGAAGGATATGGACCTGATCCCCATTAATACCAAGTTAAGAGCTCTGCGAAAATTCTACAGATACACAGGCAAACAAAACCCAGGAAGAAATTTTGGTGGCACAGGCTTCCAGCCTGTGCAAAAAACCTTGATTTACCACAGAGTTATCCACAGGCTGGAAGCCTGTGCCACTGGTTTCTTTTCTTTTGAAGCTGATTTCTCATCGCTTAAGCCATTTTCGCAGAGGTCCCAAGTTCTGTTTCCAACACAACCAACTTAAGTTTCAACTTGCTGTTAATCCTGGTCTTTTTAACCTAAAACCGATAACCGAAAACAGTATAAGCTTGACTGGATAACTCTTTTTAGGGTGCGAAACTTGATTATGCGGAGATGGAGAAAGGTGAGCTCCTGCCTGCGGCTGCGGCTTCCCGCGGCGGCAGATTCCTGAAATTACTGGATATTGATCCATCACCGTTGGGGTTGAAAGGGGTGAAAAAGGAATATGTGAAAGAAACTGTTGCACATCATGCTTATCTGATGATAGGAGAATTAGAAACCCCGAATATGGGGGAATTTTAGGTCCGGCAAGTTTACCCCATCCTCAATGGTTATTTTCAAAAGGAGGGCTAACATGATGTCATTTAAAGAGAGGATGTATCTCCGGGGCTTCCAGGAGATCAGCAAGGCGTTGAGTTCCACCCTGGCGGTGAACGAAGTCTTGGATACCATCGTACGACAGATTACCGAGGTCATGGGCTTAAAGGGGGCCACCATCCGCCTGGTGAACCCCCGGACCAACACCCTGGAGCTGATGGCCGCGGCGGGTTTGAGTGAAAAATATCTCAGCAAGGGTCAGGTGGATCTGGACAAGAGCGTCACCGAGGCCCTGAGCGGCCGCCCGGTGGCCATCTTTGACGCCCACACGGATTCCCGCATGCAGTATCCCCAGGCAGCTAAAGAAGAAGGCATCGCCACCCTGGTGGCCATCCCCATGGTGTCCAAGGGCAAGGTCATCGGGGTCATGCGCCTGGTCACCGCCGAACCCCGGGAGTTCACCATGGAGGAGGTGGATTTTGCCTGTGCGGTGGCGGAATTGGGCGCCTCGGGCATCAACAACGCCAAGTTGTACGAAGAGCGCACCAAGGAGCTGAACTTCCTCAAGGGACTCCTGGAGGTCTCCAAGGCGGTGAATTCGGCCCTGGACGTGAAAAAGGTCCTGCACCTGCTGGTGAAGACCGCCACCACCGCGCTGGACATCAAGGCCGCGGCGGTGCGGCTGCTGGACGAAAAACGGCAGAAGATGGAACTGGTGGCCTCCTACGGCCTGAGCGACCGCTATATGACCAAGGGACCGGTGGGGACGGATAAATCCATCACCGAGGCCATGTTGGGCAAGGCGGTGTCCATTTACGACGTGGCTTTGGATGACCGGGCCACTTATCCCCAGGAATCCCTGGAGGAAGGCATCAAATCCATCCTCTCCGTGCCCATTGCCCTGAAGGGGAAGGTCCTGGGGGTGATGCGCATCTATACCAGCGAGCGCCGCGAATTCACCGAAACCGAGATCGCCTTCATCTCCTCCCTGGCGGAGCAGGCGGCCCTGGCCATGGAAAACGCCCGCCTCTACCAGAAGCTCAAGGGTGAATACGAGGAGCTCATGGGCGACCTGTATCGCTTTACCGGGTTTACCCGGTTTTAGGACGGTTTTCGGTTTTCAGTAAGAACCTAACGGACCTCAAATCCCCGTAGGGGCGAACCTTGGGTTAGCCCTTACCAATGCTACCATTAATACCGTTTTCGGTTATCGGTTTTCGGTTAAAAAGACCAGGATTATCAGCAAATTGAAACTTAAGTTTGTTGCATTGGAAACAGAACTTGGTATAACAGCCAACAGCTAATAGCTGAATGCTGAAAGCTGTAAGCTGTAAGCTCCCCGCTCCTCAGGAGGCCAGATGTCCCACTATTACGAAGACCAGGACCTTAACCGGTTCCAGGAAATGGGCAAATACCGGCCGGACCTCTTTGAAAACTTCATGAATTACTACCAGGGGGTGATGGCCGCAGGCGCCCTGACCCTCCGGGAAAAGGCCCTCATTGCCCTGGCGGTGGCCCATGCCCTCCAGTGCCCCTACTGCATCGACGCCTATACCCGGGTTTCCCTGGAGTCCGGCTCCAATATGGAGGAGATGACGGAAGCCATCCACGTGGCCGCGGCCATCCGAGGGGGCGCAGCCCTCATCCACGGCCTCCAGGTTCATAACACCGCAGCCAAGATCACCCTGTAAAGGAGAGCCCCGATGGTTCCCTTCGCCCATAGGCTGGAGGGTCTGGGTTATCCCGAACTCCGGGCCGCCCGGGTGGAAACCCTCCAGGTGAACCTGGGGTGGCGCTGCAACCAGACGTGCAAGCACTGTCACCTCCGGGCCGGTCCCCTCCGGCCCGAGGTGATGGCCCGGGAGACCGTCGAGGAAGTCGTCCGGGTAGCGGCCCGCTGGTCCATCCCGGTGGCGGACTTAACCGGCGGCGCGCCGGAGGTCAACCCGCACTTCGAATACCTGGTGGACCGGCTCCATGATCTGGGCGTCCATATCCGGAGCCGCTCTAACCTGACGGTGCTACTGGAGCCCGGCAAAGAGCACCTGCCGGAGTTTCTCCGGGACCGCCGGGTGGAACTCATCTGTTCCCTGCCCTACTTTCAGGAGGACATGCTGGACCGGGTCCGGGGCGCCGGGGCCTTCCAGAAAAGCCTAAAAGCCCTGCGCCGTCTTAACCGCCTGGGCTACGGCGGCGAAGACCCGGATCTAAAACTGCACCTGATGCACAACCCCGCGGGCGCCTTCTTCCCGGCGGAGCAAGGGCCCCTGGAAGACCGGTTCCGGCGGGAACTGGAGGCCCGCCACGGAATCCGCTTCCACCGCCTCTACACCCTGCTCAACATGCCCATCGGCCGCTTCAAGGAATACCTGGAGCGCTCCAGCAATTACGATGGTTACATGAGCAGGCTGATGGCCTCCTTCAATCCCGCCACCGTGCCCGGACTCATGTGCCGCCACCTCCTCAGCGTGGCCTGGGACGGCCGCCTCTTTGATTGCGACTTCAATCAGGCCCTGGACCTGCCCCTGGATGCGGGCCTACCCCAAACCATCTGGGAGTTCGACCTCCCCGCTCTGAATAACCGGCGCATCATTCTGGAAGACCATTGCTACGGCTGCACCGCGGGCCTGGGGTCGTCCTGCGGCGGCAGTCTGGCGCAGGAGGGGTGAGCAGAAAAAACATGGAAGATTCCTGGTTAGAATTGAAAGGTAGGAAAAACCCATTGACAATTAAATTTAGAATATATTATAAATCGATTTAGGTAGGAAAATTAAGATGTTTAAAGCGTTAGCAATCAACCGGCTCTGGTGGCGCGTGTCCGACACGTGAGGTGCGCCCGCCGCCATGATTAGATATGACGGGGCCCCTCACGAGAGGGGCCCCGGTTTTTTTATAATGAAAAGCCGTGGCCTTACAGTGTGCACGGCTTTTTTTATTTTGGCCGCGGATGAACGCGGATGAATACAGATAAAAATAAATATTATAATCTGTGTTAATCAGCGTGCATCGGCAGCTAAATCGAACGGAGTGTTATATGGTTTACCCGGATTTCGCCACTTTTACCGACCTGGCCCGGCAGGGCAACCTCATCCCGGTGTATCGGGAGATTCTGGGGGACCTGGAGACCCCGGTGTCGGCCTACAAAAAGCTTAGGAGCGACGGCGGCTCCTTCCTCCTGGAAAGCGTCGAGGGCGGGGAGAAATGGGGCCGCTTCAGCTTCCTGGGCCTCAATCCCTCCCTGCTGTTTGAGGTCCGGGGGGATAAGGTCACCCTCCAGCGTCGCGGGCAGTCTGAGGTCCTAACGGACCGGGGCGATCCTTTTGAAACCTTGCGAAGTTTGCTGGCGGAATTCCGCCCGGTGCCCGTCCCGGGACTGCCCCGGTTTTGGGGCGGACTGGTGGGCTATCTGGGCTACGACATGGTGCGCTTTATCGAGCGGCTGCCGGAGCTGACCCCGCCCATCTCCATCCCCGAAGCCCGCTTTCTCCTGGCCGACCATCTGCTGATTTTCGACAACCTGAACCACACCATCAAGGTGGTGGTCCTGGTCCATATAGACCCAGAGACGCCCCTCAAGGCCCAATACGACCGGGCGGTGGCCGCCATCAATGTGCTCATCGGGCGCCTCCGGCAGCCGGTGCCGCTCCCGGAGGCCCTGCCCCCGGGGGCCAAACCGGCCCTCATCAGCAACGTCTCCCAGGCGCGCTTTGAGGACATGGTGCGCCGGGCCAAGGAATACATCACCGCGGGGGATGTCATCCAGGTGGTGCTGTCCCAGTGTTTCTCCACGACCCTGGGATACGACCCCTTCGACCTCTACCGGGCCTTGCGCTCCATCAACCCCTCGCCCTATATGTTTTACCTGGACCAGGGGGACGTCAAATTGGTGGGCGCGTCGCCGGAAATCCTGGTGCGCCTGGAAGACGGCCAGATCATCTATCGGCCTATCGCCGGGACCCGGCCCCGGGGCGCCACGCCTCAGAGGGATAAGGAACTGGAAACGGAACTGCTGGCCGACCCCAAGGAGCGGGCCGAGCACGTCATGCTGGTGGACCTGGGCCGCAACGACGTGGGCCGGGTGGCCAAGACCGGCAGCGTTCGGGTTCCGGAGCTGTTCAGCATCGAGCGCTATTCCCACGTGATGCACATCTGCTCCCAGGTGGAAGGGGAACTGGCCCCGGAATATGACGGCCTGGACCTCCTGAAGGCCACCTTTCCCGCGGGCACCGTGGCCGGCGCGCCCAAGGTGCGGGCCATGGAGATCATCGAGGAGCTGGAGCCCACCCGCCGGGGACCTTATGCCGGGGCCGTGGGCTACCTGGGCTTTAGCGGCAACCTGGACTTTTGCATCACCATCCGCAGCTTCACCATCCACCAGGGACAGGTTTACCTCCAGGTGGGGGCCGGCATCGTGGCCGACTCCGACCCGGCCAAAGAATATGAAGAAACCGTCAACAAGGGCCTGGCCCTCATGCGGGCCCTGGACCGGGCCGGAGAGGGGTTGGAGTGAGAGGGGGGAGAGGGGAAGAGAAGGAAAAGAGTTGTGGGGGAACCCCGCTTTTTTTCAAAAGCAAGGTTCCTCCACACCCCCTCATGCAAAAACATAAGTTTCCACATTTTTCGTAAATGTGTTATGGAGTTACCATGTTAATATTGATTGATAATTACGATTCCTTTACCTATAACCTGGTTCAGTATATCGGGCAATTGGGGGTGGCGGCCCAGGTTTACCGCAACGACTGCATCGACCTGGAAGGCCTGGAGTCCCTGAATCCCACCCGGCTGGTCATTTCTCCCGGCCCCTGTTCCCCCAACGAGGCGGGCATTTCCATGGCCGCGATTCAGCGCTTTGCCGGACGCATCCCCATCCTGGGGGTGTGTCTGGGGCACCAGGCCCTGGCCGCGGCCTTGGGAGGCCAGGTGATCCGAGCCCCCCGCCTGATGCACGGCAAGACCTCCCTGATTTACCACGACGGCCGGGATATCTTTCAGGGGATTCCTTCCCCCTTTGAGGCCACCCGCTACCACTCCCTGATTGTCGAACGGGAGACCCTGCCGGATTGCCTGAGCGTGTCGGCCCAAACCGCGGTGGGGGAAATCATGGGCCTGCGCCATATTAAATATGCGATTTATGGGGTGCAGTTTCATCCGGAATCCATCCTGACGGCCGAAGGTATCAATATTTTGCGGAATTTCCTCATGCGCCAAAGAGGGTGACATGAGGTGCTGTTGGAAACCACAGAGACACAGAGATCACAGAGGTTCACAGAAATATTCTTTCTCTGTGTCCTCCGTATCTCTGTGGTGAAAATAACGAGGCTGGCATCTGAGATGAGATATGGATCAGGAAACCGTCGTCAATAAAGACCAGGAAGCAACCGATCCCGCGGACGCGGCCCAGGAGCAGCCGAAAAAGGCATACGAAATCGACATCTTCCGGGACTGGTGCAAATCCTGCGGCATCTGCGCGGGGTTCTGCCCCCGGAAGTGCATCACCCTGGACGCCGACGGCAATCCGATGATCGCCGACCCCAAACGCTGCACCGGCTGCCGCTGGTGCGAACTTCACTGCCCGGATTTCGCTATCTGTGTAAAGGAATTGGCGGCCAAGCAAACCGCGGAAGAGGCGGATTGACCATATTGTCGTAGGGGCGAACCTTGCGTTCGCCCTTAATACCGTTTTCGGTTTTCGGTTCTCAGTTTTCGGTTAAAAGAAATCGGATTATCAATAAGTTAGCCATAGAGTTGGTTGCATCTTAAACTGAACTTGGTATAACGTGGCGGGCCACCGCGCCCCCTTATCGAAACCGGAGAGATCGCTGTTAATGTAGGGTGCGCACCGCGCACCATCCGAAAACCGGGAATTCAATATGGCCGACTACCAAGCGGGTAAACCCCTCCTCCTCCAAGGCAATGAAGCCGTAGTGGAAGGCGCCCTGGCCGCGGGGTGCCGCTTTTTCGCGGGCTATCCCATCACCCCGGCCACGGAAATCAGCGAAGCCATGTCTTACCGCCTCCCCGCGGTGGGCGGCACCTTCATTCAGATGGAGGATGAAATCGCCTCCATGGGGGCCATCATCGGCGCGTCGTTGGCCGGGGTCAAATCCATGACCGCCACCAGCGGCCCCGGTTTCTCCCTAATCCAGGAAAACCTGGGCTTCGGGGTCATCGCGGAAGTCCCCTGCGTCATCGTCAATGTCATGCGGGGCGGCCCCAGCACCGGACTGCCCACCATGGTGAGCCAGGGGGACGTCATGCAGGCCCGCTGGGGCACCCACGGCGACCACCCCATCATCGTCTTGGCCCCCGCGACCACCATGGATTGCTTCCACTTGACTATCAAGGCCTTCAACCTGTCGGAGAAATACCGCACCCCGGTCATCCTCCTGTCCGACGAAGTGGTGGGGCACACCCGGGAGAAGGTCATCCTGCCGCCGCCGGAGGACATCGAAGTGGTGGACCGGGTGCGGCCCGACGTGCCTCCCGACTGGTACATTCCTTACGAAGACACCGCCGCGGGCGTGCCCCCCATGGGCATCTTCGGAGACGGCTACCGGTACCACGTCACCGGCCTCATCCACGACGTCCGGGGCTTCCCCACGGAGCGGCCCGACGAGATCGTCCCCTTCTTGAATCGGTTGTTCAGGAAAATCAATCAGCACTTTTCCGACATCATGATGGTGGAAGAGGAACTCACCGAGGACGCGGAAGTCCTGGTCATCGCGTACGGGTCCGTGGCCCGCTCCGCCAAACGGGCGGTCCGGGAGGCCCGGGACCGGGGCATCAAGGCGGGCTTATTAAAACTCGTCACCCTATGGCCCTTCCCCCGGCCATTGATTGAACCGCACCTAAAAAGAGTCCGAGCCGTCCTGGTCCCGGAAATGAACATGGGCCAGATCAGCCGGGAAGTGAAGCAGGTGAATCAGGGCATGACGCGGATTGAGACCTTGAATCGGATAGATGGGGGTTTGATTACGCCGGGGGAGATTTTGGAGAGGTTGGTGAAAATATAACAAGATAGGGCGGCCCTTTGCCGCCGATGGGTCAGAAAACCGGCGGGCGCGGCCCGCCCTATGGAACTGAGTCTTTACTTCCGGGAGCAGGTGATGCAGGAGGCTCAAATCCAATGTGTCACAGTCTAAAGATTTAATGGGGAGCATCGCGCCCCCGGCGGGTTGCTAAGGGAAAAACGGCCATGGCCACGTTAGTCTGGGAGGAAATCAAACAAGAAGGCATCGGTTGGCTTGCCAAGCAGCGGGGGTTTTACCGGGCTAAAGTCCCCGGTGGCTGGCTGGTTCGGGTGCAGACCTCGGAGTCGGACTTCATCGTTTTCCTGCCGGACCCCAATCACAGTTGGGCGTAATATTCAAATAGAGGATTAACCTTGTCGTTTACCAGTCAGGGCCGGGGAATAGGGGAAAAGGAATCCAAGCTGGAGCTTGGATAAATATGGTGCGTTCCCAAGCCGGAGCTTGGGAACGAGGATAATTTCATCTGTTTTAATCCGCGTCCATCGGCGTGTATCCGCGGCTAAGGATATTGGCGGGCAATGCCCGCCCTAAATAAGGTCGGCGGGCACGGAGGCCCGCCCCACCGAAAACCGAAGACCGAAAACCGGAAACCGGAAACTAAGCCATGGCCGAAGAAGTCACCCAACTCATCTACAAATACCTGCGCCACGAGAAGAAGTTCCCCCATGTCTGGTGTCCGGGGTGCGGCAACGGCATCGTCCTGGGCGCCATGATCAGGGCCATCGACCGCACCGGCTTCACCAAGGACGAAATCGTCATGGTGTCGGGCATCGGCTGCTCCGGGCGCATGAGCGTGTACGTGGACTTCAACACCCTGCACACCACCCACGGCCGGGCCTTGACCTTCGCCACCGGGGTTAAATTGGCCAACCCCAAGCTCCAGGTCATCGTGGTCATGGGGGACGGCGACGCCACCGCCATCGGCGGCAACCACTTTATCCACGCGGCCCGGCGCAACCTGAACCTCACAGCCATCATCATCAACAACAACATCTACGGCATGACCGGCGGCCAATACTCCCCCACCACGCCTTATGCGGCCCGCACCACCACCTCCCTTTACGGGCACATCGAGCATCCCTTCTCCATCGCGGAGCTGGCCGTCACCGCCGGGGCCGCCATGGTGGGCCGGGGCACGGTGTATCACGCCACGCTTTTGGACCAGCTCATGGAACAGGCCATACGCAAACGGGGCTTCTCCGTGGTGGAAGTCATCAGCCACTGCCACACCCAGTTCGGCCTGAAAAACCAGTTAGGCGGCCCGGTGGAAATGATGCAGCGCCAAAAGGATATGGCTGTGCGGGTGGACAAGGCCAAGACCATGAGCAAAGAGGAACTTAAAGACAAAATCACCATCGGCGTCCTGGTGGACCGGGACCTGCCCATCTATACCCAGGAATACCGCCGCATCCGAGACGCGGCCAAGGCAGCGCGGGGCGGGGAGAAATGAAAAATATATCACCACAAAGGCACAAAGAACACCAAGGGACACCAATAATTATCCCTTTGTGAACCTTTGTGTCCTTGGTGCCTTGGTGGTGAAATATTAGGAGAGTCATGGCACAACGCTACGAAATCCGCTTAGCCGGCTCCGGCGGGCAGGGTTTGATCCTGGCCGGCGTCATCCGAGACGCGGCCAAGGCAGCGCTGGGCGGGGAGAAATGAAAAATATATCACCACAAAGGCACAAAGAACACCAAGGGA
>CAZUBT010000043.1:0-5924 GCA_964618815.1 uncultured Desulfobacterales bacterium | reverse complement strand
GCCGGCTCCGGCGGGCAGGGTTTGATCCTGGCGGGCGTCATCCTGGCCGAGGCCGCGGGCATCTATGACGGCAAGTATGTCTGCCAGACGCAATCCTACGGCCCCGCGGCCCGGGGCGGGACCTCCAAGGCCGAGGTGGTCATCAGCGACGCTGAAATCGACTATCCCAAGGCCATCCGTCCCGATGCCCTGTTGGCCATGAACCAGAAGTCCCTGGACACCTATTACCATGACCTGAAGCCCGGCGGCCTGCTGGTGGTGGACTCCACCTTCGTTAATGAAGTCCCCCCGGGCATTGTCATTGCCATCCCCTTCACCCGCCTGGCCCGGGAGCAATTGGGGCGGGAAATGGCGGCCAACATCGTGGCCCTGGGGGCCTTGGCGGCCTTGACCGACGCGGTATCCCTATCCAGCCTGGAAGCCGCGGTCCTGGCTCGGGTCCCCAAGGGGACGGAGGAATTGAATAAAAGGGCCTTAACAGCAGGGATCGAAGCAGCTAATAAAATAGCTGGAATCAGATAGTAATAGGATTATAAGCAATGGATGAAAATATAAAAAATGAGAACATCTTTCTTGAGGTTGTTACGTCCAATAAATTAGATGACCGAATTAATTATCATTTTTTTACGTTATGAGTTTTTCGCCGTTGCTGTCCAGATGCATTTCGGTTTTTTCAATGCCGGTTAACTTACGTTGCAGATCGGCCGAGAACCGAGAACTGAAAACAGGCAACTCTTTCAACCCCTCCCCCACCAGCAAGGCCGCCACCGGGGTGATGTGCAGCAGTAAGCGGTCCATGGTGGCCCGCACGTATTGGACAAATTCCGCCGCGGAGGTGGGGGCCAAAGCGTAGGCCAGGAGGATGGCCAGGAGGTTGCCTGCCAGGAACAGAGCCAGGAAAAAAACCGGACCCCGCCAGAGGCGACGCCCCGTAAGGATCAGGGCCAACAGCACCGCCGGCCACAGGACCCCGAAGTAAAAGGGATTTGCCAACTCCGATAACAGGAAGCTGACGGCCTGGGACATCTGGTGGGGATAAAAACTATGGACGTGGTCGGAGCCGACCTCGATTTGGTGGTAAATCGCATAAAGCCGCCAGGGGAGAAGGCCCGCCAGCAATCCCGCCACCGGCCAGGTCAGGTTTAACATGCGGCGCCCCCACCCTAAGGGCCTGAGCCATAGAAGAGTCAGAGCCCCGGCCAGGATAATGGTAGCCGCCAGGGGCGGGCCTTCGTACTTGCACCAGGCCATGCCCGCGCCAAAGCAGGCCACCAGCGTCAGGCTGCCCCGAGGCGCCGGGCCGGAAAGCCAAAGGTAAAGGAAGCCCGCGGCCCCCAAGGTGTAAAAGGCCAGGGCCAGGTCGGCGTAAGCAATGTAAAGGTGGTCGATGAAGATCGTGCCGTTGAACGCCAAAAACACGGTGGTCCCCAGGGCCAGGCGTCGGGTCAGACCCATCCGGCGGAGCAGCGAAAAGAGCAGGGTCAGCAGCAGCGCCCCCCATAGGGGAAACACCGCCTTCACCAGGTGATCGCTGGCCTGCCCCAGGCAGAGATAAAGATAGGTCAGCAGCAGGGGGAGGAGGTTGGGATAATAGTTGTGGGCCTCGATGCAGCTAAAATCCAGGGTGCGGGCCCCATAGAACACCCGGGCCTTGCAGCCCCAGGTGGCGATTTCGTCCCAGGCCCACATGGGATAGAGCATAGCCCGAAGGGTGGCGAAGAGGAAGAGCGCGGCCAGGAGGGTGACAAACAGCCACTCCCAAGAGTCGAGTTTTCTGTTTTCGGTTTTCTGTTTTCTGTGGAGGGGCTTGGTGCTTTCATTCTCTTCAAGAGAAACCTCTCGAGAACTGAGACGTTCAGATTCAACCCCCTGAGAGAGGCTTTTCTTATTTACAGAAAACCGAAAACAGAAAACAGAAAACCGTCCCACCAGTCCAGCTCCCGCCAATACCAGAAGCGGCCCCAAAATCCAGGGGAGCCCAAAAGGCAGGCCCACCCAGGCCAGGGCCAGCATCCAAAGGCTGACAAGCAGCGCCCCCACCCCGAAGCTCAGCGCGGCCCGCTCCCCCAGGGTGAACTCCCGCAGCCCGGGCAGGAAAAGCGCCAGGAAACCATAGCCCAGGACGAAGACGGCTCCCAACCCCAGGGCCAGGCGAAGCAGGCTAAGGGCCGGCTCAATCATAAAACTCCCCCAAGAGGCGGCTGTTGTCCACCCGAAAAATTAGCCCCGGGCCGGGTATTTTGAGCTGTGAAAAGGCTGAACCTTCCAGGGCCGCCCGGGCCCCAGGCCCCAGAGGTTTCTCCCCCCGGATGATCAGGTAGGAGGCTTCTTCCTGGCGGGCCGCGAAGAACAGGAAGCTGGGGGGAATGTCGGGAGCCAGGAGGACGTGGCGCCGGGGACTAAGATGGTAGCGGGCTTCAATCTCCTTCCCGGCTTGGTAATCGTCCAGGAAAAGATAGGTGGCGTCTGCCGGTATGGCCGCGGCCAGGGTTTGCACCCAGAGGTAGAAGGAGTCTTCCTGGCGCACTGCCCCGCCCACCTGCCCTTGGGCCACCCTCCAAGCCATTTCCCGGACATCCGAAGCGAAATACCAGACGAGCCACAGGACCTGCACCCCCCAGGCCAGGAGGAGGAAGCGGATGATCCAGGCTTTCCAGCTAAAAGAGCGACTCATGGGTGTTAGGTGGAATCAAGGGAAGAGGGGAAAGGGCAAAACGGCGAAAGGGGTGAACAAAAGAAAGCTGGGGATTTTTTCTGGTTCCCAAGCTGAGCTTGGAAACGAGAATAAGGGGGAGAGCAAACCAAAGTTTCTCCCTTTACCCTTTTCCACTTTTGTCCTTTTGTCCTTTTCCCCTTCTTATCCTACTGTCCCTTTCCCCCATATTTAATCAAACAGGTTGAACCGGACGATGTGGAAAATCGCGGCGATGCCGTCTCGCCAGGTGATCTTCTTGCCGTGGGCATAGTCCCGGCCATGGTAGGAGATGGGCACCTCGTAGATGCGGACCCGCTGCTTGGCGACCTTGGCGGTGAGTTCCGGCTCCACCCCGAAGCGTTCAGACTTGATCCTGATTTTTTTGAGCACCTCCGCCTTGAAGACCTTGTATCCCACCTCCATGTCCGAAAGATTCAGGTTGGTGAACATATTGGACAGGGTGGTGACCGCCTTATTGCCCATGTAGTGCCAGAAGAACAGGACCCGATGGGGGCGGGCGCCCAGGAGGCGGCTGCCGTACACCACGTCCGCCAGGCCCCGCTGGATGGGCTCCAGCAAAGCGGGGTAATCCTCGGGGGTGTATTCCAGGTCCGCGTCCTGGATGATGACCACGTCCCCGGCCACCTGGGCGAACCCGGTGCGCAGGGCCGCGCCCTTTCCCTGGTTTTTGTCGTGATAGAAGGCCCTGACATTGTCGTACCGGCTCGCCAGCCCGGCCAGAATCTCCCTGGAGCCGTCGGTGGAAGCGTCGTCCACCGCGATGATCTCTTTGTCGTAGGGGGTTTCCTGGACCCGGCGGAAGACTTCCTCCAGGGTATCTTTCTCATTGTAAACCGGAATCACGATGCTCAACTTCATTGAATTGCCGCTCCTTAACTAAATCGTGGCTGGCAGACCAACGGTCATTTGCTTACGGACAGACCGAAAAATGAAAATGTCTCACGCAAAGGCGCAAAGACGCAAAGACCTCAAAGAAACAATGTGGAACAGCCGCCCCCGGCTGTTCTTTTAAACCCTTGCGCCTTAGCGTCTTTGCATGAGGTTAATTATTCCACGCCAAGCCGCAAAGGCCGGAAAGGCATTACAGGTTCATCAGATTTTTACCAAAAACCTGCTTCATACAAGTGATCCAGTATAATACTCTTTGACCATTATGAAAAGATGATGTTAACCGGAGGGGGCGGATCAGCCGCCGATACTCACCATGGCCCGGCCCGGCAGCAGATAATTTCCACCCCGGCCGTTATCCGCCAGCTTTTGCCGCATGGCTCTCCGAAAGAGTTCGCCTAACTCCTCGTCCGTGGCGCCCTGGCGCAGGGGACCTTTGAGGTCCAGTTCCGGCGGGGCAAACAGGCAGGGGCGCAGGCGGCCCGCCGCGGTAAGGCGGAGGCGGTTGCAGGTGGGACAATGATGTTCGCTGACTGTGCTGATAAACCCCAGTTCCCCCCGAAAGCCCGGGAAGCGGAAGATCTGCGCCGGCCCCGCGGCGCTCCCCCGGCGCACCGGGGTCCCGGGGCCCAACTCCGCCAATCTCCGGCGCAACTCCTCCACGGGCAGAAAATGGCGCTGCCACCGCTCCTGGGACACCGCGGGCATAAACTCAATGAACCGCACCTGATAGGGGTGTTCCCGGGCCAGGCGGACAAAATCCGGAAGTTCATCGTCATTGATGCCTTTTAAGACCACGCAGTTGATCTTCAGGGGATGAAAACCCAGGGCCGCGGCCCGCTCCAGGCCCGATAGGACCTCCGGGAGATGGTCGCCGCCGGTGAGCTCCCGGTAGCGGTCCCGACGCAGGGTGTCCAGGCTGAGATTGATATGGCGCAACCCGGTGGCGTAGAGGTCCGGGGCCATATCCGCCAGGCGCACCCCGTTGCTGGTGAGGCAAATCTTGTTCAGCCCCGGGATCTGGTGCAAGGCCCGGATGAACTCCACCACATCCCGGCGCACCAGGGGCTCGCCGCCGGTGACCCGGACCTTGCGAATCCCCACGGACGCGGCCACTGCCCCCAGGCGCAGCAGTTCCTCATAGCGGAGAATTTCGGGAGCCGGCAGCTTTTCCCAACCGCTCCAATGGGTGCAGTAAAAGCACCGGAGGTTGCAGCGGTCGGTGATGGAGACGCGGAGGTAATTGATGTCCCTGGGCATGTGAAAAGGGTTTTCGGTTTTCGGTAAAAACCTTATCAAAAGAAAGTCTTCGTAGGGGCGACCCGGCGGGTCGCCCTAATATAAGGCAATTCGATTCTTGCCATTTTCATGGACACCAAGGCGCAAAGGTCACCAAGGTACACAAAGAAACTATTTTTTATGCTCGGAGGCTTCCCCTCGGGCTTCAATTAAAGTTTTTCTTGGTGAACCTTTGTGTACTTGGTGTCTTGGCGGTAAATCTTTTTCCCTCGGCCCTCTCCTCAAATCACTCTTACCGAGGTCTCAACCCGGCATTGGCGGTCAGGTTTTGCCCTGTGGGACTTAAACCTGAAGACAAGAGCTAAGAGCCTACTGATCACTGATCACTGCTTACTGCTTACTGCTCACTGCTCACTGCTATCCTACCCTATTGCACCACCAGGAACTGAGCGGTTTTCATGTCCTCGCCGTAGCCGGTGGCCACCTTGGTTACTATGGAATATTCCCCCGGGGGAGAATTGGGGGGTAGAGTGAAATTGATGTCCCGGTTAAAGGTGCCATTGGGATTGCGGGCGTCGATATCCTTGGTCCGGCCCAGGGATTTTCCCTGGAAGAAGATTTCCCGGGTAAAGGTTATGGGGATGGGTATCCCCTCGGGAGTGAGGAGGGTGTAGGTGGTGCGCAACCTGAGCGTATCGCCCCGGCGGGCCCGGCTGGGCTCCACGGAGATGCCGTCCACCCGGAGGACACAGCCGCCGGTGGGGCAGTAATTGTGCCGGGCCACCGCAGATTCCCGGTTTAATTGCAAACTGTCGCTATACGGTCCCCATTGTCCCCATTGTCCCGACCGCCCCCATTGCAGAAACTCTTCCGTGGGCGCGATCTGGGCGGAACTTACCCCTAAGAAACCGGCCAGGGCCAGCGCCAGGAACAAGGAACCGGCCAGAAATTTTAAGGCTTTGCTGGGCATGTTAAACGCCTCCTGATTATTTTACCGCTAACTGTCCATTAATTAAGAACCCTGGGCTGAAAAGTTCAAAGTTCAAAGTTGATGGCCTGGTAAAAAGTCAAACTGCTATTT
>CAZUBT010000042.1:12654-29066 GCA_964618815.1 uncultured Desulfobacterales bacterium | reverse complement strand
CCCCTCCTTCACCAAGCATATTAATGTATGTTAATGGCTAATGTCAATACAGCTACCAGCTAAACGCTCTTCCCCGCCGCCGTCAGGGCGTTTTTCAGGGCCAGGGCCTTTTCGGCTACGGCCATGGGGCTTTCCCCCAGGATGAGGATCATTGGTTCCCTGGCCCATCCGCCCCGGTGGTAAATCAGATCGGGAGGAAGTTCTCCGGCTTTGAGCCGCAAGGCCGGTTCCCATGCCGGGGCCTCGCCTATCTCCTGGATTTCCGGCGGTTCCTGAGTAAGGTCAAAGGAGGCTGCCCGGAGGTGCAGGAGCGGGGCCAGTTTATCAATTTCCTCAATGAACCGGATATTCATGGCGGCCCGCAGTTTCGGATGGGTCTGCACGGCTGCGAGGATGACCGCGGCAATATGCCGGGAGGCCCCGAACGCGGGCGCAACCGGGATGATCACCCCCTGGGGGGACTTGAGCAGCCGTCCGGGAAACGCGGCCACATCCTGCGGGCCTTCGGGGTAAAGAGTTGCATACCCCAGGTTGGTCATGACCTCCGGGATCAAAGGCGAGATGTCCTCCTGCTGCAGCCGGGCCGCGGCCGCGGCCAGCGCCTCCAGCGCCGTGTACCGCTCCAGGTCCCGGGCAAAGGGGGCATAAGGATTTACCGGCCCGGTTCCCTTCCCCAAAGGCAGCCCCCACCGCAGGGCCTGGACCACCAGGGACCGGCCCCGGTTCACCGCCTCCGGCACGGACCGGCCCCGGGCCAGGTGCGCGGCGCAGGCCGTAGCCAGGAGGCAGCCGGAGCCGTGATTGTGGGGGGTGTTTAGCCGGGTCCCCGGGAGGCGGTAAGTGTTCTTGCCGTCCGTGAGAATATCCACGGGGTCCCCGGGCAGGTGGCCGCCTTTGGCCAGCACCCAGCGCGGCCCCAGGGCCTGGAGCCGCCGGGCCGCGTCCTCCAGTTGCTCCGGGGTCTCCACGGTGAGGCCGGTGAGACGCGCGGCCTCGGTGGCGTTGGGGGTCAGGAGGGTGGTGAACGGAAACAGCTCCCGGACCATGATGGGTACGCCGGCATCCTCCAGGAGGGGGAAGCCGTTTCCCGCGGCCAGGACCGGGTCCAGGATAATGGGGACCTGCTCCAGTTTCTTGAGGCGTCCGGCCACAGTGTCGGCAATCGCGGCAGTGGCCAACATGCCGATCTTCACCGCGTCCACGGGAAAATCTTGCAGCACCGCGTCCAGCTGCGCGGCCACCACCTCCGGGGCCGCGGGATGGACCGAAGCCACGCCCCGGCTATTCTGCACCGTCAGCGCGGTGACCACCGTGAGGCCGTAGGTTCCCAGGAGGGTGGCCACCTTCAGGTCTTGCTGGAGGCCCGCGCCCGCGCCCGGGTCGGAGCCGGCAATGATCAACACCGTCTTCATGGGCTAAAACCTCCTGTTCCGAAAAGTTCAAAGTTCAAAGTTCAAGGTTCAAGGTTCAAAGAATGGAGCGTGCCTTCCGACTGAGCCAAACACCTTTTCATAATTTACGGGTGAGCCAACGGCTCATGAGGAACTGCCCTGGAAAGTGAATTACGGGGACACCATGCTTAATTCCCTAATAATTCGTTTTCATCCGGAAACATATCTAATGTGGTCAAGATTCGTACCCGATAGAACCTTGGATATCGGCAATGGCAAAGGCCATTCGGCATTTCGTCGGTGAAACCCGAAAAATGTGGAGTAGGCGCCCTCGCCTGCTCATGCACAGGCTGGAAAGCCTGTGCCACCAAATAACAGCCGGGGGCGGCTGTTCTACATTTTCATTACCCTGGCCAACCTTTTTCGCCTAATTCCGGCCACCACCCCAGAACCCAAAGGGGCTTTGGGGGAAAGATAGGTGCGAAACTTGATTTATATTCAACTTCTTAAAATACCATGAATTATCTCGCCAAGTGGGAGCTTGGCAGATAAGGGGGTTCCCAAGCTGTTCTCATGAACCTTTGGCTCACCCGTAAATCATGAAAAGTGGCAAATACTGATGGTGCGTGGAACGCACCCTACTTTGGCGGGCACGGGAGCCCGCCCCACGAACTTGAAACTTGAAACTCGAAACTCAAAACTTTTCGGAGCAGGAGCTTGGGAACCAGGATTTAGTCACTCAACAAGTTATTCTTATACTACTCAGAGCATAAAATATGTTGCGTTGATGTAGGGGCGGGTTTAAAACCCGCCCCTACGTTGCCCATAACCGATGCAACACAATTAATGCTCCGAGTAGTATATTTCAGGTTAACACTTCCTTTTTTTTTACAGAAAACAGAAAACAGAAAACAGAAAACCGGCATTACCGGCATTACCGGCTGTGCCCAAGGCTCATGAACCGCTGCCGCCGGCCAGGCAGCGCCGGGCTTCGGCTATCAATTCCCGCCGGTAATCCGCCGCCAGATAACCGTTCCGGGCAATGCGCAACTCCGCCAGGGCCATGTAAAAGGGGTTGAGAAAATGAAGGCGTTCCTCCAATGCTCCATTCCCCGGCAAGGCCGACAGATAGGCCCGGAAGAAGCCGCGGATGGGGGCTTCGCTGCCCTGCCAGTCTCCCCGGCGCCAGCCCCAGGCGTGCTTCAACTCCCCCGCCACCCAGGAGAGGTCCCAGAGGCGGTCCGCCAGGCGCAGGCGTTCCAGGTCCAGGGCCACCACCCGGCCGTCGGGAAAGAGGAAGTTGGTGGGCGTGGCGTCGCCGTGCACCAATACCCGGCGGTCGGGAAATTTAGGGAGCCGCTCCTCCCAGGTGTTTCTTGCTTCCATCAGGAATTCTTCGTCCTCAGGGGCCAAAAATCCCAGGGCCTTCAGTTGGCCCGCCACCTTATCGAAGTAATCCAGGGCTTCTGCCGAAGCTGCCGGGGATTTCGGGGTCCCCGGATATTCCGTATGTTTCGTAAGGGGCCGGCTATGCCACCGGGCCAGGAGCCCCGCCAGATTTTCCAGCGCGCCGTGGAGGCGGTCCATTTCTCCCGCGCCGCAAGCCCTCATAATGAGATGGTCCAGGTCCGGGCCGGGAATATCCTCCACCAGCAGGCCCAACCCGATGCGGGGACTGCGGCCCAGCAACCTGGGAAGCGCCGCGGCGACGTGGCCGAGCCCCAGCTTGGCGGTCCAGAGATAATTGGCATATTCCCGGACCAGGCCCCGGTCTAAGGGGGACTGGGGAGGATAAGCCGCGAACAACTTGCCCACCACCCCCGGCCCGCCCTCCCGGCAGGTAAAACGGTAAACCTGGCGGGTGGAAGGCAGCGGCTCCAGGCGGATGTCCTCCGAGGTCCCGCCCGGCGAACCCAGGAAGCCGCATACCGCGGACCACAGGGGATGATCAGGACCCCAGGCGGTCATGGCCCCTCCCGCCTTGCGCCTGGGCCTCCAAGCAACACCCCAGGGCGCCGTTGAATTGGGGATGGGGCGGCACCACCACCCGGAGCCCGCTATATTCTTTCAGCAGCCGCACCACCGCCAGGTTCCGGGCCACGCCGCCCGCGAATACCAGGGTGGAGCAGGGGTAGCGTTTAACCAGCATCCGGGCCCAGCGGGCCACCGACGCGTTGACCCCCGCGGCGATGCGGGCCGGGGGCGTGCCCTTCAGGAGATAGCCGATGAGTTCGCTTTCCCCAAAGATGGCGCAGGTGTGGGAAATCTCCACCGGTTCCTCCCAGGCCGCGGCAAACCGGGGCAGCGGGATTTTGAGAAAACGGGCCATGTTTTCCAAATAACGACCGGTGCCCGCGGCGCACCGGTCATTGGTGAGAAAATCGAAGACCCGGCCCTCCCGGATATAGAGGACCTTGGTGTCCTGGCCCCCCATCTCCAGCAGGATGAAATGCTCCAATCCCGTCTGATGCCGGGCTCCTAAAAAATGGGCCCGGATCTCGGTAATCGTGGGAAAGTGCTCTTTGAGCAGGTCCTTACCGTAGCCGGTGACCACTAAGCGCTCCGGGGGAGCCAATCTTAGGCGCTCCCAGTCCGGAACGAGCCGGTCTCCCCGGCGCCCCAGATAATCTCGGTAAAAGGTGAGGGTGTCCACCTTGCGGCGCCGAAAGCTGCGGCAGTTTCCGGCATAAACCAGCTTGACGAAACGGCTGCCGAAATCCAAACCGCAAGAGGAGGGATTTCTGTTTTCGGTTTTCTGTTTTCTGTTAAAGGAGAAGGCGCTGGCTGGCATTTCCTGATTTCCTGAGTTCTTCATGTGAGTTGCCATTAAAGTCTAAAAAAATTCCACTCTCCTAAATACAGAAAACAGAAAACAGAAAACAGAAAACCGGTCTTTCATGGCCGAAGCACATCCACAAAGGCCTCCAGGCGCATGCGGGTGCGCACGTCCAGGGGGGTGGGCCGGTCCCCTTCGATGGTCAGAATGGGGAGGTTCAGCCGCTCCCGGAGGGTCTGGTCGAACATCTGCCGGAAGCAGAAACTCTGGGTATAATGGATCAGCCCGTCCAGGCGTCGGGTGCGGACGGCTTCCTCCAGGTCCGCCAAACGTCCGAAAATGTCATAAGGGTAAGTGTAGCGCAGATATTGGTCCGCCAGGTCCAGGTCCGGGTAAGGCATGCTGAACTGCCGGGGAATTTCGTTAAAGACCACCCGGGCCTCCAACTCCTCCAGATAGTCCCAGAGGCCCGTGAAGATGGGGGGGATGCCCGCCAACCCCAAGCGGATCCCGGGGGGGCCGGGCTGCCGCTGCCGGGCCTCCTGGAGAAAATCCCGCACCTGCCGGGCATATCCCTCCACATCCGCGGCGAAATCGGAGCTGGCGATGAGATACTGAAAATTCTCCCGGCCCGTCACCCGGCCGGTCTCCCAGGTGAGGCGGTCCAACTCCCGCAAATCCCGGCGTAAGGGCTTAAGGGACTCCATAATCCGTACCACTTCCTCCGGTTCGGCGCCCAGGCGGGCCGTAAACCCGGCAATTTCCCGGCGCAGCAGTTCCCGGTCAGGCGGATAGGGGAATTTGAAATAAATCACTTCCCGCGCCTGGGCCTCCAGGATTTCGCCCAGGGCCTGGGTATAAGAGCAGTCCCCCTGGCAGGCCACGATGACCGCGGCAATCTCCGGATGGCGACTAAGCGCGGTGTGGATGCCTTTGACCCAGGCGCAGATGGTCCGGGGGAAACCCGCGGCCTCCGCGTCGCTTACCCAGGCGAGGGCCTCGGGCGCGGAGATGAACAGGTTGTTCAGGTCAACGGGGATTAGGCCAGCAGCCAGAACCACCTCCACCGGAATGGTGGTGGTGAGGCCGATTTTGGCGCCGGGAGGGTAGGGTGGTTTATCTGCCATCGGTTCAAAAAAAATCAAGGTTCAAGGTTCAAAGTTCAAGGTTCAAGGTTGGGTTCATGAGAGCAACTATCAGCGGAAGCTTTTCATGGTTTACGGGTGAGCCAAACAACTCATGACGGATTGCTCAGAAATGTTTTGAGTTTCGAGTTCCTTGGTGGAAAGCTTCTCCCCTCAAGAGGAAAAATGTGGAATAGCCGCCCCCGGCTGTTCAAACACCTGTGGGCGACCGGTGCAGCTTTTCATGATTCATGGATATGCCGAAGGCTCATGAACAACTGTAAACTGTAAAAAGAAATAGGACCATCAAGAAGAAAGAGTCGGTGCGCGGTGCGCACCATACGTTATCTGCGTGCATCTGCGTTTAATTCTTCCGGGTTCCGAAGATGCCCGTTCCCACCCGCACCAAGGTGGCACCTTCTTCCACGGCCACCTCATAATCCCCGGACATGCCCATGGAAAGTTCGGTTAAAGGGCTGTCCACGATGCACTGCTCCCGGAGGCGGTCCCTGAGTTCCCGCAAGGCCCGGAAATAGGGGCGCACCCGTTCCGGCTCATCAAACCAGGGAGGCATGGTCATCAACCCCGCCACCTTAAGGTGGGGCAGCCCGGCGATTTCCCGGAGCAACTCCGGCGTGGCCTCGGGTGCGGCCCCGGATTTGGAAGCCTCGCCGGCCAAATTTACCTGGATGAGAATCTCCTGGATTTTGCCCACCTGGGCCGCGGCCTTCTCCAGGGCCTGGGCCAGATTGAGGCGGTCCACGGAATGGATCAGGTCAAAGAGCTCCACCACCGCCTTGGCCTTGCGGGACTGAAGATGGCCCACAAAGTGCCAGCTCACCCCGGGTCCCAGGGCCGCGATCTTGTCTTGGGCCTCTTGCAGGTAATTCTCCCCGAAGAGCCGGTGGCCCGCGGCTACGGCTTCCCGGATAAGTTCCACCCCCACCGTCTTGCTCACGGCAATGAGGCGCGCCTCGCCGGGGTCCCGGCCGGCCCGGCGGGCCGCGGCCTCAAGGCGTTGCTTTACGGCTTCCAGGTTCCGGGCGATGGGGTTCATCAGGCGGTTTCTCGTTTCCAGTCAGCTTTCAGCTATCAGCTTACAGCCAAAATACGTCGGCCGCGGGCCGCCCTAGATGAATTCAGCATGCACGCCAAGCCTTAAGGGTTATTGATCTTTTGCCGCGCCCATCCATTATTTTTGCGGTGTGCAGAAGAAATGGCGCGTAAGACGCACCCAACATTTGATAGAACCCTAATCCCTGCCCTTTTCCACGCTTCCCCCATCTCCGCTTCTCCGTTTCTCCCCATCCCCCCATCCCCCCATCCCCCCGTCTCCGGGTCTCCGCTTCCCCTCTGGCCCTTATCCCGCCTCCACTTTTCCATCCAAATCGAAGGCCGCTAACGTATTCAGCCAGGTCCGGAGGGCCATCTCTTCCAGGGATAAGCCGTGCAAGTCCGCCAATTGCCGGGCCGTGGCCGCCACATAGGCCGGTTCGTTGCGCTTGCCCCGCCAGGGCTGGGGCGGCAGGTAGGGGCAGTCCGTCTCCACCAGGACGCGATCCAGGGGCAATTTTTTCGCCACTTCCCGCAAGGCTCCAGCTGCGGGATAGGTGAGGGTGCCGGAAAAGGAAAGGTGCATTCCCAGGTCCAGGAAGGCCCGGGCCTCATCATAGCTGCCGCCGAAACAGTGCATCACCCCGCCGTGCAACTGGGCCCGGCGCTCCCTCAGAATGCTCAGGGTCGCGGCGGTGGCCTCCCGGGTGTGGATCACCACCGGCTTGCCCAGGGAGTCGGCCCATTCCAGTTGGCGGCGAAACCAGGCCTTCTGGACCTCTTCCGGCGACCGGCGGCGATAAAAATCCAGGCCGATCTCGCCGATGGCCACCACCTTGGGGTCCTGGGCCAGGAGGGACAAGGCGTCCAGATCAGCGTCTTTCAAGGACCCCACCCCATGGGGATGGACCCCGATGGCGGCGAAGACACCGGGAAAAGCCCGGGCCGTTTCCAGGGCCTGCCGGGAGTTGCGCACCCCGATGCCTACATTGATGATCAGGGCTACCCCGGCCTGGCGGGCCCGATCCAGGACCGCAAGACAATCGTCTCGGAATTCCGGGAGGTCCAGGTGGGCATGAGAGTCGGCTAGGCGGATAGACATGGACGAATTTTCCCTATCGTGGTAAAATATCCCAAATTGCTTCGGTCTGCAAGGAGAGGCGGTGTCCACCGGGATAATTCGACTTTGGTGCCTGGTCCTGATTTTGGGGAGCCTGCCCGTAATGGCGGTGGCCGAAGAATTGACCCACAGCTCCCCGGAGTGGCGGAACCTGGGGCGGGGCCTTAATTTCGCCCTGGTGGACGTCCTCCGGGACGAAGAGGCCGTGGGCGATCTGGCGGTGGTCAAGATCGACCCCGGGGCCAACGCCTTCCGGGTCTTACACCATACTCCCCAGCAAATCACCGACTGGCAGAAGGAATTAAAGGCCACGGTGGTTTTTAACGCCAGTTACTACAGTCCCGGCGGCAGCCCGGTGGGGCTCGTCATTAGCGACGGCAAGGCGGTGGGGCCGCCTAACAATTCCCGGATGCGGGGCATGTTCGTGGCCGAACCCAAGGGCGTCTCCCCGGACCTTCCCCGGGCCACCATCCTGGACCTGGCCGCCACCCCCATCCAGCCCCAGAAATTGCCCTGGACCCAGGGGGTCCAATCTTTTCCCCTGCTGCTGGACTCCAAGGAACGCATCCGAGTTCTCAAGACCGACAAGCTGGCGCACCGCACGGTGATCGCCACCGACCGGGGTGGCAATATTTTGGTGTTCAATACCCACAGCGGCTCTTTTACCCTGTATGATCTGGCCCGGCTCCTGAGAGACAGCGCCTTTGAGGTGGATGTGGCCCTCAATCTGGACGGGGGCACCGAGGCCCAGCTATATATCAAAACCAAAGACTTCGAATTCTTTTCTCCCCCCGGGTGGGAGACCAAACTGGGCAGTCTCCTGGACTTGAAACTCTTTGAATTGCCCACCGTGGTGGCGGTTTTTCCCCGCTAAAGCTCAGGCCCGGGAAGCCCTGGCCTTTTTCTGGGTCTCTGTTACGAAAAGTTCAAAGTTCAAGGTTCAAAGTTAGGAGCGCGCCCCTTTTCATGCTTTTGGAGAGAGCCAACGGCTCATGCGCGACTGTGGTGAAAAAATTGACCACAGAGGCACGGAGGACACAGAGGAATTCAACCGAAAACGGTTTTTCATACCAAGGGCCTATGGCCGGTTATCTAATCCTGGGGGCGGGAAAATTCGGGCGCCTGGCCTTGAAACGCCTGGCCCGGCTGGACCGCGGGGCCCGATTCCTAATGGTGGATCGCGACCCTCAGGCCCTGACGGCCATCAGGGCAATGGCCATGGAAAGTCTTCAAGTGGTGGAGGCGGACGTTATTACTTTTTTAGCGGCAAACTTGCGCGATCCAGCTCCCTGGGATTGGCTCATTCCCATGGTTCCGGTGCACGTGGCCTATGCCTGGCTCCGGCAAGGCCCACCGGCGGGGGATATCCGGCAGACCCTGGAGGTTCCGGAAATCCCGGCAATTCCGGGCCTGACGGTCCATCGCGGGGGGCAGGGGGAACTCTATCTCAGCTGCGGGCACTTGTGCCCCGATGACTGCCCGGAACCGGATACGGTATGCCCGGTGAGCGGGGAGAGCCGGGGTGTGGCCCTGTACGACCGGCTGGCCGCCCTGGAGATTCCAGGATTTCAGATTCTAGTGGTTCCCAGCCGGCCCCTGGCTCCGGGGGTGGGGGGGTATCCCCCCGGGAGCCTGCGGCATCTGGCCGAACAACTGCTCGCCATGGAAGGTAAAATCTTGATTGCCACCGCGTGTCGCTGTCATGGGGTGATCCACGGCCTGGAAATTCAGGGGGAGCCCCGGTGAGCTTTGAATTTCCCGGAATCCTGGGCGTATCGGCCCCCATGGCGGAAGTGCTCCGCCTCCTTAAGCTGGCCGCCCCCACGGAAGCCACGGTCCTGCTGTTGGGTGAGACGGGAACCGGCAAAGAGGTGGCCGCCTGGGCCATCCATAAGAACAGTCCCCGGAGCCGGGGTCCCTTGGTGGTGGTCAATTGCGCGGCCTTGCCGGAACCGCTGCTGGAGAGCGAACTCTTCGGCCATGAACGGGGCGCCTTTTCCGGGGCCGTGGGCCGCAAGGAAGGACGGTTTCTCCTGGCTCACCATGGCACCCTGGTTCTGGACGAGATCGCCGAGATGAGCCTCACCACCCAGGCCAAAATTCTCCGGGTCCTCCAGAGCCTGGAATTCGAGCCCTTGGGAAGCACCCGCCCGGTGAAGGTGGATGTGCGCATCATCGCGGCCACCAACCGGGACCTGGAAACCATGGTGCGGGAAGGCCGGTTTCGGGACGATCTGTTCTATCGCCTCAATGTGTTCCCCATCCTCCTGCCGCCCCTGCGGGAACGCCCGGAAGACCTGCCGGAGCTGGCGGCCTATTTTCTCAAGGTTTATTGCGAGAAGAATCAGCGGCCCCTGATTTCCCTGGCTCCCCAGGTGGTCCAGGCCTTCCGCCATTATCCCTGGCCGGGGAACATCCGGGAACTGGAAAATACCCTGGAGCGGGGAGTGATCATGTGCGCCGGGGACACCCTGACCCCGGAGGATCTGCCTCCCGGGCTGCAGCAATACGGCTTCGGACCCCCGGAGGAGGGGGAGTTGGAACCGGGGCTGCCGGAGCTGGAACGCCGGCTCGTCAGCCGGACCTTAGCCAAAGTTTCCGGCCAACGGCGGCTGGCTGCGGAAATCCTGGGGATTTCCCTGGAAGAGCTAAACCTGAAACTCAGGTCCTACGGCATGGAGGAGTGACCGGGAAAGTTTTCGGTTTTCGGTTAACAAAACCGTTATGGAGCAGGCAGACCTGTTGGGTGGAGAAGCTTTCCACTAATAAACTTGAAACTCGAAACACGAAACTTATCAGGACAGTCGTTCATGAGCCTTTGGTTCAGCCGTAAAGCATGAAAAGTGGCAAATACTGATGGTGCGTAGGACGCACCCTACTTTGGCGGGCACGGAGGCCCGCCCCACGAACTTGAAACTTGAAACTAGAAACTTTTCAAGGCAGAGAAATCAATATGATCTTCCCACCCCTGATCTTTTTCCTGATGCTGGTCGGCTTTTTCCTGGCCCTGGTCCTGCTGCCCTTCTTGCTGTTGGGGGTCATCGGCGGGGCCTTTATCAAGCTGGGAATTCCTCCGGGCACGATGTTCTGGCTCCTCATCTTTACCCTCATCGGCAGCATGATCAATATCCCCATTTATACCATGCAGAGCCATGAGGTGGTGGGAGACCGGATCGTCTCTTATTACGGCATGCGCTATCGAGCGCCCCGGGTGGTGCGCTCCCAGGAGACGGTGCTGGCGGTGAACGTGGGCGGCGCCGTGATCCCGGTGATCCTGTGCATCTACCTCCTAACCCGGATGGACTTCGGCCTTTATCTGCCCATCATGGTGGCCGGCGTCACCCTGGTGGTGAATCGCCTGGCCCGGCCGGTGAAGGGTTTGGGCATCGGCGTGCCGGGCCTGGTCCCGCCCCTGGTGGCGGTGCTGGGGGCTTATCTGTTGGCCCCCCCGGAGCTTAGGGCCCCCAGCGCTTACATCGCCAGCACCCTGGGCATCATTATCGGCGCGGATCTCCTGAATCTGGGCAAGATCGGCCAGTTGGGGGCGCCCGTGGCCTCCATCGGCGGGGCCGGCACCTTTGACGCCATCTTTCTCAGCGGCATCATCGCGGTGCTGCTCAGTTGAAAAAAACGGTTTTCTGTTTTCTGTTTTCGGTTTTCTGTAACAACCTGAAGAACCCATAATCCCTAGGCGCCTTGGCGTCCGGGCGGGAAATAACTCATGGATCGTTTTACCCGCTACCCACTGGATGGCTGATCTATTGATAACCCCATGTCCTTTAACCGAAACCCGAAACCCGAAAACAGAAAACCGAAAACCGAAAACAGAAAACAGAAAACAGGATTTTATGCATCTTCCCCGGGAGGTGAAAGAAAAATGAGCAAGACCCTCAAAGCCCTGGCCTGGTTTCTGGCGGTTCTGGTCCTCCCCCTGCTCTTGGGAGCCTGGCGTGATATCACCGGAGATACCATCAACCCCCGCTATGTGGAGCGCCTCAAGGACGGCGTGACCACCAAGCACGAGGTCCTCCTGTACTTCGGCCAGCCTCAGGAAGTGGAACGCACCCCGGAAGGCCCGGTGTTCAAGTACACCAGCTATAAGGACGCGCCGGTTACCTCCTCCAAGGCAGAGCGGAAACACGAAGTGGAATCCCAATACCAGTCTTCTCAATTCTTCATGGACGAAGAAAAAAAAGTTAAGAAGGTGCCGATTAAAAAGCAGGGTAAAATCCCCAAGAGCACCCTGATCATCCGGTTCAAACCTGACGGGGAAACCGTGTTGAGACACGAATACCGGGAATTTTAACAGGAGTTGAGAATGACGGTCTTTCCTGACCTGCCCCAGGCCACGGCCTGGGTATTTGATTTGCAGAAGTACGGCATCAAGTTCGGCCTGTCCTCCACCCTGGACCTGCTGGCCAGGCTTCAGGTTCCCTACCGGGAAGGCCGCTACATTCACATCGCCGGCACCAACGGCAAAGGGTCGGTGGCGGCCATGTTGTCCGCGATCCTTGCCCGGGGCGGCTATCCCGTGGGGCTGTTCACTTCCCCCCATTTAATGGATTTCACCGAGCGCTATCGCCTGGGAGACCGGGATATTTCGCCGGACCGTCTCCTGGAGCTCATCAATGGAGTGCGCGCCGCGGTGGACGAGGCCGAGCCTCCGACGTTCTTTGAGTTCGCCACCGCCATGGCCTTCCTGTACTTTTTCCAGGAAGGCGCGGACCCCATTATCCTGGAAACCGGCATGGGAGGCCGCCTGGACGCCACCAATATCGTGGATCCCCGGGTCAGCGTAATCACCAACATTTCCCGGGATCACCAGGATTTTCTGGGGGAGACCCTGCCGGCCATTGCCGGGGAGAAGGCCGGGATCATCAAACCCGGCCGGCCTCTGGTCACCATGGCCCGCCAAAAAGTGGTGCTGGACCTGTTCCGCCGCCGCTGCCGGGAACTCAGTGCGCCCCTGTACCTGGGCGGCGTGGATTTTCAGGCTCGGGGAAGGCGCGGCCGCTTCTCTTACCAGGGTCTGGACGCTCAATTATCCGAGCTCTACGTGAACCTGCCGGGGCGGCACCAGTACGCCAATGCCGCGGTGGCCCTGGCGGTGGTGGAGCTGCTGAACCGGGATGACTTTACCATTCCCGAAGCTGCCATCCGGGAGGGCCTGAAGCTGACCCGGTGGCCGGGGCGTCTGGAGCAGGTGGCCCAGGACCCCCGGGTGCTGCTGGATGGGGCTCACAATCCCGCGGCCGCCCTGACCCTGGCCCAGGCCTTGCGTCGGCATCACAAGAACGGCCGGACCATCCTGGTCATGGGCATCATGGCGGATAAAGATGTGGACGCGGTTCTGGCCCGGCTCTTGCCCCTGGCCCAGACGGTGATCTTTACCCAGCCCCGCTATTTCCGGGCCGCCACTCCCCGGGACCTGGCGGCCCGGGCCCGGCCTTACCGGGTAGAGGTCTTCATGGTCCCCCGGGTGGCCGAAGCGATCCGGTGCGCTCGATCCCTGGCGGGCCCCGACGATCGCATCGTGGTTACCGGCTCCCTTTATACCGTGGGCGAGGCCAAGGAGTATTTTAGAGGGGACGGTGAGCAGTGACCAGTAACCAGTGAGCAGTGAGCGGTGAGCAGTGAGCAGTAAGCAGTAAGCGGTGAGCAGTGAGCGGTTGGTGGTTGGTGGTTAGGGGTTAGGGGTCAGTTTTCGGTTTTCTTTAAAGAAGCGGCAAGGAGTAGATCTCCACGGTCCCCCAATCCGTTGGGGAAGGTATGTAGGGCGCGTCCTACGCGCCATCCGCCTAACCCTGAAGCCCAAGGGATTAATTTTTCCGATAATACAGAAAACCGAAAACAGAAAACAGAAAACTCTCCCGCTACCCCCTCTCCCCCCATTCCCCTTACCCCCAAAAATATTCATGGGTTTCCGGAACTTGCCCTTGTGAAAAACCTTTATATGACCTATTAATATTATCAAATCTCTCTCTGTCTAATAGGATGAAAGGATTATTCCGAGAAGGAGAAAGAGATGAAACTAAGGCCGTTGCCCAATCAGCTCCGAGTGCTTGCAACCCTGGGGTTAGCCCTGGTTTTGGTCAGTGGACTGTCTTTGCCGGTTCAGGCCTCCACCGAAGATGTGGCCATGTTCCATGACGAGCTGGCCCAGTACGGCCAGTGGGTGGATTATGAGAATCACGGGCCGGTATGGTTTCCCAACCAGGTGGAGGAAGGCTGGCGACCTTACGCCAACGGCCGTTGGGTTCCCAGCGAGCAAGGCTATCTGTTTGAATCCCAGGAGCCTTGGAGTTGGGCCACTTACCATTACGGCAACTGGATGCCCACCCAAAACTACGGCTGGGTCTGGTCGCCGGGACGCACCTGGTATCCCCATACCGTGAGTTGGCGGACCAGCGAAGAATATGTGGGCTGGGCCCCGGTGCCGCCCCCCAATTATGTGCCGCCGCCGCAGTATTCTCCCCCCGGGGGCTATTATCCGGGCCGTCCCGCGGCGGACCTGCTCACCGCGCCCTTTTTTATCTTCGCCCGGGCCGCCAGTTTTCTGTTGGGGTTCGGTCAACCTTTTGCGCCCGGGTATTCCTATAACAACTGCGGCTGTCTGGCGCCCCAGGCCTTTGTGCCGGTTTGTTACCGGCGCACCTTGTTTCTTAACAATTTTTACGTGAATCCCTTCTACCCCAGGGCGTTCTTCGCCTTTGGACCGCCGTTCCCCTGGATCACCCGGGTCGCCCAGATTAACACGGTGACTTTCAATAACGTCGTGAGAGATGTGCGCCTTAACCATATTCATAATGTGGTCCCCCCCGCAGGGGTGCTGGACCGCCGGGCGGGTCTGCGCCAAATCGTGCCCGAGGCCTTGGCCCATGGGAAGTCCCTGCCGGTTCCTAAACAGGCCCCTGATGTGAAAGTGGCCCAGGCCAATCTGGCTAGGCCCAACGTTGCGGCCCTGCCCAAGGACGCGCCGCGCCTGACGGCCCAGATACCCAAGGCTTCCAAGGAAATGACTTCCCGGGGCCGGGCAGCCGGCGGTTTGCCGCCCAAGGCCGCGCACGAGCTTACCCCGCAGATGAGCCGGGAGATCAAGAGTCTGCCCCAGGCCGGGTCTCGGGGGATGAAATCTGAAGGCCCGAAAGCGGCCCAATCCAAAGGTGTGAAAGCCGGGAAAGCGCCTGAGGCTGCCCAGGGACGCCTGCCCGCAGCCGAAAAAGCGCAGCCGCGGCGTACCCCGGAGGTCCGGGGGGGCAAAGAAAGCCGGCGGCCTCCGGCCATAGGCCCCAAGGCCGCGCCGGCTCAAGGGCACGCCCAACCCGGACAGCAGGCCCGGCCTAAAACCCGGCCCCAGCAGAAGGGGCAGCAACAAAAAGGCCAGCAGGAGGGCCCCCGTTAAACTATGAAACGATTTGAACCGACTAACCCATAAATAGAACTTCTCCCGCCCCATTCCAACTGGGGCGGGAGGTCCCGGTCCTGCCAGGTTTTGGCCGGGGGACCACTCGAAGTTAACAAGGTTGTTGACTTTTTGGTAAAATGGAAGGATGGTATAATCGGAGTTAGCAGGTTTCCACCCAAGGATTTAGGCAATATGGTCGGATTATTTTAACCTTTTAAAGTTCTTATCTAAGGAGCAAACATGAAACGCAGGCTTTTTTGTCAAAGTTCTCGAACCATCCTGGCCTTGGGTTTGGTCCTGAGTCTGGTGATGGGGTTCTCCCCGGCTCAGGCGGGGACGGAAGATGTGGCCATGTTCTACGAGGAACTGGCCCAGTACGGCCAGTGGGTGGATTATGAAAACTACGGGCCGGTATGGATGCCCTCCCAGGTGGAGCAGGATTGGCGGCCCTACACCAATGGCCGCTGGGTCCCCACTGAACAGGGCTACATCTTTGAGACCCAGGAGCCTTGGGGTTGGGCCTGTTACCATTACGGTAACTGGATGCCCACTCCCAATTACGGCTGGGTCTGGGTCCCAGGGTCCTCGTGGTATCCTTCCACCGTGACCTGGCGGACCAGCCCCGATGACGCGCCGGTGGACTCCTCCTACGTGGGTTGGGCGCCCGTTCCGCCCCCCAATTATGTGCCGCCGCCACAGTATGCGCCGCCTCCAGGCGCCTATTATCCCGGCAGCCCGGTTACGGATGCCCTTTCCGAGGCCTCCTTTGTCTTTGCCCAGGCGGCCTCGTTCCTGACGGGGTTCGGACAACCCTACTCGCCCGGTTACTCTTATAACAACTGCGGCTGTCTGGCGCCTCCGGCCTTTGTGCCCACGTTCTTCCCCCAGACGCAGTTTATACCCATCTATGTCACCCCCACCTATTTCCCGCCGGTGATCGGGTTAGGGTTCGGCGCATACGCCTTCGGGCCGTCGCCGGTGTTCATTTCCCGGGTGACCAACATCAACATTACCAACATCAACACTACGATTATCAACAACACCACCAACATCTACAACATCAATAATATCCACGCGCCCCACAATGTGCTCGCCAAGCATCCTCACCTCCGGGATATTACCCCGAAGCAGTTGATCGACAAGAAGCCGTTCCCGCCGCCCAAGCATGTGAGCGCCCAACAGGGGATGGCAAATTTGAACAAACCCAATGCGCTGCCGCCGCCCAAGGGCGTGGGGCCCCTAAAGACCCAGATTCCCAAGACGACGCCGGCTAGTTTTAAAAACCCCCAAAAGGGTCCGGCCTCGGCTTTGCCTCCCAAGTCCACCATGAAGCCCCCCACCCACAAGCCTGGGGACTTGAAACCCGGTACGAAACCCGGAATTACCGGCAAGCCTGGGGAAGTGAAGCCCGGTATGCCGACCCATAAGCCTGGGGACGTGAAGCCCGGTATTAAACCCGGAGTTACCGGCAAGCCTGGAGAAGTGAAACCCGGTATGCCGACCCATAAGCCTGGGGACGTGAAGCCCGGTATTAAACCCGGAG
>CAZUBT010000042.1:0-12554 GCA_964618815.1 uncultured Desulfobacterales bacterium | reverse complement strand
TTAAACCCGGAGTTACCGGCAAGCCTGGAGAAGTGAAACCCGGTATGCCGACCCACAAGCCTGGGGACGTGAAGCCCGGTATTAAACCCGGAGTTACCGGCAAGCCTGGAGAAGTGAAACCCGGTATGCCGACCCACAAGCCTGGGGACGTGAAGCCCGGTATTAAACCCGGAGTTACCGGCAAGCCTGGGGACGTGAAACCCGGTATTAAACCCGGCGTGACCGGCAAGCCCGGAGAAGTGAAACCCCCCATCTCCACGGCCAGGCCAGGCGAAGGGAAGCCACCGACGACTACGAAGCCTGGCGTGACCGGCAAGCCCGGAGAGGTAAAAACCCCGCCAGGCAAGTTGCCCAAGCAGCCGCCTTCGGCAAAACCCGCGGGTACGGACAGGATCCAGAAGGGCACCCCAGCTCAGCCGTTCCCGCCGCCCCAGCCCCGGGATACGAAGCCGCAGCCCACGGTGAAGCCGCAGCCCAAAGCTCAACCGCAGCCTAAGGCGCAGCCGCAACCCAAGCCGCAGCCCCAGCCTAAGGCACAGCCGCAACCCAAGCCGCAGCCGCAACCTAAGGCTCAGCCGCAGCCCAAGCCGCAGCCTCAACCTAAGGCTCAACCGCAGCCCCGGCCCCAGCCGCAGCCCAAAGCTCAGCCGCAGCCCCGGCCGCAGCCTCAGCCCAAAGCTCAGCCGCAACCCCGGCCGCAGCCTCAGCCCAAAGCTCAGCCACAGCCGCGGCCCCAGCCTCAGCCCAAGGCTGCGCCACAGCCTAAACCCAAGCCGGAGCCTAAGCAGAAGAAGCCAGGGCAGACTTAACCTTAACTTCTGTCTGTTGATCTTAACCCCAGGCTTCCACCCAAACGGGTGGAAGCCTGGGTCTTTCCTGCCCCCCTCAAGCGCTTATGCCATTTGAAAGGAGGTAATCATGACCTTAATCCAGGAGGTGGCCGCCCAGGAAATTCTGGACTCCCGCGGCCAGCCCACGGTCCTGGCCCAACTCCGGCTAAACAACGGCCATCGCGTCCAGGCTGCGGTGCCCTCGGGAGCTTCCACCGGAGAACACGAGGCTCTGGAGTTGCGCGATGGAGATAAAGGCCGCTATCAGGGGAAAGGGGTGCTCCAGGCGGTCAAAAACGTCAATGAAATCATTGCCCCGGAAATCATCGGGCAATCGCCCCTAAACCAGGGCCGCATCGACCGGCTATTGTGCGACCTGGACGGCACTCCAACCAAGAGCCGCCTGGGGGCCAACGCCATTCTGGCCGTGTCCATGGCCGTGGCCCGGGCCGGCGCCGCGGTGGCCGGCCTCCCCCTGTACCGTTACCTGGGGGGCGCCGGGGCCGCCATTCTGCCCATGCCCATGTTGAACATCATCAACGGCGGCGCCCATGCCACCAATAACCTGGATATCCAGGAGTTCATGATTATGCCCGTGGGTGGCCCCACCTTTGCCGAGGCCCTGCGCATCGCCGCAGAAGTCTTCCATACCTTGAAAAAGCTCCTAGCTTCCCGCCAGCTGGCCACCGGGGTGGGGGACGAAGGCGGGTTCTCTCCCAACCTCACCTCCCATGAAGCGGCCCTGGATCTCATCGACGAGGCTGTTAAGGGAGCCGGCTACCGGCCCGGCAAGGACGTGGTATTGGCCCTGGACCCCGCCGCGTCAGAGTTTTTTGACAGTGAGGCGGGGGAATATGTCTTTAAAAAATCGGACGGCTCCCGCCGCTTAGCGACCCAAATGACCGGGTACTATGGGGAATTGGCATCCCGCTATCCCATAGTGTCCATTGAAGACGGGTTGGCGGAGAACGATTGGGCCGGCTGGAAAACCCTTACAGCGGAGTTGGGGGACAAGCTGCAACTGGTGGGAGACGACATCTTTGTCACCAATGTGCAATATCTAAAGCGGGGCATTGCCGAAGGCTGCGCCAACGCCATCCTCATCAAGTTGAACCAGATCGGCACCGTCACCGAGACCCTGGAGGCCATCCATCTGGCCCGGCGTCATGGGTATCGGGCCGTGATCTCCCACCGTTCCGGGGAGACCGAGGACACCTTCATCGCCGATCTGGCGGTGGCCACCGGGGTGGGCCAGATTAAAACCGGCTCCGTGTCCCGCTCCGAGCGCATCGCCAAGTACAACCGCCTCATGATCATCGAACGGGAATTGGGCCCCGCGGCCCGCTTCCGGGACGACCCCTTCTGGGAGAGGTGCGGCTGAGGAATCGGTGGGGGCGCCCCGCCCTCCCCTCAAGTTAACCTTATAAATGCTCTGGGTAATAATTGATTAAACGGCAAATTGGGCTGGGAGACCTCCCCTCCACAGAAATAAAACCTTTTGATTGCCATTGATATAATCTGGAGACGGATAACGGTGGCTTTTAAATCTATTTTCGCCTGGATCTGGGGAGTTCTTAATTTTCTTCGCCAGTCCGGGCCACCCGCAGGGGTTTTTTGGCAGGGCGGACCTCGATGATCTTGGCCTTGGGGCGCGGGGGGGAAGAGTCGTCCGGTGATTTGACTTTGGCGGAAGCCGTTTTGGTGGGTTTGGTGACGGTTTTTGCGCCTTTCACCGGGGGAGCCTGAGGATTCTTAGGGGCCGTCGATGCCCCCCAGGGGTACTGGCCGGCATAACTGCCCAGGACATTCTGGACAAAGGCCTGGGTTTCCCCATAAGGGGGGATGCAGCCATACCGGGCCACGCTTTCCGGCCCGGCGTTATAGGCGGCCACCGCCAGGGGCACGTTATGCTGGAACCGGTCCAGACAGCGGCGCAGATAGCCCACGCCGCCGGCAATATTTTGTTCCGGATCGAAGGGATTATTGACTCCCATGAGGGCCGCGGTGCCGGGCATGAGCTGCATGAGTCCCTGGGCCCCCTTGGGAGAGACCGCATTGGTGTTGAAGCCCGATTCGTGGCGCATCACCGCCTTGACCAAAGACGGATCCACCCCGTGGCGGATGGCGTATTTCTGGATCAGGGCCTCCAGTTGGGGGTTGGCAAGGGCTTTCAAGGGGCGGGACCCGGACCTGAGAGGATAGACCTGGGGCCAGCCCCGGGACTTGCTGGTGAAGATATACACCTGGACTTCCTGGGCCAGGAGTTCATGGAGCGTATCCCCGGAGGACGCGGCCTTTCGGGAGTCGCCTTCCAGGAGCAGGGAACCGTCCGCCGCAGCCCGGGGAGCCGCCAAGGCAGGGGCGATCATCGTTAGGGCAACGACCAAACTCAGGATATACAAAATTATCCTCATAACATAATAATATGAAGAATTTAGGCGGAATTGTCAAGATGAAAATTTCTTCTTCACCGAAACCGCTTATAATGGGATTCAATTAATTTTACAGAATTCCCTTGATGGTTTATTAATCTTATCAAATGAGCCCTTTGCAAAATTAACCGACATTTATGGGTCCCCAGGGTTTAGCTGTAAAGGTTCCCCGGCCATGCCGCCCGTATGTGCAGCGCCGCCGTCCAAGGCGGGCGCTGCCGGAGGGGACAGCCGAGGGCGGCTGTCCTACATTTCCTGGATAACTTGGCCACAAACCGGCAGGAAACGGAATTTTGCAAAAGGCCCAAATGAAAAGAAATCCAACTTTTCCCAGGGACGCGATTATATTGGAGCGTTTTACAATTGGCTTGACATTTAATTCTCGTTCCCCAGCAGGAGCTTGGGAACGAGAAGAAACCGAATACTGAGCGCTGACCGCTTTCCAGCCCGGCATCCTCATGGACGAAGGATTATCTGAACCTTGAACCTTGAACTTTGAACTTTGAACCTGACCTCCTCATGGACGAGGGATTATGGGTTTTTCGGATATGATCTCCTGGGCCGGGAGGGGACAGGAGTTCCGCCCCCTGGCCCGGCCCTTGATTCCGGTGACCCTGGCCTTGATGGCAGGGATTGCCGCCTCTGCCTGGGGTGTAAGCCTCTCCGCCTGGATGCTCTTGGGAGGCATGTCCGCCCTGGGGCTGGCCCTGGCCCTGTTCTGGTGGCTTAATCGGCCGGTGCGACTGCTCCCTCTGGCTTTCTTTTGGCTGGTGGGGATGGCCTTTTACCAGCAGGCCTGGCAGCCGGTGCTCCCGCCCCATCACTTAGCCCATCTCCCCCAGGACCGGAACCTCACCCTGTCAGGATACCTGGATCGCCCCGGCAGAATCGGGCTGGAGCGGGCGCAGTTGTTTCTGGATGTGGAAGCCTGGCTGAGCCCTGAGGGATGGCGCCCCGCCACCGGCAAACTCCTGGTCCTGGCGCCCCCCCTGGACCTCCCCACGGTGGGGACCCGGCTGGTCGTTAAGGGACGTCTCAGGACCCCCCTAAGGCTGAAAAACCCCGGAACCTTTGACCGCTCCCGCCATCTGGCCGCGGACGACATCTTTCGGGAACTGCGGGTCAGGGACTCCCATGACCTGGTGGTCCTGGCCGCCGCGGTCACCCCGATGCGGGAGCGGCTCCGGGGGGGCATCCGGCGGCTGCTGAAGGAGTTGCCTCCGGAGCTGGGAGCCATTTACCTGGCCATGCTCCTGGGGGACCAGGGCGAGATTACCCCGGAAATTCGCCAGGCTTTGGCCCGCACCGGCACCAGCCACCTGCTGGTGGTCAACGGCCTCCACCTGGGCATGGTGGCCGCAGCGGTTTTTTTTATAGGCTTTTGGGTGCTGCGGCGCTTCGCCTGGCTGCTCCTTAGGATCAACGTGGTCAAGGTGGCCACGGTGGCCGCGGCGGCCGCGGTGGTGGGCTATGCCTGGGTGGCCGGAGGCTCGCCCTCCACCCAACGGGCCGAAATTATGGTCCTGGCCTACCTGGTGCTGGTCTTTCTGGGCCGGCCCCGGGAGATCTGGAGCGCCCTGGCCCTGGCGGGACTGGTCATCCTGAGTCTTAGCCCCTTGAGGCTGTTCGCCATTTCCTTCCAGTTGTCTTTTGTAGCGGTCGCGGCCCTGATTTACCTGATGCCCAGCTGGGTTAAAGAGGATAGAGCTGAAGACGCCGGGCCGCCCTGGTGGGGGCAGGTCCGGTTCAGGGGAAAAGGGTGGCTGGCCGCGTCGGTGGCGGCCTCCCTGGCCACCGCGCCCCTGGTGGCGATGTATTTTCAGGTGGTGTCGGTTTTAGGGGTATTGGTCAATCTGGCTGCCATTCCCCTGGTTCTGGGATTGGCCCTGCCTTTGGGAGAAGCCGGGGTACTGGCCCAGGCCCTGTCCCTTACCTGGGTGGCCCAGGGGCTCCTGGCCGTGGGAAAATTTCCCCTGTGGCTGGGGTATCAGGCCGTTACCTGGACCGCTCAACTGCCGGGAAGTGCCATTATCGTGCCCATTCCCACCTGGTTTCAGATGGTCCTGTACTATGCCTGCCTGGCGCTGGCGTTTGCTTCCCGGCGCAGTTACCTGACCTGGACCGGCGCGGGCCTGGCGGGATTGGCGTTGGCGGGCTCTGTGATGCTGCCTTTATGGCGCGCTCCCCAGGCCCTGGAGGTGACTTGCCTGGATACCAGGGGAGATCTGGCCGGGGTGGCGGTGGCCCCGGAAGGCCGGCGATTGGTATTTTCCGGCCCGGCAGCGTCCTGGGGACGCCAAGGCGGCGGGTGGGGCGTCTTGCCCGGTTACTTACATTGGCGGCAGTTCCGCCGTCTGGATCAGGTGGCGGCCCTGACTTTGAGCCGGGATAACGGCCAGGAATTGCTCACCCTGTGCCGGCAGTTTGACGTGGGGGAGGTCTGGTTCGGTCGGCGGGGCCCCCAGGGCCCGCCTTCCTGGAGCTTGTGGAACTTTTTAGGAGACCTGGGGCGGCCTCCCCGGTCCCTGGAGAGGGGACCCCCCCCGGCCTCCCTGGGGGGCGTGGGGCTGAAATTTCTCCCCCTGGGGGAGGATAAAGAACCCGCTTTACTCCTTACCTATAAGGACCGCCAGGCGTTGATCATCCCGCCCCTGAAGGGCCTGGAGATCAAAGACGCGGCCGGGCTCCCCCAGGGGGTGGAGGTGTTGATCGTCCCCCAAGCCCTTCTGTCATCCCAGGGGCAGTTCCTGGCGGCCCGGGTCCAGCCCCGGAGATGGGTGATTTACGGCGAGTCCCGCCGGCGCTCCGGCCAAGACCTCGACTACCGGCCCCCGGACCATGCCAGCCACTTCACCCAGGAGGGGGCGGTGAGCGTCTTTCTGGACGAGAACGGGTCATGGGTGCGGCAGTGGCAGCCGTAACGGGCATTAATGCCGTTTTCGGTTATCGGTTAAAAAGACCAGGATTATCAGCAAGTTTAAACTCAAGTTGGTTGCATTGGAAACAGAACTTGAGACCTCTGCTAAAAGGGCTTGAGCGATGACAAATCAGCTTCAAACGAAAAGAAACCAGTGGCACAGGCTTCCAGCCTGTGGGTAACTCTTTGGTAAATCAAGGTTTTTTGCACAGGCTGGAAGCCTGTGCCACCAGAGTTTCTCCCTGGGTTTTGTTTGCCTGTGTACGGCTGATTTTCGCAGAACTCTCAACTTGGTATAAAACGAGAGTGAAACAAGGAATCAGGAGGGGGGGCCGGGGGCGCTGGATAGCAGTTAGCTGTCAGCGCTAACACCAGGATGAGAGCTTTGGAAAAATTATTCTTGAAACAAGTTGTCGTTACAAGCCCAGAAAATGTGGAATAGCCGCCCCCGGCGGTTCTTTGGTGGCACAGGCTTTCCAGCCTGCGCTTGAGCAGCCCAGGGCCCCCGCCCCACATTTTCTCATCCCTTGCCTGATCCCTCAGCTCTTCCGGGAAGTTTTGGTCATGAAATGGGTGAGCTGCTGTTTAACCTCGTGGGAGTTGCACTTAGGGCAGGTAACCTTGGCGGTTTCATATTCCCGGAAGCTCATGATGATGGTGAACTCTTCCTCGCACTTGCCGCACAGAAACACGTAGGTAGGCATAGTCTCCCTCCTGATGCGCCGGATGAAACGCGATTAATAATTATAATAATATTTCTGATTGCTTGCAAGATTATACCGAGGGGGAAGCGGGGAAGCGGGGAAGCTTGGAAACGGAGAGGGGGAGAGGGGGAGAAGCGGGGAAGCGGGGAAGCGGGGAATTATTTCCATTCTCACTTTGCTTTTTTTTCTTGCGGTTTTCCTTCTTGTCCGCCTTTTTCGACTTCTCCCGCCGGAATCACGGCGGCCACGGGCCGCCCTATGAAAAGATTCTCTTCTTTTATCCCTTTTCTCCGCTTCTCCGCGTCTCCGTGTCTCCCCCTCTCCCCCTCCCCGCTTCCCCCTTCCCCCTCCGTTTCCCCTTTTCTCTCTAGATAATGGTTAGTGGATGAAAACCCTGCGGTTTTCTGATATAGGCATAAGAATGAAAGGTTCGTCCGGATTGCGCCCCCACATTTTGGAGGCCTATGTGGCTCGGGAGTTTTACAAGCTCTTAACCCTGAGCCTGGTGGCCTTTGTCTCGTTGTTCATTATCGTGGACTTCTTCGAGCGCATCGACCGCCTGGTCCGGGCCGATCTGAGCTTAATGGATTTCTTGCGTTACATTCTCTACAAGGCGCCGTTTGCCGTGGGGCAAGTGATCCCGCCGGCGGTGATGCTGGGGATTATGCTGGCTTTCGGTCTCATGGGCCGGCGCCACGAAACTATGGCCATCAGGACCTCCGGCCTGGATATTCTACACCTGAGCCGGGTGGTGTTTTACTTGACCGGTATGGTGGCCCTGGTCCTGCTTCTCTTGAATTTCTATGTAGTTCCCTGGAGCCAGGAGAGACTGATAGTCTTTTGGCAGACCCAGGTGGATAAGAAGCCCCCTCCCAGTCTCCATAAATTGGAGCAGTTCTGGTACAAAGGGGACCAGGCGATCTATAATATTCTCTTATTTCAGAAAGATACCCAAACCCTGGAAGGGGTAAAAATTTACCTCTTCGATCGGCAGTTCCAGCTGGTCCAGATCATTGCCGCGGCCCGGGCCCAATGGCAGGGGTCCCACTGGCGCCTCTTCAATGGCATGATCCAAACCTTTAACGCCGGGGGGGAGGGGATGGGAGAAAACTTTCAGGAACGGGATATCGTGCTCACGGAACGCCCCGGGGATTTTGCCCACCTGGAAAAGAAAATCACGGAAATGGATGTGGGGGAACTCTTCTCCTATGTCCGGCGCCTGGAACGGGACGGTTATAAATCCACGCCCTATCGCATAGACCTTTACAATCGCTTTGCCACGGCCCTGGGCCCCCTGATCCTGGTGGCCATAGGTTTGGGGCTGGCCTTGCGGTACGAGATGATTCATATTTCCGGCATGGTGGCCATGGGTATGGGTTTGATGTTCATTTACTGGCTCTTTTTGGGTTTTTGCCTGTCCTTCGGTCAGGCCGGGCAACTGCCGGTGCTCCTGGCGGTCACCTTGCCCCACCTGGTGTTCGGGACCGTGGCCTACCTGATGCTGCGCCGGGTGATAAAATAGTTGGATTTTCGGTTTTATGTAAAAATAAATTGGTTTATCAATAAGTTATCTTTTTAGGGGGTTGGATCGGCAACCCAACCTGAGACCTCTGCGAACCTGGATTTTTTTAAACCCCGTTTTCTTTTCCCAGATCTAATCAATGGCAATCAAAAGATTTTTCTTCCCTAGGGGCGGGGTCATCCCCTATCCAGCCCTCCTCCATCAAAAGGGAAGGGGCAAAAGCCCAGGGACTTACTTATTGCTCTGATTAATAGAAACCCAGAGATTTAAGAAAAAGTAATTGACCCCAAGGAGTCAGAGGACTGAACCCCTGAGATGACTCAGCAACAAGCAGGGAAAATGAGAAAATCCACAAAAATTAATACGTTGTAAATTTCTGCCTGAACTTAAGCCCTTCCGGGGAGATTGCGCGGCTTAAATGAATTGGAATTATAGTGGATGAGCCATAATTTTTTATTGTCATAGTCCTGGAATTTGTGCTATCAAGGGGTTGTCGGACAGGAGAGGCCGTCGTGAGGCGGACATCCTCCTGCGCCGCAGGGGTTTAATTCTAATTATTCAAGGGGGATAAAGCGGGGATTTAGGATACTTAGTCAGTCCGGCGGACCTTAAGGGGAATTCCAGTTAACCGTAAACCAGGAGAAAGGGAGAAAAGGTTATGACTAAGGCGGAACTCATTGCCCAAGTAGCGGGAGAGGCCCAGGTTAGAAAGGTGGATGCGGAAAAGGCCATCAACAGCTTGATTCGCATTGTTTCCGATACTCTCAAATCTGATGGTCGCCTGGCCCTGGCGGGCTTTGGGACCTTTGTGGTGGCGGAACGGAAGGCCCGGGAGGGGCGGAACCCGCAGACGGGCAAGCCCATTAAAATTCCGGCTACCAAGGTAGTTAAGTTCAAACCGGGAAAGCAGTTGAAAGACCAAATAAAGTAAGGCAATCCCATAGCCGGTGGTCAGCGGTAACTGACCCCCCTAAAATTGGATCTCCGGGAGGGAAGCTTTTCTCCTCATCCAAGCCCACCGTTGAGGTGGGCCATGGAGTAACATGGCGCGGTCCACTCCCGTGAATACCCAGCAATATTAAAGAATTTTTCATCCGGTTGTTTTAAGGGATTTTCCTCAATGGCCTCAGCTTTGCTCCCCCCGAGGCCACAGAGGGGAATCCCTTTTGTTTTAGTCCTGAAAAGTTCAAGGTTCAAGGTTCAAAGTTCAAAGTTAGGAGTATGCCCATCAGGACTTTTCATGATTTACGGGTGAGCCAAAGGCCCATGAGCAACTGCTTGGTGAACCTTGGTGCTCTTGGTGTCTTGGTGGTGAATTTTAAAGCAGCAGGAGCTTGGGAAGGAGAATAATAACCGGGATCAGGGGCCAGGGGGTAGGGTGCGTCCTGCGCCCCATGAAAACCTCATTCTAAGACGCCAAGGCGCTGACAGAAAACCAGCAACCAAAAACAGAAAACAGAAAACGGAAAACAGAAAACCCTTACTCCAGTCCGGCCATCACTTGCTCCAAAGCCCCCAGCAGTACCCGATGCTCCTGGGGCAGCAGGGTGCGCAGGTCCAGGAGCACGGTGTCATGCTCCACCCGGGCGATTACCGGGGGTTGGGTCCGGCGCAGGCGGGCTTCCAGTTCATGAGCCGCCAGGGGCGGGATAGTGAGGGCCAAGGCCCGGCTGGGAAGGCTGGTTTGGGGCAGGGAGCCGCCCCCCACCCGACCCTGGCTTACCTGCGCCTTGACCTGAACCCGGCGGCCGAAACGGCGTCCGATGGCGCGAGTTAGGACTCCGGCCTGGCGCTCCAGTTCCGCCACCGGCCGGGTGAGCATCCGCAGGGTGGGGATGGCGGCCACGGCCTGGGATTCCTCCAGATAGAGGCGCAGGGTGGCCTCAAGCCCGGCCAGGGTCATCTTGTCGGGACGCAAGGCCCTGGTCAGGGGATTGGATTTAAGCCGGGCCACCACCTCCCGGCGGCCCAGGATCAGGCCCGCCTGGGGGCCGCCCAGGAGCTTGTCGCCGCTGAAGAGCGCCAGGTCGGCGCCGGCCTTCAGGGTGTCCTGGACGGTGGGTTCCTTCTCTAATCCATAGCGGCTTAAATCCAGGAGGCAGCCGCTCCCCAGGTCTTCCGCCACCGGAAGGCCGTAGCGGCCTCCCAGCTCCACCAGTTCCGTTAAGGAGACCTCCTTAGTAAATCCCAGGATGCGGAAATTGCTGGGATGCACCTTGAGCAGCAGGGCGGTCTCCGAAGTTACGGCTCGCTCGTAATCGTGGAGATGGGTTTTATTGGTGGTGCCCACCTCTCGCAAAACGGCTCCGCTCACCGCCATGATCTCCGGCAGGCGGAAAGACCCGCCGATCTCCACCAACTGGCCCCGGGAGATGATCACTTCCTTGCCCCGGGCCAGGGTGTTAAGGGTGAGCAGCACCGCGGCGGCGTTATTGTTTACCGCCAGGGCGGCCTCGGCGCCGGTAATTTCCTTAAGGAGACCCTCCAGGTGGTCTTGCCGGGAACCCCGGGCGCCCCGGCTCAGATCATATTCCAGGGTGGAGTAGTGCGCCGCCACTTCCCGGATTTGCTCTAAAGCGGTCTCTGGAAGGCAAGAGCGCCCCAGGTTGGTGTGGATTACCACCCCCGTGGCGTTGAGCACCCGGCTTAAGGAAGGCCGGGCCGCCGCGGCCAGGGCCGCCTCCAGTTCCAGGAACAAGGCGTCTTCGTCCAACCGGGAGGGGATCTCTTCCGGCGGGGCGGCCCGGAGCCGGTCCCGCCACCGGCCCAAAATGCGGCGCAGCGCGGCCGCGGCCCAGGGCCGGGGCAGCGGGAAGATCAGGGGGGCCAGACGGGGATGACGCAACAGCTCATCCACCGCCGGCAGTTGGCGCAACAGGGAGGCCGGGGGATGCATAAGTTCTTCCTCTTCCAAGAAATATGCCATTACCCAGCGAGTATGTCAAATGAAAGGGCCGGGGCTGCGGAGTTTAGACTTCCGGCTCCCGGGCTGAGTGCATAATATCTTAATTCCGATGACGAGTATTGTACGATAGGGACGGAGAAAATGGTGCGTAGAACGCACCCTACGTTTCCTTCCGGTTCCAAAGCCGAGCAGGTAATTTTATAAATTTGATGACGTATAGCATCTCCCATCTCCCGAAGCAGTCATTCATGGGCCTTTGGTTCTATCCAAAAGCCTGAAAAGGGGCGCGCTTTTATTGGTGCGCAGTGCGCACCCTACTCAGGCGGGCACGGAGGCCCGCCCCACGAACTTTTCGTAACAGTCCTTCACGGGCCTTTAGCCCACCCGTAAATTATGGGGAATTCCTGATGGGCATACTCCTAACTTTGAACCTTGAACTTTGAACTTTTCCAAGCAGAAGCTTCGGCTCCGGGTACGTTCCCAAGCAGGAGCTTGGGAACGAGAAGGATTCGTAGCCCAGGCTCTATCCTGCGCCCTTCATTCACAATATGTTATCATTTCAATCATGGAGACCTGCTCAGTAGCGGTTTTTTAACAGAAAACAGAAAACAGAAAACAGAAAACAGAAAACAGAAAACCGAAAACCGGAAAAAGGAAAAAGGAAACTCCCCCCGGCTCCAGAGTTTTTTTTCGGAAAGCTATTGACAAACGTCTCACCTTTCTATAATTTTAAATGGTTAAAATTTGGGCAGTTCTGGCCTGCGATGAGGGGCGCGGACGCTGGCGTAGCTCAACGGTAGAGCAGCTGATTTGTAATCAGCAGGTTGCGGGTTCGACTCCCATCGCCAGCTTAAAGGCAATACAGTTTGGTTGATGTGGAGAGGTTCCCGAGTGGCCAAAGGGGACGGGCTGTAAACCCGTTGGCTCCGCCTTCGGAGGTTCGAATCCTCCCCTCTCCACCAGTTATCCATGGCGGGAATAGCTCAATGGCCAGAGCGTCAGCCTTCCAAGCTGAGGGTTGCGGGTTCGAGTCCCGTTTCCCGCTCCACTCGAGCCCACGTAGCTCAGTTGGCAGAGCACTTCCTTGGTAAGGACGAGGTCACCGGTTCGATCCCGGTCGTGGGCTCCATTAATCCTGGAAGCCTCCCCTGGGGGCGCTTTAAAGGTTAACCCGGTTTCGGAGATTTAAGATGGCCAAGAAGAAATTTGAGCGCAAGAAGCCGCACGTGAATGTGGGAACCATC
>CAZUBT010000041.1:0-30158 GCA_964618815.1 uncultured Desulfobacterales bacterium | reverse complement strand
GTGTCCTTTGTGCCTTTGTGGTAAATCTTTGAAGGTTTTTGGTTCCGGCTTGTCCGGGTTAGGGGTTAGATAACCTTCTGCTCTGAAAATACCGAAAAATGTAGGATAGCCGCCCCGGCTGTCCATGAGCAGGCCAATTTTCATGCTGGTTTGCCAAGGCACATTAACGACCGGTTCCCAAGCTGGGCTTGGGAACCCACTAGGCGCAAAGCCTGGCTTTGCCTAATCCACTTTCCATATCAACATCCATGAGTGGCGTTCACAACGAACCTGCTCTAAAAATAATGATAGGGCGGGCCGCGCCCACCCTGCGTAACTTTGGCCTGAAAAGGAGTCAACCATGAACGAGACGCCCGAGCCAACCACCTCCCGGAAATGCATCGCCATCCGTTTACTCTTTACCCTGCTTTTCCTCGCCGTTTATTGCGTATTGAAATTTCTCCTGGTGGTGACCACCATCTTTCAATTCATCTACCTGTTGGTCACCTTGAAAACCAATGAGCCGGTTAGGATTTTCGCCAATAAAGTCGTGACCCTGGCTTACAAAGTGTGGCGCTATATCACGCTGAACGACAACCAGCGGCCGTTTCCATTCAGCGAATTTCCCGGGGAACTGGAACCGCCGGAGACGGAAGTCAAGTTTTAGCTGACAGCTGTTGGCTGAAACCTGCCAAGGCCGGGAGATTCTCCCGGAGTATGATAAAAGCGATTTATGCAGGAAAAAATTCTGCCCGGCCTGCTGGCCCTGATCCTGGCGCTGACGGGCCTGGTTCAGCCGGGGGCCGCCAAAGAGGCGTCGATTACGGCCAAACACTGGCCCCCGGGGTATTTTTTCCGGTATCAGAAGCTCTCCGTCCCGGAAAAAGAGAAAATCCTTGCCAAGATTGACCAGGGCCTGGAAAAACTCCGAAATGCCGGCCATGGCCTCATCGCCAAAGGCGCGGTCATCGAAAAACTTTCTCCCCAGGTGAAGGTCTATAAACAATTGACCATATTGGACGAAAGCGGCCTGATCATCGTGGTCCGCAATGTCCCCAACCTATACTTCAATTACCGGGACCCCGCCCGGATCAACCCCAACACCTTCCTCATCATCAAGAATCCCAGGGTGAATGTGGCCGAGAGTTTCATCCGGTACGGTTATGTGGTGGAAGGGGATTATGCGGCTTATGCCCAGAAATTCGTCACTGCCATTATGGAAGGGCTGGAAGCAGGGGGCGGGGAGTAGCGGTTCAGCTATTACTCGGAGCATAAAATAGATCCCATTCCTAATCCGTCTTGTAGGGGCGGGTTTCAAACCCGCCCCTACTACAGAAATGGAACAGTTTTTTGCTCCGAGTACTAACAACTAACAACTTTCCACCAAGTCCGACCTACAAAGGAAGGAGTCGCGCCACACCATGATCTACCTGGACTACAACGCCACCACGCCCCTGGCCCCGGAGGTGGCGCGGGCCATGCAGCCTTACCTGGAAGGGGAGTTCGGCAATCCCGGCAGCGCCTATCCCCTGGGGCAGCGGGCCGCCCAGGCGGTGGCCCGGGCCCGGGAAGAGGTCGCAACGCTCATCCGGTGCCGGCCGGAAGAAGTCATGTTCACCAGCGGCGCCACCGAGGCCAACAATACGGCGCTCATAGGGGTGGCGGAGCATTGCGGCCGGGGACAGATCATCACCGCCACCACCGAACATCCTGCGGTGTTGTCTCCGTGTCTCTATCTGATGTCAAGGGGCTTCGACGTCACCTTCCTGCCGGTGGACGAGGCCGGGTTGGTGGACCCCGACGCCCTGCGCCGGGCCATTACGCCCCAGACCATCCTCATCAGCATCATGCACGCCAATAATGAGACCGGCGCGCTGCAACCCCTTTCACAGATGGGTAATATCGCCCGGGAGGCCGGCGTCCGGTTCCATACCGACGCGGCGCAAAGCGTGGGCAAGGTCAGGGTGGCGGTGGAGGAGCTGGGGGTGGATTTTCTGACCCTGGCGGGACACAAATTTTACGCCCCCAAAGGCGTGGGGGCTTTGTACGTCCGGGCCGGGACGCCTTTTACGCCCCTGCTGCACGGCGCCGGCCAGGAAGGGGGCCGGCGGCCTGGGACGGAAAATGTCCCCCATCTGGTGGGATTGGGGGAGGCCTGCCGCCTGGCCCGGGAGCGCCTGGACGAGGATATGGAGCATCTTGCCATCCTGCGGGACCTGTTGCACGAACGCCTGCGGGCCGGCTTTCCCAACCTGGTTCTAAACGGCCCGGAAACGGAGCGTCTGCCCAATACCCTGAACGTCTCATTTTCCGGCCTGTCCGGCGGGGTGATTTTAGAGGGCCTTCCGGAACTGGCCGCATCCCTGGGGGCCGCGTGTCATTCGGGTCAGGAAAAGCCCTCCCATGTCTTGCAGGCCATGGGCTTAACCCCGGAGCGGGCCCGGGGCGCGGTGCGCCTCAGCGTGGGCCGCCCCACCACCCGGGACGACGTGGAGCAGGCCGCCGGGCTTATCCTCAACCGGGTGCGGGCCTTGCTATGAAAATAATTTTCGGTTTTGTAGATACGGCCAAATGAATGTGGAACAGCCTTCCAAAGGCTGTCCATACTCCCTTCAGGCGCGGGCGCCTATCCCACATTTGGAGTCATCAGGCCGGCTAAAGAGATTTTCGCAGAAGTCTTAGCTTGGTATAAGGCCGCCCCTGCAGAAAAATTGAAGTCCCGGGGTCTTTGCCTGGGACATTCTGATACCGAGTTGCTACCAGAAAGGTATTAATACCAAGTTCTATTTCCAATGCAACAAACTTAAGCCATTCCAGGGCGAACACAAGGTTCGCCCCTACGAAAAATATTCGTTTGATGGCGAATCCGTATGATGCTTCGATGGGTCCGTTAGGACATGATTATTGGCATGAATGAAAGGAAAGAAGGAGATTCAAACAGAATCTCCCGTAGAGGCGGGAATTACTCCAGACCGGCCAGGAGCTTGGCAAGAATGATATTGGCCAGCTTACGGGAATCGGGGCGATATGAGCCATTGGCCAGGGCTGCTTTAATAACCGCCACCTTTTCCGCCCGCACCTCGGGGGTCTGGTCGATAATCTGCCGGGCCAGTTTCATTAAGTGGTTGTTCTCCGAATTGGAGTTTGATCTCTCCTGAACCTGGGACAAAGACTCCAATGCTGTGCCGCTCTTGTCTTTAGGGCGTTTGGCCTTTTTCCCGGTGCGTTTATGGTTACTAGTCATAATCCCGGAATTTTAAGTAAGGAGGCAACCAATCCCAAATATTTGGGTCTCTTAACCCACCCACACCATTATTGGCAAAACCATGCCGACTTGAGGGTCTTAAGTTTATTATCGGTTCTACCGCCTAAACCTTGAATTTTCTGATTTACGAGTCTCCGGGCCACCACATGTAAAGAAACTGGGGGCCCGCCATCTCCAGGTCGGGAAGCATGGAATAGATAGTGGGGCGGTAGCTTCCGGGACGATGATAGCGCACCACCCGGGCCTCCTCCAGGCCGGCCTTTTCCCGGGCCAGCTTGATGGCGTCATCCAGGTAACCCGCCTTATCCACCAGGGCCAGCTCCAGGGCCTGGGAGGTGGTGAAAATTCGGCCGTCCGCGGCCTTACGGGCCTGCTCCTGAGGCAGCTTGCGGCCCTGGGCCACCACCTCCACAAAGCCCCGATAGAAGCTGTCGATGATTTCCTGCATCATCCCCTTTTCTTCCGGGGAGGCGGGCCGGAAGGGAGACCAGAAATCCTTCCAGGCCCCGCTTTTCACCATTTCCGGGTCCACTCCCACCTTGTCCAGCAAGCCCTTGAGGTTCAGTTTCATGGCTATCACCCCGATGGAGCCGGTGATGCAGGTGGGGTAGGCGATAATCACATCCGCGGCCTGGGCCACATAATACCCCCCGGAAGTGGCCACCCCCGTGAGACAGGCCACCACCGGCAAGCCCTTTTCCTTCTTAAAGGCCAGGATTTCATGGAGAATCACGTCGGAGGCGCTTACCGTGCCCCCGGGGGAATTGATCCGGAGCACCAGGGCCTTGATGCGGCTGTCCCGGCCGGCCTTTTCCAGCTCTTCCTTGATCCGGTCCGGGCGGGTGAAGGCCCTCATACTCCAGAGGCTCCGGGGGCCTTCCATAATAACCCCGGAGATATCCATCAACAGGATCTTGTCCCGGCCGGCGCCGGAGACCTTGTCCTCTTTTAAAGGGCCCGGCTCTTCCAACAGGGACACCTTCACGGTGATGCATCCTGCAAAGAGCAAAATCAGGAGCGCCGCGAGCATCCTCTGGATTGTCGATACCGGGGGCAAGGCCGGCCTCCTAAACCTGGTAAGTTTAAAATTGATTTAAAAATATTATAGAATAATCGGGGCCATAGGTAAATGCCGTTTCATTTTCCCAGTTGGAAAATCAGGCCGCCGTTAGAGTTCATCCTGCCTTCATACAAGCCGGTTCAGAACCGGTTTTTATTGTCACCCTGAGCGTAGCGAAGGGTATATATAATTGAAATGACTAGATTCTTCGCTTCGCTCAGAATGACCTTTGAGACTCTGAATAATAATTGGTCATAAACCCGTTATGACCGCCCCTCCCGAAAGGCCGCCACGGTGCGCTGGAGGCCTTCGGGGAGGCTCATCCGGGGGGTCCAGCTTAGAAGCTCTTGGGCCAGGGCGCAGTTCAGGACGCTGCGGCGCTGCTCCCCGGGCTTGGCCGGGCCGTGGGCCGGCCCCAGGGGCGAGCCGGTGAATTCCTGCAGCAGGAGATAGACGGTGAGGATATCCGTTTCTTTGCCGGTGCCGATATTGAACACGCCGGCCTGAGGATAATCCAAGGCCCGGAGGTTGGCTGCCACCACGTCCCCCACATAGACAAAATCCCGGGTCTGGAGGCCGTCACCGTTGATTACCGGCTGAGCCCCGGCCAGAAACTTATCGATGAAAATGGCCACCACCCCGGCCTCCCCCTGGCTGTTCTGCCTGGGGCCATAGACGTTGGAGTACCGCAGGGCAACGGGGATGATGCCGTGCTGCCGGTGATAGAAATGGAGATAGTGCTCCACGGAGAGCTTGGCAATGCCGTAGGGAGCTTCGGGCCTGGCCTTATCCACTTCCCGGGCCGGCAAGGGCGCGTCGTCTCCGTAGATGGCCCCGCCGGTGGAGGCGAAGATGATCTTGGCCACCCCGGCCTGGGCTGCAGCTTCAAAAATATTAAGGGAGCCCAGGATATTTTCCGCCGCGTCCAGGAGGGGGTCAGCCACCGACACCTGGACGCTCATCTGGGCCGCGAGGTGGCAAATCACCTGGGGCCGCCACTGGCGGATGAGCTCAAACGTGTCCCTGGACTTGATATCATAGGGGTAAAATCGGGCCTGGGGGGGAACAAATTCCCGGCGGCCGGTGCTGAGATTGTCCACCACCGCCACTTCATTGCCCGCCGCGGCCAAAGCTTCCGCCAGGTGAGAACCGATAAACCCTGCGCCGCCAGTGACCAGAACTCGCCTCATATTCGCCTTATTTCTGTAAACCTAAATTATTTTTCGGAATTATCTGGTTTAAATACCCTAATTTATTTAGAATGGGGTTTTTATGGGGAAAATTACTCTTTTTCTTTGGATTTTTGCCTTTCCGCTTCCTTCTCCTTAATCTTTTGCGGATCGGTCTGCATAAATGCCCGGATCACATCTTCCAGCTTGTGGCCGTGGAATGAGATCGGCTTGAGGCGATCTTTTTTGGGTTTAGTCATAGATATTCCTTCAATCTATAATCATCTGCATCAAGTAATTTATTCATATGGTGATTGAATTCTTTTGCATCTTCAAATGCTTTTTCGGCTATACTCCCTATGGGCATTGGTACTTGAAAATGCTTTCTCCAAGCACCTAACTTTAATTCTGGCTGGCTTGCCGTTTGAGCTAAGTAATATATTTGTGCCCTACAGTACTCACTACGCAAGGCATACCACAATAGATACCTTTCCATTTCTGTTTGCGGAACTATAACTAAAAAACCTGATGTACATATTGCTCCGTCAAACTTTTCTGGGACTAGGACGACTGTTCCTCTAGAACTATTATTTATGGCAAGTAATATGTCGCCCTTTTTAACCTGATATTCCCCCCTACTTGGGAGTTTATCAAACGTATTCGTTATATATGTTAAGATTAAGCCATACCTTGTAACATCGCCAATTTCGATATATTTTAACTCTTCCTTGCTGCTGATTAAATCTCGTTTTGATTCCTTTGACAATTTGGGGCGGAGCTTAAATGCCTTACCGTTCATCAAGGAAATTGCGCCATTTTTCTCCATCTCCTTTAAATCTTTCCAAGTATTCTTTAATTCAGGAGAATAAAAAAATGCATCTAGTCTTTCTTCTGATAATTCTTCTGGAGCAACAAGCCAAACCTGTTCGCTGCATTCTAAGTTCTCTTTCAAATCGTGGTTTGGTTTTATTATCTCGGCGAAGTTCCCGGTTCGCCTCCACTCAAGATAAGTTACTAAAATATCTGTGAGGTTATTTCGTTCAGGAGTATCCTTTAATGAGTTATCATGTCCAATATTATTACCTATGGACATGAATACATAACCCTGTTTCTCTATGTCGTTTTGCCTTTTTCGTAAATGAAGAATAGAAGTTTTAATATTTGCTTTTGCTTTGAAAAAGGCATTAAATGGAAGAGAATGTATTCCTAATATAATAAAGTTCTTCGTAATCCATTGACGAACCTCAGTATAAATGATACTACCTCCGTTAAGAATGGTATCATCAAGAATAATCAAGATGTCGCCACCAGGTTTTAATAGCTCATAATACCTAATTAAGAAAAGTATGTTTGATTTTACTGAATTTCTCCCCTGTGAAAAAGATCGTTGTGATAATATTCTTTCCTCGTCTTCATTTGTATTCGATAAAACCATGCTAAAGGGTGGATTTGTTAAGACCAAATCAAATGATTCGGGCTTTATTTTTTCCACATGATCTACCACTTCGTCTTTTCGTTCGTCGGGCATATCGTCCGTTATCATAGGTTCGTTGTCTAATCCGTTACCAAAAAATATATGGGTCCCGCCATCTCCATGAAGATACATATTAATCCTGGCAATTCGTGCTACCCTTTCATTCCCTTCTATACCAAACAGCATTTCATTACATATCTTTTTTCTGATTGTCTTTTGCTCAGTATCGGTAAATCGCTTTTCATCCCTCAAACTTGATAAAAGATACGCCATCACTTCTATTAAAAAGCCAGCAGTACCCGAACAAGCATCGATAACTTTGGGGGGATTAGCAACATCCTTCCCTTGAAGGCCGATTCGGGTCATAAAATCAACAACCGGACGTGGGGTGAAATATTGCCCGAGAGCACGCCCCCGAATAGCTGCATTCAGGAATACTTCAAACATTCTTCCATTTAAATCCTCATCAATCGAACTTAAATTAATCGTCTGAAATCTCTTAATAAGTTCCTTGCAAGTTGACGCACTAAGTTTTAAGGTTTCATTTTGTTCATAAATGCGCTTTTTCTTATTTTTGACAATCTCTGCCTCAAGATCATTCCGAAGCGTAATAAAAAGGTCTCGAACGGGATGTTTTGATGTTCCTTCTTGGGCACTTAACCAATCAAGCGTCATAGGAAGTTTGTACGCAAGAACATTAGAAGGTTGCCCTTCTCGTTTCTTATCCTCACGTATCTTTAAGAAAATAAACTTGCAAAATTCAAAGAAAGCATCTGTAGGATTCATTATCTCTTTTTTATGTACCAAATCATGACATTGAGAAAATATCTGATTTAACTTCTCTGGTGGAACAATTTCAAACTGCAACGCACCAGATGGAATATCAACGGCTGTCTTATATTTTATATATGATCTAAGTGTAGAGTAGGGAGGGGAACCACTTGCAAAATCGGAAAGTTGAAGCGTTACGATAGGAACAACACTATCATGCCGAAAAAGTGATGTAATGTGTCCATTGCTAATTAACAACCATTGAATCTTCTCTTCATCATTTTTGTCCCTATTGTAACTTAAAGCATAACTTGCAGTTTGCCCCCAGGCTTTTTGAACGCTATACTTAGGGTCCTTGGCTTCAACAATCAATCTGGCGTGACCATCACTACCTTTCAACAAAAAATCCACGCTAATTTTTGTCCGTTTTGTACCATCGTGGACAATAAGAGGACTTAATCTTTCTTTGGGAATAATGGCATTTTGGGGATAACCTAAGTCATTAAATATCTTAGTCAAAAGCCTTGTCTCAACTTGCGCCTCGGTTTTAAGATCATTTATCGCCAATTTAAAAAGAGTACTGTAGCTCATTATTGCCCCCTTTCTGGCGACATTAGCATTAATCGTTTACCCGCAATACCTTTTATTGCAAAACTCGTCCTCTCGCCGTCATCAATTTTCCTATGATTCCACCTAAATGAAAACTCATCACAATATCTGTGCAGATGAATTTTAGATACGTGATGGAAGGCCCCATGGACACCCCTTTTCAGCAGAGCAAAATAAGACTCCGCAGTGTTTGTAGAGGCGTTGCCCTTTAGAAATTCCCCGACCCCATGGTTAACGGATTCATGGCCGCCGGTAAATTCTTCCCCAATTCCCCGGTAAGCGGGCCATTCATCGGTCATAATACAAGAATCTTTATGACAAAGCTCTCTGATAGCACCCTTCAAGGTTTTGGCATTCACCCTTCCAATGGGCCTGGAAACTACATTCCCATTTCTTTCCACCAGAGCCAGCACCGGGGCCTTACTTGTTCCACGCCCTCTTTTGGATTTGGGCTTGAGGCTCTCAGATTCCCCTTTACTCTCTTTCCTGGGCTTACCGCCAACATAGGTCTCATCAACCTCTACGACCCCCTGTAAGAGTTTCAGGAGGGGGCCTTCGTTCATAGCCAAGCGGATTCTGTGGGCCAGGTGCCAAGCACTTTGATAGCAGCCAAGCCCAAGATTTCTTTTAAGTTGAAGAGCGGAGATGCCCTTTTTGGAAGAGCACATCAAGTGAAAGGTGATAACCCATTGGCGCATCGTAATATGAGAAGAGTGCATCACGGTCCCCACGGTGACGGTGAAAGGTTTCCGGCAAACTTTGCTTTTGCACTTATAGAGACCGTCGCGCTGAGATTCCCCGTTAGCAGGCCATGCTCCCTTATTTCCGCAATGGGGACATAAAGGGCCATTGGGCCAAAGGATATTTTCAATATATTCACGAGCTTGCTCTTCGGTAAACTTGGAAACTTCATTGAGATTCATCTTGACTATCCCTTATACCTCATTTTATGAGTAAAGGATAATACATATTTTAGGGTATGTCAAGCAGATAATTCCGTTATTTTTAATTAAAACATGATTGCTAAGAATTGACAATATGTTCATCGGTTGACCGGGGGTTGAGCTTGAAAGGTGCAACCGCGGCTGGACGCAGATACACACAGATTTAATAGAATGTATCCGCGTCCCGCCGCGGTTAATCTGATTATCGGGATTTTATCTTTTTGGCCGCGATTTATCTTGAAATTTCCCCAAAATTAAGTGAACTTCCTTGACATGCCTGCTAAAATGCGCCAGGCTGAATGTTGAATATTAATTTGGAGATGTATAGCTTGAGAAAAACTGCGTTACCGGAATGGTAGGAGGGGGATATGATTAAGTGGACGTATTTAGGGGGAATATTTCTGACAGCCGTCCTGGCGCTGGCCCCTGCGGCAACCATGGCCGCGGAGGGGCCGGTCTTAACACTGCCGCAACTCATTTCGAAGGCCTTGAATTTTTCTCCGGAAGTCAAGGCCTCCAAAAGCGAAGTAAACTTTGCGGAAGAACAGAAGAATGAAGCCCATGGCTACCGCTATCCGCAGTTGGACGCCACGGCCATGGGCGGGGTGGTTCCCAACGCCCGGCGGCCCCAGGTGGCCCTGGCTCCTCCCCGCCTTGTCTATCCCGACCCCAGCAACCGCCTTCATGGGGTGAATGTCTTCGGGCGGCTGGATGTCTTGATCACCCAACCCCTGTACACCTTCGGCAAGATCGCCTTCCGGGAAGAAGCCGCCAACCGGAATATCCAGGTAAAAAAGGCCGGAGTGGACCTGAAAAGGGGAGAAGTCATCTATCAGGTATCCGAGGCGTACTACGGGTTGACCTTGGCCGAGCAGGGAAAGGACGCGGTGAAGGAAGCCCGGGGTTATCTGAGCGATACCAAGAGCCGCATCGAGCGCCTCATCGCCATCCGCTCTCCCAATGCCCGGGAAACCGACCGCTATCGCCTGGCAGTCTATGAAGGCTCGGTGGATAAGTTCGGGGCCCAGGCGGAAGAAGGGTCCAAGGTGGCTTATGGGGCTTTAAAGGCCCTGGTGGGCTACGCGCCGGGGGAGAATTTCCGGGTGCCGCCGGAGCTGCCCACGCCTGCCCCGGCTAAGTCTCTGGACCAATACATCCGCACCGCCCTGGAGATGCGCCCTGAGTTCACCCAGCTCAAGGAAGGCTTGGTGGCCCGGCAGTTGTTGGTGGACGCGGCCAAGGCCGAACGGTATCCCACCTTTTTCGCGGCGGTGGCCGCAGCCCTGGCCGGGGCGCCGGGTCGGGACACCACCCGGGACCCCTATATCAACGACTTCTTCAACCAGACTTACGTCTTCCCCTTCGTGGGGGCCAAATGGCACCTGGATTTCGGCATCACCAAGGCCAAGATCAACCAGGCCCGGGCGGAACTGGATCAGTTGAAGCATACGGAAAGGACCGCGCTCATGGGGATTCCCGTGGAAGTGGCCCAGGCCCACGGCAAGGTCCAGGAGAATTACAAGGGCTCCATCGGGCTGGAAAAAGCCTATGTCAACGCACGCCGTTGGCTGGTCACCGCGTTGAGCAATTTCGATATGGGCATCGGCAAGATGGAGGATATCTTCAACGCCTTTGAAAAATACGGCTACACCCGGGGAGATTATCTCACGGCCCTGTATGAATACAGTCTGGCCATGGCCAAGCTGGATAAGGCCACCGGCGCCTACCGCAGCTCCCTGCCGGTGGAGGCCGTGCCGGTTAGCCAAAAGAAGTAAATCTGCGAGATTTTGCTGATTGAAATGAACAGGGCAGGCCATCCGGCCTGCCCGATTAATTTTTATGATGTCTGATCGAGGCGAAAGAAAAATTTACCACAGAGACGCCGTCTTTCCGTATCCATTGGCGGTCTCCGTGTCTCTGTGGTTAAAATATTTTCAGTGTATTTGCACGGATAGATTCGTTCATCCGAAAATAAACAGTCGGGCGTAAACCACCACCGGCGCGGCGAAGAGCAGGCTGTCCAGGCGGTCCAACATGCCGCCGTGGCCGGGCAGAATCTTACCCGCATCCTTCACTTCCCCCTGGCGTTTGAGCATGGATTCAAACAGATCCCCCAAAAGGCCCACGACGGCCAGGATCAAAGACAGCACGGCCAATCCCGCCGCGGTCATTTGGGGAAAGAGGCGCAGGCCCAAAAGGATTCCCACCGCCAGGGAGGCCGCCACTCCCCCCACCGCGCCGGCCCAGGTCTTCCCCGGGCTGACCGTGGGGAAGAGCTTCCGTTTCCCCAAGGCCTGGCCGGTGTAAAACGCCAGGGTATCCCCCGCGAACATCACCAATAACAGCCACAACACCCACCATTCCCCCTGGGGCAGATACCGCAGCCAGATGAAGTGCCCCAACAGCAGGGGAATATAGAGGATGCAGAAGCTGTTGACCATCAAATCCCGCCCCAGGTCGGGAACATGCCCGTAGCTCAACAGGTAAAACAGGAGCAGGACAAAGAACACCGTCACCAGGACAAACAGGGGGAAAGACGGATTGCACAGAGTGGGAGCCCGCTGCGCGGTGCAAAAGCTGATGAGGACCATGGACCCCAGGATGATGGTCTTGAGCCGCCGGGGCCCGTCGCTCTGGGGCTGAAAAATCCCCAGAAACTCCCACGTCCCCAGGGCGCTGATGATTAAAATGACGATGACAAAACTGGTGTGTCCCCCCTGGAGCAGGACCAGGATCAGGATAGGCAGGATAATTACGGCTGTGAGCCAGCGCTGGAGGTGCATGGGTTGCTCCGTGTGGTTTTTTAGGGGAGAGGCGGGGAACCGGTAAGGGAAAAAGGGTAAAAGGGGAAAAGGCAACAAGGTGGAGAAATGACGGAGTCGGTTGAGTCCCCCTCTCCTTTTCCCCTTACATTCTCCCCGGCTCCCCCCTAATCAATGCTTCCGCCGGCTCCAATACAAAGACAAGCCGCCGCAGATGAGAAACAGGCTCAGGGCCACCGCCTGGGTCATGGGCATCCAGCCCCACAGCTCGGGGCCGCGGTAATCCCCCGGGTGGCGGAAGAATTCCACCAGGAACCGCACCAGCCCCGCCAGGCCGAAGTAGGTGAGCACGAGCTGGCCGTCAAAGCGTTTCCGGGTTCTCAAGACATTTAGGATCCCAAAAACCGTTAGCGCCAGGAGGGCTTCGTAAAGCTGGGCCGGGTGCAGCGGTTCCCTCACCGGACACAGGGTCCCCGGCGCGGTAAAGGTCACCGCCCAGGGCAGGTCCGCAGGGCTGCCGTAGCAGCAGCCGGCCATGAAACAGCCGATGCGTCCGAAGAACTGGCCCAGCGGCGTGCCGTAGGCCAGGGCGTCCAGGCTGAGGCGCCAGGGGAGGTGCGCTACTTTCATATAATACAGGGCCACTATCATCGCCAGCAGCACCCCGCCGTGAAATACCAGGCCGCCTTCCCACAGGGCGAAGATCTTCAGGGGATTGGCCAGGAAGGTGGGGAGATCGAACAACACGAAAACCAGCCGGGAACCCACCAGGGCCGCCAGGACCGCATAAAAGCAGAGGTCGTAATAGCGGCCCACCGGCAACCCGGTGCGCCGGGCCTCCCGGCCCCCCACGTAGATGGCGCTTAAAAAAGCCAGGGCCAGAAAAAAGCCGTAGGTGAAAATTTTTAAGGGTCCTAGTTCAATCAATACGGGATGCATCGCCGTCCTTTTCTTCCGAAAAAATTACCCACACCAAAAACGCGGCCCCTAAGCACACCATGCTGTCCGCCACGTTAAAGGCCGGCCAGTGGTAAGCCCGCCAGTGAAAATCCAAGAAATCCACCACCTCCCCCAGGCGCACCCGGTCCATGAGGTTGCCTATGGCCCCGGCCATGATCAGGCTGTAAGCGGTAAGGGCCCGCCAGTGGGCCTTGGGGGTCCGCCACCACAGGTAACCGATCACCGCGACCACCAGGAAGGTGGTGACCGAGAAAAATATCCGGGTGAAATCCATGGAGAGATTCCCCAACAGCCCAAACGCGGCGCCCCGGTTGTGGACGTGCACCAGGTTGAAGAAGCCCTTAACCACGGGAATCTGCGAGCCCAGGGGCATGCCCAGGAGCACCAGCCATTTGGTGAACTGGTCCAGCGCCACCCCCATCACTATAATGGGGAGAAAGATATTCAGTTTGCGTCCCATATTTTTTTCGGTTTTCGGTTTTGGGTTTTCGGTTTTCGGCAAAAGCCTGATGAATCTGTAATAGCTTGGCGTGAAATAATTAGCCTCATGCAAAGACGCAAAGACCGCAAAGAAAGAATGTGGAACAACCGCGCTCGGCTGCTCTTGCAAACCTTGGCGCCTCGGCGTGAGAACCTCATCCAGCCAACGCCTGGCGGCAGCGCCGGCACACCTGGGGATGTTTATGGTCATCCCCCACCGTGGGTTCGGTAAACCAGCAGCGGACGCATTTCACTCCCTGGGCAGGCTCCACCTGCACCCATAGGCCCGGAACCTCTTGGCTTTCCAGCCCGGCGCCGCCTTCCGCGGTCACCTGGAGCTCCGCCACCTGGGCCAGGGTCTTCAACTCGGCCTGCCGGGGGCCTAATTTTTCATAAAGCTCCCCGGAAGCCCTTAGGATCACCCGGGCCTCCTGGGCGGTGGCCAGCCGCTTGGCCTTGCGGGCCTCCTCCAGCCCCCGGTTGATTTCGCCCCGCACCTTCAATAAGAACTCGTACTTGCCCAGCAACGCGGCATCGGGAAAACCCGCCGGGGCCTGGGGAAAGCCCGCCAGATGCACGCTCTCCGGCTTGTCCGTCCCCGGCAGAAAATCCCAAATTTCCTCCGCGGTAAAGGACAGGATGGGGGCCATGAGCAGCGTCAGCCCCCGGAGGATTTCCCACAAGGTGGACTGGGCCGCCCGGCGGGCCGGGGAATCGGCTCCGGAGACGTAGAGGCGGTCCTTCAGGATATCCAGATAAAGGGCCGACATCTCCACCGCACAGAACTGGTGCAGCCGGTGAAATGCCTGGTGGAATTCGTAGTCCTCGTAGGCCCGTTTGACCCGCTCCAGCACCTGGGCATACCAGGACAAGGCCAGGCGGTCCAGTTCCTCCCGTTCCCCAGGAGGCAGCCAGTCTTTGAGGGGGTCGAAGTCATAGAGATTCCCCAGCATAAAGCGGGCGGTGTTGCGGAAGCGCCGGTAGGCGTCGGCCAACTGCTTCAGGATGTCGGGAGAGAGGCGCACGTCATCCCGGTAGTCCTCCGCGGAGACCCACAGCCGGAGAATTTCCGCGCCGTATTTTTCCATGACCTCTTGGGGAGCGATGACATTGCCCAGGGACTTGGACATCTTGCGGCCGTCCCCGTCCACCACGAAGCCGTGGGTCAGGACCCCTTTATAAGGCGCCCGGCCCCGGGCGCCCACCGCGGCCAGGAGGCTTGAGTGGAACCAACCCCGGTGCTGGTCCGAGCCTTCCAGGTAAAGGTCCACCGGAAACCCCAGGCTCGGGTTGGGTTCACACACCGCGGCAAAGCTCACCCCGGAGTCGAACCACACGTCCAGAATATCCATCTCCTTGCGGAAATTAGCGCCGCCGCAGCCGGCGCAGGCGCTTCCCGGCGGCAGCAGTTCCGCCGTGGACTCGGCGAACCAGAAATCCACCCCTTCTTCCCGGGCCCGATTGATGATGCCTTTGAGAATTTCTTCGGTTAGCAGCACTTCCCCGCAATCCCGGCAGTGGAACGCCACAATGGGCACCCCCCAGGCCCGCTGGCGGGAGATGCACCAGTCGGGGCGGTTCTCCACCATCAGATAAATCCGTTCCCGGCCCCAGCGGGGAATCCATGCCACCTGATCAATGGCTTGCAGGGCCTTTTGCCGGAGTTGGTTCTTCTCCATGGAGATGAACCACTGCTCCGTGGCCCGGAAAATCACGGGCTGCTTGCACCGCCAGCAGTGGGGATAGCTGTGGGTGGTGTCCGCGGCGCTCAATAACCGGCCCTGGCCCCGGAGCAGCTCGATGATCCCGGCATTGGCCTCCCAGACCCCCTGTCCGGCGAACTCCGGCACTTCTTTAGTGAAGCGTCCGGAGTCATCCACCGGCGAATATGGGGGCAGGCCGTATTTGCGGCCGCTGACGTAGTCTTCCTGGCCGTGCCCCGGCGCGATGTGCACCAGGCCGGTGCCCGCGGTCAGGGTGACGTAATCCGCCACGATCACCTGGGAATCCCGGTCCAGCCAGGGATGGCGGCATACTGCGCTTTCCCAGTCCCGGCCGGTCAATTTCAGGATTTCCTTGCCCTTGAGGCCCCACAGGTCCAGGGCGCCTGGGGCCAGGTCCGCGGCCACCACCAGGATCTCTTCCCCCACATCCAGGGCGATGTATGCAAAGTCCGGGTGCGCTGCAATGGCCAGGTTGGCCGGCAGGGTCCAGGGGGTGGTGGTCCAGATGACCAGGGACACGGGACGCCCCTGGAGCGCCTGGGCCGCCGGCGATGGCGTCGCCAGGGGAAATTTCACGAATATCGCGGGGGTGCGATGGTCCTCGTATTCCACCTCGGCCTCGGCCAGGGCGGTGTGGCAGGTGGCGCACCAGTGCACCGGCTTCTTGCTCCGATACACCGAGCCCTGCAAGAAAAACTTGCCGTATTCACCCAGGATGGCGGCCACGTAACCATTATTCATGGTGAGATAGGGGTTGGCCCAATCCCCCAGCACCCCCAGGCGCTCAAACTCCCGGCGCTGGATGGCCACGAACTCCTGGGCATAGGCCCGGCAGCGCCGGCGCACCTCTACCTGGGAGAGTTTTTGCCCCTTGGCCTTCCCCATCTTGTCCACCTGGTGCTCGATGGGCAACCCGTGGCAGTCCCAGCCGGGCACGTAGGGGCAGTCAAAACCGGACATCTGACGAGATTTGATAATAATATCTTTCAGGATTTTGTTCAGAGCGTGCCCCAGGTGAATGTGGCCGTTGGCGTAAGGGGGGCCGTCATGCAGGATAAACCGGGGCCGCCCCTCTCCCTGGGAGCGCAAGCGCCCATAGAGGTCCATCTCGGCCCAGCGCGTCAGGATGGCCGGCTCCCGCCGGGGCAGGTCCGCTTTCATGGGAAAACTGGTGCGAGGCAGATTCAGGGTTGCTTTATAATCCATCCACGGGTCTCCTTAGCTCAACCCTTTTAATATACCCCATCGGGGCAAAAAATCAATAAGTTGTGGGAGGATGGGGAGGTCTTTGGCAGGCATGGTTATTAATCAGAGCATAAAATACCGGACCTTAGCATGCACCCGGCAAAATAAACCATAGGGCGGCCCGTGGCCGCCGTGATTCGGCGTTCACGACACGTCCTTTGGGAAAAGGTCTTGCCAATTCCCGTGCCGGACGCTAAAATAATTTTTGGTGTGCCGGAGTGGCGGAATGGCAGACGCAGGGGACTCAAAATCCCCCGAGGGCAACCTTGTGCCGGTTCGAGTCCGGCCTCCGGCACCATTCCCAGTCGTCGATGCTTAAATGCACCGATAATTCCAGGGCCTTTCTCCTCATACCTCCTTCCTGCTTGTGCATCCAGCCCCTTTTTCTTATAATAAGCGAGCTTCGTCCAAGGATGGGATGGCTTTAATCCTGTTAAGGGAGTTTTCCCATGCCGAGAATGAGTTGTCCGATTTGCGGCAGTAAACTGAGAAAAAGCCGTACCCGGGGATTTGCCGAAAAACTGCGGAAGACTCTCGGGACCAGGGCCTTTCGATGTGCGGACAAGACCTGTAATTGGCGGGGCTTGATAAGAACCAAGAGATTGACAAAAGCAATACTTGAAATCTATAAGAATAATTTCAAAAAAATATTTTCGATATCATTCGTGATTTCGGCAGCAATTCTTTATTATATTTTAAACATGGCAGGTTGTTATAATTAATCGGAGCATTAAATAAATTGTATTATTGTAGGGGAGACTAGTGTCGTGTTTCGGTAATATCTTTAATATCTCTTGGCCCCCAGAACTCCCCCTCCCTTGAGGGGAGGGGGTTGGGGGGAGGGTGATAACATTTGGTAATAACGCGAAAAATAATCACCCCCACCCTGACCCTCCCCCCTCAAGGGGGAGGGAAAAAACTGCTTTACAATGTTAAGATAACTCTTAAAACACGATACTATATGGGTTCCTCTTCGATAAGCAGCCAATTAACCAGTAAACTTGAGGTGCTCCTTAATAACTTTTTAAAGATCCTCTTTCAAACTAGGTTGCTTCCATGAAAAGAATAAAGGTAATCATATTCTCCTTGATATGGGCGCTGTTATCCATCCCGGCGGCTGACGGCGGGCAGACGGAGCTGCGCATCCTCTATGTCAATGACTTTCACGGCTTCGCGGAACCCCACCAGCCGGTGGGCGCGGCGGAACCGTTGGGGGGCGTCGCGTACCTGGCGGGCAAGGTGGACCAACTGCGCCGGGGCCGGCTCACTCTGCTCCTGGCCGGGGGAGATATGATCCAGGGGAATAACTGGGCCAATTTCTTTAAGGGCGCGTCCTCCATAGAGCTCATGAACGCCATGAAATTTGACGCCCTGGTGGTGGGCAACCATGAATTCGACTACGGCGTCGGGGTCTTGAAGAAGCGCATTTCCCAGGCCAGGTTCCCGGTGTTGGGGGCTAATGTCCAGGGCCTCTCCGCGGTGAAGCCCTATGTGATCAAAAAATTTCCCGGCTTAAGGGTGGCCATTATCGGGGTGGTTACCGAGGATACCCCCGTCACTACCCACCCCCGCAATGTGGTGGGCTTGAAATTTCTCAATCCCGACGATACGGTGGCCGTTTATCTGGAGAAATTAAAAAACCAGGCGGATATTTTTATCGTCCTTACGCATCTGGGCCACCCGGTCGAACGCAAGATGGCGGAGAAGGTCAAAGGCATTGACGTCATCGTGGGAGGCCATTCCCATACCAAGGTGATGAAACCCGTAGTCGCGGGCAACACCCTGGTGGTTCAGGCCTGGGAACACGCCAAGGCCCTGGGAGTGCTGGACCTCACCATCCAAGACGGCAAGATCGTCAAATATGACGGCTACCTGGAGGAGATCAAGCCGGTCCCCGGCGCTGAAAACCCCGCCGTCCAAAAGATCGTGGCCAAATATGAAGGTAAACTGGACCGGCTCGTGAATGTGGCCATCGGCGAGGCGGAGGTGGATCTGGACGGGCAGCACGTGAGGACCAGGGAAACCAACCTGGGGAATCTGATCGCGGACATCATCCGGGAGACCACCGGCGCCACCGCGGCCATCATCAACGGCGGCGGCATCCGGGCCGGCATCCCCAAGGGAGTGGTGAAGGTCAAGGATGTCTATACGGCGCTGCCCTATGACAATTACCTGGTGGCTTTACGCCTCACGGGCCGGGAAATCCGGGAAGCCCTGGAACATGGGGTCTCCAGCCTGGGAGAACCGGCCGGCCGCTTTCCCCAGGTCTCCGGGCTGCGTTTTACCTATAGTCTCTCGGCCCCGGCGGGTTCCCGCATCCGGGAGATCATCATCGGGGGCGGGCCCCTGGACCCGGTGAAGGAATACGCGGTGGCCACCCACGATTTCCTAATCGCGGGGGGCGACGGCTATAAGGCTTTCAGCCGCGCCATCAATACCGACAACTACGGCCACCTGGGCGGCCTCCTGAAAAGCGACCGCATAATTTACAATGATGCCAGCCGGTGGCTGCGGGATGTGGTAATTCAATATATTCAGACCAACAAGAAGATTACGGCCCGAGTTGAAGGGCGGATCCAGGAAATCCCCTAAGATGCAGGTCTATGTCAACGGGCACCCCGTGGCGCTGCTGGTGGGCATGACGGTGCAACATGCCCTCATCGCCGCGGGAGTGCTGGAAGAACTGGCCTCCGGGAAGCAAGTCTATGACCAATGGGGCAACGAAATGGGTTTGGCCGGGGCCGTGAGTGACGGCATGAAACTTGTCGTGAAATGAATCTTAGGGAGATTGAACGCCATGGCTGAAATCGAACTTCCAGACCCTGAAGAACTCGAAGAGAAAAAGGGGCATAGTTTTACCCGCCGAGTGGCCCTCACCACAGCCATCTACGCGGTGCTCCTGGCCATCACCTCCCTGGGCGGCAGTAACGCCATGAAGGAGATGCTTCTGGCCCAACAGCAGGCTTCGGATCAATGGTCTTTCTACCAGGCCAAGGTCATCCGGGAACATTTGTATCGCCAACAGAAACAGCGCCTGGAACTGGACCTCCTGGAGAAAGAGACTCTCAAGCCGGAGGTCAAGACGCGCTATGAGGCTCTGCTCCAGCAGACCGCCAAAGAAGCGGACCGCTACGGCGTGGAAAAGAAAGACATCAAGAAAGAAGCCGAAAAACTGGAACACGAACGGGACGTCAACCGCAATAAAGACCCTTATTTCGACTATGCCGAGGTCCTGCTGCAAATCGCCATTGTCATGTCTTCCATCGCCATCTTAGCCTCCTCCGGGGCCATGTACGGGTTTTCCATGGTCTGCGCGACCCTGGGAGCCTTCCTCTCCCTCAACGGGTTTCTCCTTCTGGTAAAGATTCCTTTTTTTCATTACTGAGGTCCGGCGGCGGGGAAGGCGGTCCGTAGGAATGTAGCCGCAGGCTTCAGCCTGCGCCCTTCAGGCCTAGACGGGACGCATTTTCCGGTTCCCGAGCTGAATGCACGATTTCTTAATTTCGATGATGTAAGGTGAATGATTGGCGCAGGCTAACGTCCCATGAACCCTTCGGAATCACCACGAACCATGAAAATGTAGGACAGCCGCCCCCGGCTGTCCAGTTTCCAGTCCCACGGTCGTTGCTGAGGGATGCACAGGCAAGACGCCGGTGTCACCATTCTCATAGAAAAGCCTGCGGCTGCGGCGGCGGGCACGGAGGCCCACCCAACCGATTCCTTATATGGGAGATGCTATAGGTCATCAAATTTATAAATTTGCCTGCTGAACTTGGGAACGAGTATTGATATATCAATTTTCCCACCGGATATTCATGGGGCCGGGGGGGGATTTTTAAAAGGCTTGCTCTCCAATGGGATTTATTAGATGCTCTGGTTCATAGGGCGATATTCAGGCATGAAACACAATCTTGGGTCTTTCATCTTCCGGCACGGTACCGGCCTTACCGTTTGGGGCTTTGCCGCAGCGCTCCTGGCGGCCCCTTTAGTACTGCGCAACCCCTTCACCCTGGGCATCCTCAATCTCATCGGGCTGTTCGTCATCGTGGTCTTGGGGCTTAATCTGTTCATCGGCTATGCCGGCCAGATCTCCCTGGGGCACGCCGCGTTCTTCGGCCTGGGGGCTTACGGCTCCGCCATCCTCACCGCCACTTACCACTTCCCCCCGTGGGGCGCCATGATTTTGGTGGCCGTAGGAATAGCCGCGGTGGCCCTGATCCTGGGGGTTCCCACCCTGCGCCTGCGCGGCCACTACCTGGCCATGGCCACCCTGGGATTCAACTATGTGGTGCATATCATCTTCGTGCAGTGGGATGCGGTCACCGGGGGACCCAGCGGCCTCTCCGGGGTGCCGTCCCTGTCGGTTTTTGGAATTCCCATCAACAGCGACGTCCGGTTCCACTACCTGGTCTGGACCTTCGCCCTGGTGGCCCTGACCCTGTGCCTCAACCTGGTGCGCAGCGGCGTGGGCCGGGGATTGGCGGCTCTGGCCCAGGACGAAGTGGCTGCGTCCTCCCTGGGGGTGGACGTCAAGCGGGATAAGATCAGGGTATTCGTGCTGTCCGCGGTCTTCGCGTCCGTGGCCGGCAGCCTTTACGCCCACTATTTCGGCTACGTCAACCCCGATGCCTTCAGCATCTTCGTGTCCCTGGAGCTGGTCACCATGGTGGTGGTGGGGGGCATGGGCTCCATTTGGGGCACCCTCTTCGGCGTGGGCTTCATTAAGGTTTTGCCCCATTTTCTGGGAGTCTTTGAAACCTATTACGATATCATCCACGGCCTGATCATTGTGGTGATCCTGCTCTTCCTGCCCCAGGGGCTGGTCTCCGGGCTGGTGGATCTAGTCAAAGTCCGGCTGGCCCGGCGAAGGCTGGCCGCGGCTCAGGGTGAGCCGTGAGCAGTAAGCAGTGAGCAGTGAAAAGCAAAATCGGAGTGCGCCGGGACGACTCTTTGCCTGGTACTTACTGTTTACTGCTAACTGGTCACTGTTCACTCTCTTTCCCCCGAGTTCTGTTTCCAATGCAACCAACTTAAGTTTCAATTTAATGATAATCCTGGTATTTTTAACCGATAACCGAAAACCGAAAACCGAAAACGATAATAGGACCTGTCCTGGCCTGGAAGATGAGAAATTATTATCGTGTCTAAATACCTACTTGAAATTACGTCCCTCAGCAAAAACTTCGGGGGCCTGCCCGCCCTTTTAGAGGTGAATTTCCGGGCCGAGAAGGGCAAGGTCACCGCGCTCATCGGCCCCAACGGCGCGGGCAAGACCACTCTGATCAACTGCCTCACCGGGGTGCTGACGCCGGACCGGGGGACCATCCTCTTTGAGGGCGAAAACCTCGGCGGCCTGCCGGCCCACCGGGTGGCCCGCCTGGGGATTGCCCGGACCTTCCAGAACCTGCGCCTCTTTCCCCGCATGTCGGTCCTGGACAACGTGCTGTGCGGCCTCACGGTCCAGGCCGGATCCTCCATGGCGGCCGCCCTGCTGCGCACCCCGGGCCTGCGCCACCGGGAGCGGAGGTTAAAACTCACGGCCCTGGAGGCCCTGGACACCTTCGGGTTGGCCGACCAGGCCCAGATGCCCGCGGGGGCCCTGCCCTACGGTGACAAAAAACGGGTGGAGATGGCCCGGGCCTTCGTGTCCCAGCCGGCCCTTACCCTTCTGGATGAACCGGTGGCGGGCCTCAACTCCCAGGAGACCGCCCAGATCGGCAATCTCATCCGGCAGATGCGCCTGGCGGGGAAAACCATGGTCCTGGTGGAGCACGACATGGATTTGGTCATGAGCGTCTCCGACCATGTGGTGGTCTTGGACGGCGGCCGACGCATCGCCGGCGGCGCCCCCGACGAGGTCCGGGTTAATCCGTTGGTCCTGGAGGCCTACTTGGGAAGGATGAGCGTCACCGCGTGAGGGGCGGAGGTTATGGTCGTCGCCTGCCTGATGATAACCTGCTGATACCATTTCCAAGATCAAAGATTTTTTCGTAGGGTGCGCACTGTGCACCTTTTTTGGGTTTTATACCAGGTTCTGTTTCATACCAATTCGCATTCAAAAGGTATCAAAATGTAGGGGCGAACCTTGTGTTCGCCCACCAATTTAGGGCGAATACAAGATTCGCCCCTACGAAAAAAATTCCGTTTGATGGCGAATTGGTATCAGATGCAACAAACTTAAGTTTTAATTTGCTGATAATCCTGACCTTTTTAACAGAAAACCGAAAACCGAAAACAGAAAACAATTTTAGGGTGGCCCGAAGCAATATCAATGACTATTATAAAAAACCAAGAAGTAACCGGCGAAAGCCAAGATTACCCGTATAGGCGCGGCGGATGGCCCCAAGGGTGCATATACCCAGAAGGATTGGGAATTTGCCCGGGAAGGCCAACCTGCCGATTATCCCAGGACCACGTGTTTAGCAACACCTATGAGGAATTGAAAATGATCGGTAACGAGAATTCCATCCTGGCCAGGTTGAGGGCAGAATTGCGCCAGGCCGCGGAAAAGTGTCCCAATTGCCAGGGCGCCCGGGAATATATCTTTCCATCCCGGGGCCGGGAAAATATCGTGAATTGCGTCCGCTGCGAGGCCATTTATAAACTCCTGGAACCCATAGAAGTGGCCTGGGAAATATTCAATGAAGAAAACCCGGAGTATTAATACCGTTTTCGGTTATCGGTTATCGGTTTTCGGTTAAAAAGACCAGGTTATCAGCAAACTGAAACTTACTACTCAGAGCATAAAATATGTTGCGTTGATGTAGGGGCGGGTTTAAAACCCGCCCCTACGTTGCCCATAACCGATGCAACACAATTAATGCTCCTAGTAGTAAGTTTGTTGCATTGGAAACAGAACTTGGTATAAGGCCTGATGATTTTTCGGAGCAGGAAAGACAATACCTTCACCCCCGCCCCGGCCCTCCCTCATCAAAGGGGAGGGGGTAGAAGGCAAGGACTTCTTTAATGCTCCGAAGTAATCAGACCTGGAGAAAATGACCGGAAAAACTAAAGGCTACGGGCGCTCAAGGCCCGCTCCAAGGATAGCTGTAATGACTAAGACTTAAGCTGACAACCATCAAATCGAGATCAGGGTAAATCTGACATTGAGAGCAAAATTTAAAAAGTGACATGGTCTTAAATGCAGTTATGATAACCATATCGAACCACTTTGATGGATTTTAAAAGCGTTGATAGAGGGCAGATATTGATAGGCTTGAAACGGGGAAATTCAACAAGAATGGGTATTATATACCATAGAGGGGGCTTTGGATGAAGTAGAGGCTGATTAACCCTGCCGCCAAGCTGGCGGCAGTTTGGTGAGGTTGAAGAGACGAACGCCTCATTCAAGTTTCTATTCTCCCTCAGTGGTTTCTGGCAAGGAAATTGCGAATTGGATGCCAGCACCCTCATGGAATAGACCTGGCATATAGGCGCGGCCTGAGAAAGGGGCAAAGTGAGGTTTGGTCCGGGGCAGTCGTGCCTGAAAGGCCCGCCTGCCCCGGACCTGCAAGAAGATCTAGGCGGTTGGGGGAGGGAGTCGCAGGGAGGGGCCAGGGGGGCTTCCCATCCTTTTCAGGTGAACACCTCTTCACTCCGGAAGGACGCGGCCGCAGCTTTTCTCTTCGGCTCATTCAGCATGGCCGTGACCTTTTCCCGGACAATCCGCCTCATGTCGAAAAGGTCCACCCCCATGGCGCAGGTCCTGAGGTACATGAAGAGTCTGGTGGGATTTCGCCGCCACATCCCCATGAGCTGGGTCCAGAACTGCCGCCGGTATGACTCCCGGACCCCCAGCCACCAGAGGATTTTGCACAACCTTTTGATTTCGATTAATTTCCTGCGCCAAGTCCTTCCCGGGTCGGGAACGCCGCCCTGGGGCTGGGATGGCCCTGTGGCGCCCCGCATCTCCCGGCGGGTTGGCGGCGGCATATCCAAACAATAGCGGTAGGCCCTCGCCAGATAGCGGGAAGGTTCGTAGAGATAGTCCCAGGCATCCGCATATTCCTGTAATATCTCAGCTTCCGGTCGATCAGGCTCAAAGTTGAACTCTGAGATGGTCCCCTCGGCGATGAATTCCACATCGCCGCGCAACCTCCCTTCTCTTGCCAACCGATGCCACAGGCCGCTTTGCGGAGGGGCCTGAAGAGCATTAACCATGACCATCGGAATAGCAGTCTGGTCGGTGAAGGCACAGATTCGCTCCCCTGCCCCCTGCTTTTCCCCGTCAAAACCAAGGATGAAACTGCCGATCACCTCAATGCCGTGCTGCTGGAGATTATGGATGGATTCTACGAGGGGGTGCTTGATGTTATGATATTTGCGGTTAATTTCGAGCACCTTCTCATCCGGAGACTCGATCCCTATGAAGACTCTCTCAAATCTGGCCGCAATCATGAGGTCCATTATTTCCCGATCCTGCCCCAGATTCACCGATGACTGCGTCAAGAAGTTGAAGGGGTCACCCCGATTCTTTAACCAGGGGGTGAGTTCCTGCAGGATGGCTCGGGCGTGCTTCTTGCTGCCTATGAAGTTGTCATCGCAAATGAAGATGGGTCCCCTGACCCCGAGCCGGTAGAGGGTCTCAAGTTCCGCTATGACCTGCTTCGGTGTCTTGTGACGGGGCTTTTGTCCAAAGAGGCGCACCACATCACAGAATTCGCAGTCAAACGGGCATCCCCGGGAAGTCTGTATCGTGATGGTTCGGTAATCTTTCAGTCGCAGCAAGTCGAACCGTGGGACCGGTGAAGCAGTAAAATCCGGCTTCTCGTCGTTGTTTATCACCCTCGAGGTTCCATCTCTCATTGCATCCAGAAGCAAAGGCACGGCATTCTCTCCTTCGCCTCGCACCACGAAATCACATCCCGCCTCCAGGGCTTCCTCAGGGAACAAAGTGGGGTAGGGTCCTCCGGCGACCACGGTTTTCCCACGGGACTTGGCTTCTCTCACCAAGTCCAGGAAGCTTACCTTTTGAATGTGCATGGCCGAGATCATGATGAGGTCGGCCCACTGCCAATCTTCATCCTGCAACCGTCTGGTGGTGAGGTCAGCCAGACGCATTTCCCAGGCCGCAGGCAGCAAGGCTGCTATCGTCAGCAGACCCAACGGAGGATTAACGGCTTTGTGGCCTCCGAACCGGCAAGCTTTCCGGAAACTCCAAAAGGACAGCGGATATTCAGGACTTATCAATAAAGTCCGCATAAAGGCCACACTCCTCCCAAAGGGATTTTTGGGCGGCAACCGAGTGCTCGCTGTTGCATACGGTCCCCCAGTTCCCCCCTTGGGAACGGGCTTGATAGATTCTCAGTCTTGCGTGTCGGGGCTGGGTGGAGGAATCCACTCAGTCTTTATCCCCCAAAGAAAGTTTTTATGCAATATTGTTCTGCTACGGTTTCTATTTCTTGAACCGAGATTATGCCGCTGGTTTGGCCATTGCGGTAAAAAATCGCTTTCGGGACCTCTTTACCCGGGGAAAATACCCCAGAGTTTTTGTTCTTGAAGCCGAATTCTCCCCTCGGCGGTACGGTAGCATAATTTTCGCTGAAAAAGTAATTTTCCCTCAAATTTTGGAGATATTGGTCAATCGGTAGACAATGTCTTGCTTGATCACCAACCTATGAACCCCAGGCCAGCACTGACCGGTAATGGTGAGCGGGAGGAAAGGCTGAGGTTACATGGACATACCACCTCCGGGCATGGAACTGGGCCACCTGGCAAAAAATTTATGGTGGAAAGAGAAATGGATGAATAGCAGGTTACTTGCCAAAATGTGACCTTCTCAATATTTTTAATAAGTTACCAATATGATATTGATAGCGAAATGGAGCTTTGGTGGGGGGCCGGCACTGCAAAACTCCAAAGAAAGCATGTCGGATAATATTAAACTTTGATGGAGAGGTTGTAAGGTCAAGTCTTAACCATTACGGATAAGCGCCATCCCTCAACCCTTGACCCCCGGCCCGGTTTTAGTTAAGATTCCCCCATGCGACCGTCCATCAAGGCTTTTCTTCTCTCGGCTTTCGTGTTTCCGGGCCTGGGGCAGCTTTACAACCAGGATCGGAAAAAGGGCGTCCTGCTGGTGCTGCTGACCAATCTGCTCTTTGGGGTCTTGCTGTTAATGGGCATGATTCTGGTGTCCCAGGAATACCATGCGGTGTTCTACCCCAGGCCCCTAACCCCGGAGATGTTGCAGCAGATGGCGCTGGATGTCCTCACCCGCCCCCTGTTCCTGCTGCCCTTTACCCTGCTGGTGGGACTGTGGGCCTATGGCGTGGTGGACGCGATCCGGAACGCCCCGGCCCGCCCCCCGGGGAGTTAATGATACCGGGTTATTACTCGCAGCAGTTCTTCATGATCATTCGGCTAACCCGTAAACTCTGAAAAGTGGCGCCGGAAGCCCACCGCTGTTAGAACCGCCCAGGGCGGCGGTTCCATATCTCCCCTCCTTTGCAGGAGATCGGGATTTCGCAAAGCTGTGGCCCGGATAACCGGTGAGTTCAACCGGACCACTCCTTTTGGGCGCCAAACTTGAACTCTTTGGCGGCAACCGGGCATAAAGGATTCTTATGAGACAGTATCTATTGGATGAAATCAGGCGGGCGGACATCCCCCGCATCCGGGAATATCTCCATGAACACGCCCCGGCCGCGGGGTTGGAAGGTATCTGGTGGGTGGACCTGCCGGAGGATTTGTTGAGCCCGGAGCAATTTTCCCACCAGAATTGCCGGCCCTATCGCTTTGCGGTGGAGTTGGGGGACGACTTCGTGCGCTTCGAATTCTTGATCCGCAGCCTGCAGACCATGCGCTGCGCCTGCATCGACTACGCCACCCGGATGCAGCGGGACTTTATCCTGGCCTTTGCGGACCGGTTGGTGGAGGATTTGGCTTTAAGGACGTGAGGTTTGCTTGAGGGCGTCAGGGGGTGGGTATGTCGAGGTCCAGGCAAATTTTTTGAGCCAGGTTGTCCGCGATCTCGGTATGGCGTGGCACGGTTGAGGTCTTCCGGGTTGATGGATGCCAAAAAACCGAATGGTTCCCGCGTTCCCGTAATTTTTCACAGCCGTGCGGTCTGAGGTGTTTCAGTAAGGCTCGCCGCCGCATTACACGGCCACCGGTAATGCCTCTCGAATAATGGATTTCCCTTTAGCGTCTCGCCGCGCCAAAGAGCGATTGGCCTCAATGATGAGCTTAACGGCTTCCCGTAAATTCTCCCTGGCCTCCTCTAAAGAACTGCCTGGCGTATTAGCGCCCGGCAATTCCCCCACTTAGGCGATCCACCAATCTCCTTGTTGCTCGAATATTGCGGTGAATTTCTCCATCATTTCCTCTTGGCTCGTTTCCCTGATTATACCATGACCATAAACTGTATTAATACAACCGGCTCACCAGCTTGCCGTGGCGGTACAGCGAGATATGGCCGTCCTGGGAGACGCAGATGCCCAGGATGGTGGGGCAGTACGCGGTGAATTCCCGGGTCACCTGGTGGCGGATGCCGCTGCCCAGGTCGCCTTTTTCCGGGGGCAGGCGCAGCGCCGTGGCCTTGAGGCGGGCCATGAACTGACAGGCTTCCAGGCGGTCGTTGAACAGCAGGGCCCCGTCGGACTTGGCTAGGCCCAGGAGGTGGCGCAGCCAGCCCTCCTCCAGGGGTATCGGCTGGGCCAGGCGCACCTGATTTTCGATGGGGGTGTCCGGGGCCTCCAGTTGGGCGGGGGTGAACCCCACGAGGAAAATGGCGCCGTAACCGGCGCGCCGCACCATTTGCAGCAAAGTCTTCAGGCGGCTCATGGCGTCCGGGCGCAGGTCGCGGCAGACCTCTTTCAATTGCCGCTCCAACTCCTGCCAGAAGATATCCTGGAACAAGGGAATGTGCAGGTGGCCTTGGCGATATTCCAGCAACGACAAGGGGATGCGGGGATTGTGGCGGCCTTTCAGGGCGATCCAGAAATTCACCCGGCCCCGGTGGGAAATGGTGGCCAGGGGCAGCACGCTCCGCCAGGGTTGGGCGGTGATGAGCTGGCGGTGGCTCCCCTGGGTAAGCTGGAGCAACCCGATGATGCGGCCCCGATAAAGGGCCAGGAAGGTGTTGCGGCCGTCGGCGTTTAAGAGGAATTGTTTGATGGACTGCACTCCCTCGTCCAAGCTGATGTGATTGGCGGGATGATACATGAGCAGTTGAGGCCAGCGTTTCAGGTAGTACTCCAGGGGCCGGGCGGTGGAGAGGATGGCAAAGCCGGTTATCAGCCTTTCACCCTCCACGGAGGAATAAAGCAGCCGCTTAAACAGGCGCCAGGCATGGATTAGCCATTCTTCCCCCGCCCCCCCGGGCATCTCGCAGCGTTTCAGGTCCGCGGCGCTGTGGAGCATGGAGCCGATATAGGGGTTGTCCTGGGCGTCCAGCTTGATGGTGGCGCAAGGGGCCCATTCCAGGCTCCTCAAATAGCCGGCCACCACCTGCTCCTCCAGGGAGTATGGGGTAAAAGAAGTGAGCCCCTTTTTGCCCTCGGGGGTCAGGGTTAAGTGATGAAGCGCCAGGCGGCCGAACAGGATGCTGAGAAAGCGGATGTGGAACGGCGAGAGCAAAAACGTGGTCTGGGGGGTATTCAGGCGCAGGTCCAGGAGCATCCCCGGCAGTTGCAGCCGGACCAGGTGGGACAACCCCTCCCCATCCCCGGTGGCCAGATTGGGATAAATAATCCCCTTGATCTCCATGGGATGGCGCTGAAAGTACAGGGCGAAACAGGGGAAGAGCTCCAGCCCCCGGGCCTGGAGGGGCACGGTGACCCCGGGAGGTTCCTCCCATTCCACGGTGCAGGTGGAGATGTCGTAAATCAGGCGCTGCACTTCGGTGGTGTCCACCGAGGAGCGCATGTGCTCCGCGAAGGCTTCCTGAGGAAGGGGTCGAGTCTTGAGCATGGCTGGGGGGGTTTTCTATATGCAACTTCGAAAATTTTGCTAATTAAAGCATATCAAAATATTTTGTGAATTCATAGGATTGGCAATAGATAGCAGATAGCACCCCCTCTTCCCCAGTCTGGCTGATCAAGCGTCTGATCAAAGTAGGGGCCGGAGTTTCTTACCATGCCCGGAGGTGGTATGTCTGTGTAACCTCGGCTCCTCCTCTATCGCGCCATTATCGAGCGGCGCCGGCCCTGGGTTCGTAGATTGCCGCCCCCCAAGAATATCCGCGCCAAGGGGAAGGTATGTTAAAAATCTGTATAAAAAAGATATATCCTAAAGTAAATTTGTGCTAATTTGTTCAATGTAAGATGAACAGGCTTCAACAAGAGAAATTTAGGCGGGACCAACCCCCGGATGGAGGGTTCAAAACCTTTTTCAACCCCGGTGGGCAAGGCTGCCGCATAATCTCGGCTCATATCCTTTCTGCTCTCATGTACTTTACACCGATGCAGGCGAAAGTTGACACCGCGACGAGGAACTTCGGGGCCGCGGGCGTGGAGCCGGCCACCGGTTAGTTCGCAAATTATTACAATGCGTTAAAAGAGTTGTCATAAATTTCTTACAATGGATTATAAGAACCTTTGTCAACTTGTGAATATTATATGGTTTACTGGGTAGATAGGCTAAACCCAGCGCCTGGCAGGATTATTGCTTGCTAAAACCATAAGAGGGAATCGCCTACATCCTCTCCCTAAGTAAGTTTGCTTTTTGACCAGCGGACCTGGGCAGATGATTGGACTTATGCCAATTCGCATTCAA
>CAZUBT010000040.1:0-30295 GCA_964618815.1 uncultured Desulfobacterales bacterium | reverse complement strand
CTGGGGAACGAGACCGTCAGGCGTTTATGTTCAGTTAATTAAGACGCTATGTATAACAACTAACAACTGCCAACTGCCAACTGCTAACTGCTAAAACTATTCCTGGTCATCCAAGGCGATAGGAGATATAATTTTCGAATAACTCTCTCTGGCGCTCCTCAAGGAAGGAGATTTCGCGGAGGATGAAAACCTATGGACAAACCCCGGCGCTTGCTGGCCACCATCAATAATCCCCGGGAGCTGAAGAAGCTGCCCCCGGAGCTCCTGCCCCAATTGGCCCAGGAGATCCGGGAGGTCATCATCGCCACCGTGTCCCGCACCGGCGGGCATCTGGCTCCCAGCCTGGGGGTGGTGGAACTCACCATTGCGCTTCACTATGTGTTTGACGCCCCCCGGGACAAGATTATCTGGGATGTGGGCCACCAGGCATATGCCCACAAGCTGCTCACCGGGCGCCTGGACCGGTTCCACACCCTCAGGCAGTATGGCGGCCTCAGCGGTTTTCCCAAGCGCAGCGAGAGTCCCTATGACTCCTTTGACACCGGGCACAGTTCCACTTCGGTGTCCGCGGCCTTGGGGATAACCGCGGCCCGCTGCATCAAAAAGGAACCCGGCCGGGTCATCGCGGTCATCGGCGACGGCGCTATGACCGCCGGGCTGGCCTTAGAGGGCCTGAACAACGCCGGTGATCTCAATAAAAATCTCATCGTGATTTTAAACGACAACGGCATGTCCATCGCTCCCAACGTGGGGGCCTTGTCTTCCTTTTTCAGCCGCAAATTGACCGGCCGCACCATGGTCTTTCTGAAAAGACAGATGGAATACATGCTGGGCTCTTTTCCCGGCATCGGCGGCGACCTGGTGGCCTGGGCCAAAAAAAGCGAAGAGTCCATCAAGGCATTCTTCACCCCCGGCATGCTCTTTGAGGCCCTGAAATTCAACTACCTGGGGCCGGTGCGCGGCCACCGCCTGGACCATCTCATTGAAACCCTGAGTAACGTCAAGAACCTCACCGGTCCCATCCTGGTGCACGTGCTCACCACCAAGGGCAAGGGCTATCAACCCGCGGAAACCGATCCCACCGGGTTCCACGGCCTGGGTAAATTCGACCCCGACACCGGCGAGCCCAAGAAAAGCGTCAGCGACATAGCTTCCTATACCGAGGTGTTCGGCGACACCCTGGTGCGCCTGGCCCGGGAGGATAAACGCATCGTGGCCATCACCGCGGCCATGCCCGACGGCACCGGGCTGGTGGACTTTCGCAGCCAATTCCCCGAGCGCTTCTTTGACGTGGGCATCTGCGAGCAGCACGCCACGACCTTTGCCGCGGGCCTGGCCTCCGAGGGCCTCAAGCCCGTGGTCACCATCTACTCCACCTTCCTCCAGCGGGCCTACGACCAGGTGCTCCACGACGTCTGCCTGCAGAAGCTGCCGGTGATCTTCGCCCTGGACCGGGGCGGCATCGTGGGGGAAGACGGCGAGACCCACCAGGGGCTGTTTGACCTGTCCTACCTGCGGCATCTGCCCAATATGACGCTCATGGCCCCCAAGGACGAAGACGAACTGCGCCACATGCTGTTCACCGCCATACACCATCCGGGTCCCGTCGCCATCCGCTATCCCCGGGGCAAGGGGGTGGGAGTGGATTTTTCCCCCATCCTGAAAAAGCTCACCATCGGCAAGGCCGAGGTCTTGCGGGAAGGGGACGACCTCCTCATCCTGGCCCTGGGCATGTCGGTGCAGCACTCCCTAAAAGCCGCCCAGGAACTGGAAAAACAGGGCTTCCAGGCCACCGTAGTCAACGCCCGGTTCGTCAAACCCCTGGATGAAAATCTCATCCTCACCCTGGCGGCCCAGTGCGGCCGGGTCCTCACCGTGGAAGAGAACGTGGCCCAAGGGGGCTTCGGCAGCGCGGTGCTGGAACTCTTCTCCGACCGGGGCCTCATGGGCCTCACGGTGAAGCGCCTGGCCATCCCGGACATGTTCATGGAGCACGGCCCCCCGGACCTCCTGCGGGCCAAATACGGCCTGGACGCCGCGGGCATCCTCCAGGGCGCCCTGACCCTCCTGGACCAACCCGCCCAACCCAAGAACGTGGTGTGGGGCAGCTTTAGCTGACGGTTTCCGGTCTTCGGTTTTCGGTTTTCGGTATAAGGGCAGGGAGCTTGATTCCCTGCCCTTTTTCATTCCCCGCAGCTGCCTGACAAAGAATCTTTAGATAACCTGATGAAACCGCATCATATTAACGGTTGTGGATAGAGGCAAGTAAGCCGCTATCCCACATTTCATTTAACCATTTAAGGCAATTACCCTCCTGAAAGTCTATCATCCTCACCCCCTTCCATGTCTGAACACTACTGAGGGCGATGGCCTGGGGTCCTTAAACTCCGCAGGTTTTAGGTATCCGATTCTGAGGGGCAGGTATGCCCAAATTTTTTTAAAAAATTATTATGGTCGGTAGGTGGACAAATTCATGGAAATTTATGCTATCATGCCTCTCACGAGACAATTTGGCTGCGAAAGAGTAAACTTGTCAGGGTGCAATTCGTTGAGAAGGCTGGCCAAAAGCATTTTGGGACTCCGGTGGCTAAACTTGCCGCATAATCTCGGTCCAGGAGATAGCATATGATTGACAAAGGCAAAAGAATTGTAGCGGTTTTGATTTTCTGCTTGGTCGCAGCTATTCTCTCGGCTTCCCTGCCAACTGCATCCGGCCATTGTGAGACCTTACGGTTCGTATTTATGGCCGATGGCCGCGGGGACCACCTTGACGATCTCATCAACACGACCGTCTTGAACGCCATTAATTCTCAAATCTTGGAGTTATCTCCCCGCCCGTCATTTGTAATCTACGGCGGAGACTCGGTCTATAGGGGGCATTCCGAGGGAGCCTATAATTTCCAGAAATTTAAGGACGTCATGCAATCTCTGACTGATGCCGGCATAAAATTATATACGGTTATGGGGAATCATGAACTCTATAGAGAAGGAACTTCCGGCTTTTCCCTGGGCAATCAACAAGAATTCCAAAATAAATTTACTGACAACCCCGAAAATGGGCCGACTGGCTACGAAAGGCTGGTTTATTCCTTTGAATCGCCCGGAGGTGACGCTTTCTTTGCCATCGGTGATTGTTACTATCTTACCGCAGATGATCCCAACCCCGCCCTTAACCTGGAGGGTGACGGCTCCCTTTACGGCCATTTTGATGATACCCAATTAACCTGGCTGGCTAATCAGGCTGCCCAGACTAAGGCAACCCATAAGTTTTTCTTTGCGCATGCGCCATATTACCAAATAACCGGGTCTCAATCGTATCAAAATACGTCCTTTACGAAACTGTGGAGCATCTTGGATAAGAACCGTTTCGACATCTTCGGTTGCGGACATGTCCATCTTTATTCCCGGAAAACTATCAACCGCAGCATCGCCCCCGATCCTCAACTCACCCCGCCGGTCAAATGGAAACACAACGTGACTCAGCTCCTCACCGGCACCTGCGGCGCTGTTGTGGATAACGGTACCCTCGTTGTCAATGGGAAGAAATGGCATGTCTTTAATGATGAGGAGACATATTACTTTAGCGTGGTTGACATCAAAGGCAACCATGTAAAGGTAACCAGTTATGGTGGAAAATCATCACCTTACCAAGTAATTGACCATTTTAGCATCAATAAGATAAGAGACAGGTGGCTTCCATAGCATGAATTTGTCAAGCCCGGTGAGCAATAGATGCCATAGTTGTATGCCAAGGTGATTCATCCTCTCGACGAGTCCGGAAGGTGTTAGTTAATCCACTTAACTTCAGTCTCTCCCGCCGCCCAAGCGCGGTTGCTACCTCTGGCGAACAGCGCCAGGGCCTCATTATGGCGGGGCGGGTGCTGGTGGGGGGGCAGCCGGTGGCCAAGGCCGGGGCGCTGGTGGCCGAAGACGCGGACATCACCCTGAAAGCCCAGTGCGGCCGGGTCCTCACCGTGGAAGAGAACGTGGCCCAGGGGGGCTTCGGCGGCGCGGTGCTGGAACTCTTCTCCGACCGGGGCCTCATGGGCCTCACGGTAAAACGCCTGGCCATCCCGGACATGTTCATGGAGCACGGCGCCCCGGACCTCCTGCGGGCCAAATACGGCCTGGACGCGGCCGGCATCCTCCAGGGCGCCCTGACCCTCCTGGACCAACCCGCCCAGCCCAAGAACGTGGTGTGGGGCAGCTTTAGCTGACGGTTTCCGGTCTTAGGTCTTCGGTCTTCGGTATAAGGGCAGGGAGCTTGATTCCCCGCCCTTTTTAATTCCCCCCAAATGCCTAAGCAAAAATCTTCAGATAACCTGATAAAACCGCATCATATTGACGGTTTTGGATAGTGGCGAGATATGTAGCATCGAGCCACGCTTCCTTATGTTGATCGAGAGGGTATTCATGTACGATTCTGCTATGTCGTCGGGGTGAGATTGCTTCTATTTACTTGTATAAAGGCCACGATTGAAACCGAGGAGGACGTGCTCCCCACCGATTTTGGAATGCATACCCCTTGACATTATACCCACTTGTTGTATAGTTTACGGATTAACGTCCCACACTGTGGGATTCAAAGCTAACCCAACCGCTGCTACAGAAAAAGCTCATCCAAGACCTTGTCGCTGGCAATCCAAAGTCCGTCATAAGGCAGGAAATGGGGGTAAAGCCGCGCATTGGCCTCATTCCCCTCAAGAGGGATAGTGCTACGCTGACCCCGAATATTCCCGGGATGCATGTATCTGGGCATAATGCTTTGAATACTTGTGGCGTACAGGATTTGTCTGCCTGAATTCCACTCGAAATGGCCATTTTTATATTGTAAGCCTCTGAGGGTTTTTTTTACCCGAACTTGGAAAAAAGGGAGTTTATGGAATTTAACACATTTGATCTTCACCAGCAGGTCGCGGCCGGCGTTGCCGCGGCGCGATATATAACGCCAACGCCGATACAGGCACAGGCAATCCCGCTGGTCATGCAAGGGCACGACATCGTGGGCCTTGCCCATACCGGCACCGGGAAGACCGCGGCCTTTGTGCTGCCAATCCTCCATCGCCTGATGCAAGGCGGGCGCAAGCACGTCAGGGCTCTAGTTATTGCCCCCACTCGCGAACTGGCCGAGCAAATCCACGAGGCCATTGGAACCCTGGGACGCCGGACCGGACTCAAGAGCGTTACTGTTTATGGAGGAGTTGGTTTCAATCCTCAGGTGGATAAGCTGAAACGCGCCGAGATTGTCGTTTCCTGTCCCGGCCGCCTGCTTGACCACCTCAATCAGGGCACAGTCGACCTGTCGCATCTGGAGGTGCTCGTACTGGACGAGGCAGACCGGATGTTCGACATGGGATTTCTGCCCGATATAAGAAAGATCATCAAGCACGTACCGGCAAAACGCCAGACGCTGTTGTTCTCGGCCACCATGCCTGCTGATATTCTTCATCTGGCCCACGAAATACTGAAAGCGCCGGTTAAGGTGCAAGTTAATACCACTGGACCGGTAAGTAGTGTCTCTCATATGCTCTATCCGGTCGAGCAGCACCTCAAAACCCCGCTACTCCTCGAACTGTTGCGCCATACCGATACTGAGTCGGTTCTGATCTTTACGCGCACCAAACACCGGGCCAAGCGTCTGGGGGAACAACTGGGGAAGGCCGGCTATCGGGCCGCATCACTGCAGGGAAATCTCTCGCAGGCGCGGCGACAGGCCGTGATGAACGGGTTCCGCAACGGCACGTTCCAGATACTGGTGGCGACTGACGTTGCAGCACGCGGGATCGACGTGACCCAGATTTCCCACGTTATCAATTACGACATGCCGGATACTACTGATGCCTATACGCACAGGATCGGACGTACTGGCCGAAATGCTAAGACCGGTGATGCCTTCACTTTTATTACCATTGAAGATGAGGATATGGTTCGCAGTATCGAGCGAGTCCTGTGCGCCAAGGTAAAGCGTTGCACACTGAATGGTTTTGATTATAAAAAAGCGGCAGCGTCGCGCGATACCGAGTTCGCATGTCCGCCTCGCAAACCTCAGCGCCGCCGTGAACAGAAAAAAGCCGAACCATTCAAAGCGCATTGTAAAGGTCCACAGGTTTTTGCACACAGATAGAGGTTAAATCAGGCAGCCAGGGGAAACGCCTGAGATTGTTCCCGGCGGGCTTGGGTCGGGGTTTTGTAACCATGGCGCTGGATGATCCAGTTTTCGTGGTAAATGCGCTTAAACTCCAGGAGGGATTGGCGCAGTTCCTCTACGTTACCATTGCCTTCGGGGGCCCGCACGAAAGCAAGGGAACTGACGATCCCAGGAAGGCGATTTCCGATTGGAAGTCATGGGACGTAAACTGGCTGCCATGGTCATGCCGCAGGGTCAAGCCCTGAGCGGCAGGGGGCGCCTGCTCCGACGAGCAAGTTAGGGCCCATTCTCGCAGGCGCCCCCTGCCTCGGCTATCCCGGAAAGGAGGGCTATGTCAAAAACCGCTTGACAGCAAGGAAATGATGAGAGAGAAAAGGAGTACCTAACCAACCACAATCTATAGAAAAAACAGGATCTATTACGTACAGCTGCCCTATGTGTCACCCAACTGCTCAGTTTGCTGATGAACCAGCGCCGGTCCGTTCAGGAGGCCAAGCCGGCAATCCTCCGGCAGCACTTCTACTTCACCATAGAGCCGGCTCACTATCTCCCGGCCGATACCTCCGGCGACGTCGCCGCTTTTGAAATCGACGCCCAAAGCGGCAAGTACTACTCGGAGCGTAAAATATGTTGCCTTGATGTAGGGGCGGGTTTAAAACCCGCCCCTACGTAGCCCACAACCGATGCAACACAATTAATGTCCCGACTAGTAGTTGGTCGTGTAAAGCTATAAATCCAGTAAATAAAATTAGTTAAATTATTTGACTCCTTAGTTTAGTAAACATAACAAATCCGCCCCGGCAACTATTCTTGGTTTCGGGTGTGCCAGGGGCACATGAATGACTGCTAGGTCTTAGCTGTTGGTGGTTCGGTCTGCCGGAAATCTAAAAACCTCTTGATTTTCATAAAATATTATGCTTCCCTGCTAACCGTAAGAATAGTTGTCTTCGAGAACAGGGTCATTTTTAGTTGTTAAGCCGGGGAATAGGTTCCAATTATTTCTTTTGGCCATAAGCAACTAAGATTGCTGCATAATCTCGGTTTAATCCGCGCTTATCAAAATGTCCCACTTTTAGTGGGAGCAGTATAAGTGCAGTAATATGGAAAAAAGGATCGCTTTATGATGAAATCTCAGGCGAAAGGGGTGAACATGGATAAGCAACCTTTGAAGGACGACACCAGGACAGCTGAGTTAAATATTTTTCATACCTCCATATTCCTGGCCCTCATCATTGGGATTCCTTTTTGTACCTTCAAATATCTTTTGGGTACCCTGGCGGTCCGGCATGGTATGGAATATCACCATGCCCTAATAACATTTCTCGGTTGGCTCATTATTGGCTGGGCCTCCATCGATATTTTAATGAACCTGGTGCGGATATGTCTTAACCTCTTGCACCGGGAATCTTCTATCGAGTTTTGTCTCATTGCTCAATTGGGACGCCTGGTCGGGCGTCCTTCCCTTTTTTTGACCATCGACACTTTTCTTTCCTTTGCGATTATCTGCTTTGTTTTATGGTCGGGGTGGATCAAAGACCTGCGTCCATATGAGACCTATATGTGGTATGCGGCTACGACCATTAATCTCATGGGCCTGGCCCTGGTCACTATTTGGACCGAGTTTCGGATCAATTCCGACCGGAACAAAGATCGCCCATCGGATAACTAAGTTTTCCTGCCAAACCGGAAGGAGCCCCCAATGCTGCAATTGAAGGCCTATCGCGGATCGATATTTCACATGGTGGACAACCCGATTTACCGGGAAAACCCGGCCGATGCTTATCAATACTGGGAAGACGGGGTCCTGCTGGTGGAAAACGGCAAAGTTAAGGCAGTGGGGCCGGCGGCAACCATCCTGCTCGAACTCCCGGAAGGGGTGCAGGTGGCCTCGTATCCGGACAGCATGATTATGCCGGGATTCGTTGATATTCATATTCATTTCCCGCAGATAACCACCGTGGCCTGCTACGGTGAGCAGTTGCTGGAATGGCTGCAGAATTATATTTTGCCCGCGGAGGCTGAATATGCCGATAAGGCCCTGGCCCAAGAGAGAGCCACGATCTTTTTAAAGGAACTTTTGCGGCGGGGAACCACCACCGCCTCCGTTTATTGTTCCATAGCCAAGGAGTCGGCGGAGGCGCTCTTTGAAGTGGCCCAACGTTTGAACCTGCGTCTCCTGGCCGGCAAGGTCATGATGGACCGCAATGGTCCGGAAGGCATGAAACTGGCCACGCCCGAGTCGGATTATCAAGACAGCAAGGAACTTATTGAAAAATGGCATGGCAAAGCCAGACTCTCCTATGTGGTCACCCCCCGGTTTGCGCCGACCTGTTCCCCCGCCGACCTCCAGGCCGCCTCCCGTCTCCTCAAAGAATACCCCGGCGTGTATTTGCAGACCCACCTCTGCGAAAACTTGCATGAGATAGCTTGGGTACGGGAGCTGTTCCCGGAAAGAAAGAGCTACTTGGATGTTTACGATTACTATGGCTTGGTGGGGGAAAGAACGCTGCTGGGGCATTCTCTGCATCTGGACGATGAAGATTTTATCAGGGTTAAGGAAACCGGCGCGGTTTTGTGTCCCTGTCCCCCCTCCAACTTTTTTCTGGGCAGCGGGCTTTTCAAGTTTGCCAAAGCTAAAGAATATAATGTGAGAGTTGCCCTGGGAACCGACCTGGGCGCCGGCAATACCTTTTCCATGGTGCGGGCCATGGATGAGGCATATAAAATGGCGCAACTCCAGGGTTATTCACTTTCCCCCTTTGAAGCCTTTTACCTAGTTACCCTGGGAGGAGCCAGAGCGCTGTCCATGGAGGATAAGATCGGTAACTTTGAAGTGGGCAAAGAAGCCGATTTCATCATCATGGACCTCAAAAGTACTCCGTTCTTGGAGTTCAGGATGCAGTTCACCAAGACTCTGAGCGACAAGCTGTTTGTCCAGATGATGCTGTCTGACGACCGGGCCATCAAGGAGACCTATGCTTACGGGGCGCTGGTGCACCGGCGGGACGCCTAACCCTATCCTGGGGTATTTAGCAGGCTGTTGAAAATTTGATTTTTTCCTCGTTCCCAAGCTCCCGCTTGGGAACGCGGGGTGGGGAGACCTTCAGGTAACCAGGCACGCTTTAGTCGTATAAACCTTCCATAAATCAAAACAACGCGATAAACCGCAAGGTCAACGCCCAGGCGCTATCGAGTTTGGAGGTGGACCCCGGCGTCGGAATATATGAAACGGCCGGCTGGAAGTAGGTGGAGCCGATGAGGTTCATCTGATAATAGCCTTGAATGACAACCTCGCTGCTCCGCTGGAAAATATTTTGGTTCAACCATGAAGACGCCACCCCGATACCACACGAATCATCGGGCCGCCCCGGCAGCAACGCGAATCCGGTGAGGCCCCCACCTACATATTGATTGACCGGCAGAGTTTCAGAGCCATTAATGCCGCCATGCACATAGATGCTGATACCGCTGTTATCTATATGCGGGCGCATTCTCCACAGTCGTTGGGAGCCAAACATATAAAATCCGGCGGCGCCGTTTTCTGTATTCCCTGGCGTACCCAACAGCCCGGTCTGCCTCCATCCGCCCAGGCCCGCCGAACCCGGAAGCCCGGCCATCGTCCAGGCGGTTCCCACCTCGCCGATATGGAAATAATATCCGTTGAATTGTGGGCCGCGCATCCCTGTTTGGCTTCCTCTGGCCAGATTACCGTCGTAGAATCCATAAGAGAAATAGACCTGTTTGGTGGGCGCAAATGTCGCGGTGATGCCGCAGGCGGAATTATAATAGCCCGGCATGACGCCAAGCAATGTCGGGTTTATGAAGATCGGGGTATAAATCAGTCCAGATACCGCGGGGATTTGTAAACTTTTGTCCTGGGAAGGCACCGGGCGCAGGACGTTGTTGAAATCGGCTGTAGGCACAACTTTGCCGATCCGGAAAATAAATTTGTCGTCGAACAACGACTGGCGCCACCAAAGCTGATATAATTCGGACCGGTTCAGCGCTTCCGGGCCCGGTAGTGAGTTGTACCCCTGGACGCTGCCGGCCTGAGCGTTGGTGGGCGAACCGTTGAACTGGAGAAACTCCGCCCCGAATTTGCCGCCTTTCCACCCACCGAGCTTTTCTGCATCGAGCCTCAACCCCAGAATAACCAGGCTGTTTAAAGTGCATTTTCCTGGTTGGGCGCCTCCTGAGACCAGGAAATTGGCGTCACCGATCCACAGTCCGCCTAACCACACTCCGGTGTCTTTGCCGGCGCCGAGCCAGTCTTGAATCACGCGTCCCACCATGCCGGTGCCCGGCGTTGCGTCGCTTGCTCCCGGGTTGGCGCTGACTCCAAGCTTGGTGTCGGTTACGGTAACCTTATCTTGCGGCGGCTTTGCCGGGTCTGCGACTTCGCGGACAGGTTCAGCCAGGGCAGTCACCGAAGAAAGGCCAATGAAAAGCGCCACCAACAGCAAACGGAGGTTTACTTGTGAAGGCATTGCTACCTAAAATTATCTGAGATCTTGCGGCAAACTTGGCTCCCACAAGTAAAAATGGTTTTGAGGCCTAACTACGCGAGTTGCACCTCGGAAAGTTTCCTTATTGTTATAGCCTATTTGTCTCGCGGCGGCATGAGAGCAAAAATTCCCCCGAAAAAGTATTTTTCCCCCAGATTTTTGACATACTGGTCCATCGTTGACCATCTTCTTGCTTGATCAGCAACCCATGAATCCCTGGCAAGCAGCGCCCGGTAGTGGTGAGCCGGGGGAAACGCCGAGGCCATATGCACACACCATCGTCGGTCGTGATATGAGACTCCGCCCCCCACCCTGATCAACGGAGTGGTTTTAAGGTTTGAACGGGGGTGAGGCTACCTGCCCTGTATACGCACCTTAAATAAAAAAAATAAGTAGTTGAGATGGTTATCATATATGCATAGCAAGCAGGCTCAACATTGTAAACCGGGGTGGATTCCCCAGTTCAACTGGGGAACCAGAAGATACTGACAACTGGCAACTAACCAGCCTCACTTGCTGATCTTGGTCACAAACACATCGCTGTTCCCGCCGCCAAAGTTGGGCTGGAAGGCGTTTCGGGCGGGGAAGTCCAGGGAAGAGGTGGCGCCTGTTACATAGGCCTGGCCGCCGGCATCCACCGCGATGCCGCTGCCCAGGTCAGCCGCGGAGCCCCCCAGGAAAGACGAATAAACCAGGCTGTTGCCCCCTTTGGAGAACTTGCTGACAAAGGCGCTGGAGTTGATCAGGAACCCCTGGAAAGGGTTCTTGAGGGGGAAGTCCAGGGAGCCGGTTTCCCCGGTCACGTGGGCGTTAAGGTTGATGTCCAGGGCGATGGCGAAGCCGACATCCTCCTTATTCCCGCCCAGAAAGGTGGAATAGACCAGGGCGTTGCCCTGGGGATTCAGTTTGGTGACAAACGCATCCGCCGCTCCCCTTAAAATCCCCTGAAAGGCGTTGGCCGTGGGAAAATTGATGGACCGGGTCTCTCCCGTCACATAAGCGTTGCCCAGGGCGTCCAGCGCGATGCCGTGGGCCAGATCCACGTAATTATTGGGCTCCCCGCGGCCTGCCGGGGTCCCCGAGCCCCCCAGATAGGTGGAATAGACCAGGGACCGGCCCAGGTTGTCGAATTTGGTAACAAAAGCATTGGTGCCCCCGATACTCCTATTGACGGCCTGGAAGGCGCCCTTCACGGGAAAGTCGATGGATGCGGTGGTCCCGGTAACAAAAGCCTGGCCCAGGGTATTCACCGCAATCGCCTCGGCGAAGTCCAGGTCGCTTCCTCCCAGGAAAGTGGAATACCCCAGGATGTTCCCCTGAGGGTTGAGCCGGGTGACAAACGCGTCGGCGCTTCCCCTCAAAGTCCTCTGGAGCGCCTTGACCAATGGAAAGTTAATGGACGAGGTGCGGCCTGCCACATAGACATTGTTGGCGCCGTCCACGGCAATGGCGTTGCCGTAGTCATTGCCGGCCCCCCCCAGATAGGTGGAGAAGATCAGGGCGCTGCCGTTGGCGTTGAGCTTGGTGACAAACGCCTCGGCGTTTCCCCGGGAAAGACCCTGGAAGGGCTTTAGCACCGGAAAGTCCAGGGACTTGGTAAAACCCGTGATATAGGCGTTGCCCGCGACGTCCACCGCGACGCCCAGGGCCTTGTCTTCATTCTTCCCGCCCAAATAGGTGGAATAGACCAGGGCGTTGCCGGCGGCATTGAGCTTGGTGACAAAGGCGTCCCCATTGCCCCGGACGGACTGGCGGGGATTCCGGGTGGGAAAGTTGAGGGAAGTGGTCTGCCCCACGATAATAGCCTGGCCCAAGGCATCCACGGCAATGGCCTCCCCGGTTTCGTCCCCTCTTTCCCCCAGATAGGTGGAATATACCAGGGTCGGATCAATGATCAGGGGATAGCGGGGGTCATGCGCGGCCAGGTCGAAGCCGTAGCTGACTTCTGCGGTGTCCCGGTAAACCCGGAACTTGCCTTCCCGGATTACCTGCTCTCCCGCGATCTCCTGGTAAACCCGGGGTTTTTTCTGGAGCAGGACCGAGCCCTGGGGCAGATAAACGGCCAGATCCCCTTCCGGAGTAATCTCCAGGTCCTTAACGCCGTCATATTTAAATCTCACCTGGCCGGGATCGGCCCCGGGTTTGACAATAAGGTCATACTCCAGAGCGCGGCCGCGGCCATAGAACTTCAGGTCCACCCCTGAATAGGCCTCCCGGTAGATCACTGCCCCATAGGTGGGGATACCGGTGCGCCACTGACCGGGGTCATTGCCCAGAAAAAAATTAACCTTCCCCGGCAACGGGTCCCCCGGGGTAACCTCCACCTCCGGCCGCATCCCTAAAGGGGTCAGGCGCACCACCGTGGGAGCCGGGTCCTGGGCGATGCCGGGGCGACTCTGGTTACGGAAACTCCTGGTCTGTTTAATCTTCGGCGTAGATTCCCGGCCTCCCGGGACCATGGTGAGGACCAGCCCATCTTGGGTAAAATAAAGACCATAGCCGTTTCCCCGGGCGCAAAACTTTACCTGGGGGTCCTCCTGTCCCAAGTTGGGGGCGAAGTGCAACGGGAGCCTGCCGTAATCCTCCAGCAGCCCGGCCCGGGGAGGCTCCGGGGCCGCGGCCAGTGGTCCGGCAACTGCCAGGGACATTAAAATTAGGATGGGGATTAAGGCGGGTGGCGGAAAAAGGAGGCGGACACTTTTCCGAGAAAGCCAGAGGCGATATCCGTTCATAAGCCCTCCTTGGGTCCTAAGGGAGAGACGGTAAGATAATCCTAATAATACTTATAAGCAGGCAATAAAGATAAGTAAATAGGGGAAAACCTGATTTCTATATCGACAAAAATGCCCAAAGGGGGGAGATGGCCTCAAGTTATAGGTTTTTTCAGGGATCTCATGTCAATTACCTCCAGCCCGCGGGCGGCTCGCCGAAGCTCAAGGAATAGCGCTCCCACAACCGGGGCAATTCCACCCGGTGCTCCTGGGTCCCCTGCTGCTCCACGCAAAAGCTGGCCAGGGCCGCGCCCAGCCGGGCCGCGTCCCGCCAAGCCAGCCCTTGGGCCAGTCCTTTCAGGAGTCCGGCCCGGTAAGCGTCACCGGCGCCGGTGGGGTCCTGAACCTGCCGAGGGGGGACCGCGGGGATATCTTCCCGGCCTCCGGGGGTGAGCACCACGGAACCGGCTTCCCCCAGGGTGGTGATCACCGCGCCGGCCATATTAAGGAGGTCGGGATCGCTCAATCCGGTCTTTTGCCGGAACATCTCCAGTTCATAGTCGTTGCTAATCAGGGCCAGGGCGCCCTGAGTCATCTCCTTAAGTTCCGGGCCGCCCCAGGCGGGAATGGACTGGCCTGGATCAAAAATATAGGGGACCCCCCGGGACTTGTAGAACCGGGAATAAGCCAGCATATCCTCCAGGTTCCCCGGCGCGATGATGGCATAAGTCCCGGCGGGGTTCAGGCCGTCAAAGGCATATTCCGAAGGAAATTTCATGGCCCCGGGATTAAAGCCGGTGATCTGGTTGTCCGCCAGGTCCGTGGTGATGTAAGCGCCCGCGGTAAATTCCTGGGGGATCTCCTTGATGCCCTCCAGGGACAGGCCCTGGTTGAGCAGCCAGTCCCGATACGGGGTAAAATCTTTGCCCGCGGTGGCCAGGATAACTGGTTTTCCTCCCAGCAACGCCAGGTTATAGGCAATATTGCCGGCGGTGCCGCCGAACCGTTCCGTCAGGCCGTTCACCATAAAACAGACATTCAAGATATGGATCTTCTCGGGCAGGATATGGTCCGCAAACCGGCCGGGGAAATCCATGATCCGGTCATAGGCCAGAGAACCGGAAACCAAGATGCGCATGCGGTTCTTCCTTATACTTATTTACTCAGGTCATAAATAGATGAATTTGGTCCAAAGACAACCTGCTCTTGGGAGGGGGGGCCAGGGGTCGTGGACCCCTGCCCTCCCCTCAAAATCACTTTTGCAACAGACTCAATATGTAACAGACTACTCAGCTCAGAAAGCAGGAGAAGCCGGGCGGTCACGGACTTTGTTGTAAGATTATCATCTTTTGATAAACGTAGTCGAAGGCATCGGGTGGGACAATGACATACCCTGAGAACGGTGTATCAATATCGTGGATAAATAATATAATAGATATTAGAATAAATATAACGATGAAATCAAAAATAATTTGTACCCAATTTTGCTGGATATTACTGAAATATAAACAATAAAGCATGGAAAAAAATCCGAATATGATTATTATCCGTAAGGGAGGGTAAAGATTGCCTTTAATAAGCAGCGCCCGGTTTAATCGCTGGATGCCGGCTTCTTTCAAAAAAGTCCCAAGGTTGACATACAGATCGTTACCTTCATTATTGGATGGTTTCATCTGGCGAAACGTCTTCCAGATGTTATCTTGGTGTTGCCTGGTTTTCTCACTCATGGCCCCACGATCCATCTGGGGCCATTCGTCTTCTTTGACGCTTCTGACATAGCCCATCAGGGCTGAACGGAAGCCGTCGGAGTTGGGAAAGTCGTGGGAGACCCGGTACGCCATGAGCAGGCCCTCGGCTTCTTTGCCCACATCGGTTTTGGCGGTTAAGAAGGCCGACCACAGGGTAACCATGGCAAAGCCTAAAAAGAAGGCGTAAAGCGAACCGAAAAAAGAGAACACCGAGGAGCGAATGTATTCCTGGGGCCCTGCGTCGCCATCCATGAGATACCGGCGCAGGACCGCTATCAGGCCCGCAAGCAGGGAGCTGAGAAGAAATATGGCGGCAAATAGTGCGTAGTATGGACTCATATGAAATCCGGTAGAAATAATCTTGTGGGGGGCCGCAAAATAAAGGCGATTCCGCGGTTAGCCCCTGGTCTGCGCCGACAGGCGGTTTGTGCCCCCGGTTTTAGTTCAGGGAATGAAGAGTTAACCACCAGGGCATAGAGGCCATCAAAGTCCCCAATAACCTGGATCACTGCTTGGGAGCCGGGAGAAATAAAGCTCTTCATGGTTTCAGGCGTACCCCGGAAGCAATGGCCTCATGGACCGATCCGGCAAGAATACGCCTCGCCGGACTCATCCTGATACTTTTGCCGGATGGCGCCGATAACTTCGTAAATGGCCAGGAAGGCCGCCACCACCTCCGGATCGAAATGTTTCCCGGACTCTTCTTTGATGATGGTCAGGACCTGGTCTTCGGGCATGGCTTCTTTATAGACCCGTTTGGAGATCAAGGCGTCAAAGACATCCGCCAGGGCCACGATTCTGCCGAAGATGGGAATCTCCTCCCCCTGTTTGCCCAACCCCATCCGGAGGTTGTTGGCCAAGACGTCGGGAATCCTGCCGGGGTAGCCGCGGCCGTCCCACCGCTCATGGTGATTCAGGGCAATCTCCGCGGACAATTGATCCAGATCTGAGGCTGGGTTCTCAAAAAACCGGGCCCCATAGATGGTGTGATACTTCATCACCAGGAATTCATCGTCATCCAGTTTTGCCGGTTTTTTTAAAATCAAGTCCGAGATGGCCACCTTGCCCAAGTCATGGAGCATGGCCGCGATTCTCAAGAGGTCCTTGTGTTTTTTGATCTGATCGCCGTCCAGGCCTTTGGTTAAGGCCCATTGCTGGTAGATTTCAGCGGCGTAGGCGCCCACCCGGTTGACATGGGGGCCGGTTTCGTTGGGGTCTCGCAGTTCGCACATCCTGATCATACGCAGAATAATCTCCCTGGTCATCATGGCCCGTTCGATGGCCACTGCGGCGTTCTGGGCAAAATAATTCAGGAGCAGTTTATCTGTCTCCGTAAAGGGAATGACTTCCCGGTTGGCGTCCAGGGCGTTGATGAGTTGCAAGACCCCCACGATTCTCTCCCGGCTGGTTTTTAAGGGCACCGCCAGGATAGAGCGGGTATGGTAGCCCGAGAGGTGATCGAAGGCCGGATTGAAGGAAAAGGACACGGTGGCCGGGAGGTGATGCGCGTCATCAATGATGATGGATTCCCCGGTGGAGGCCACGTACCCGGCCATGGAGCGATTGTTGATTTCCAGGGTCTGGCTGGAATAGAGGTACTTGTTGCCGGGGGCGGTAAACAGGGTGTCGTTGTGTACATAGCTGAAATTCAGAACTTTATTGTCCACCAGGAATATTGAGCCCGCATCCGCGTGGGTAAGCTGCCGGGCCTCCAGCAAAACCCGGTCCAGAAGGGCGTCCAGGTCCTTGATATGGCTGGATTCCTCGATGAAAGTGAGCAACCGGGTCAGGGTGTCCTGGATTTCTTGTAGTTGCATGGACATGGCCTTGTTTAGTCGTGATCAGTAATCAGTGAACAGTGATCAGTGAACAGTAATCAGTAATCAGTGAACAGTAAATAGTTAGCTATTAGCTGTGATTGGTTTCATGGTTATCCAATATGCCCGGAATTCAAAGGATAATTGTGGAGCTGGCCGCCCCACCCACAGGGCATCCCTCAAACCCCATTAAAACCTGCCCCCTGCCCCCTGGTTACTGATCACTGATTACTGTTTTCTGACCACTGATCACTGATCACTGATCACTGGCCCCTGCTAATATCCACCGGCGCGCCGGTCTGTTCTTCCACCGCCCGGAGGAACGCGGTCCAGTTGATCTTGTCCGCCAGTCCCTTGTCTTTGAGGCGTTTGACGGCATACTGGAGCATATCGGGAATCTTGAGATAAATGTCTTCATGGACTTCCACAAAGACCCGGCCCTTCAGGAAGCCGATTTTCACCGGCTCATAGATGATCTCCACCGAGGCGCCCACGGGGGTAATGTCGAACAGCTCCTTGATGTCCTCCGGATAGTGGCGGATGCAGCCGTGGCTCACCAGGCGGCCCACCCCCATGGGCGCGTGGGTGCCGTGGAGGCCGTAGTGTGACAGGCCCATCCAGTGGGCGCCCACGGGGTTGTCTTCCCCGGGGGGCATGTAGGACATTTCATATTTAGCCCGCAGGTTCGCAGGTATGCGCCAGCCGGGATTTTCCGCCTTGCTCTGCACCCGGAAGCGGCCGAAGGGGGTTTTATAATCCAGTACCCCGATGCCTATGGGAAAGGTGCGCACCTCGTTTTTTTCCGGGAAGAACCGGTAGCCCCGCAACTCCGCCACATTGATGAGATAGCTGGGATAATTGGGCCGGTCCGGGATGATCCACCGGGCGGGAATGGCAATGTCCGTGTCCCAGGGGAGATAAAAATGATCCAGGTTCCGGTGGAAGCGGGCCAGTTCCCAGAATCCCAGGTCATACTGCCGGGCTAGCTGGTACAGGTTCTCATAGCGCACGATATGGTGGGACTTAACCTCCCCCACCACGGTGACGGCCTGGGGGTCGATACCGGAGCCCTGAGGCAGGCGGTAGTTAAAAGGACCAGCCCCCCAGGCGGCCGAGGCGCCGGCCCCGAGCCAGAATATCAGGAAAAGACCTTGAATTCTCAGGGCTATTGACATTGGCGTCATTTTATATGAAAAAGAGGAGCATAAAAAGAATAAATGAGTGAAATTGGAAGGGAAAAAAAGGATAAAAGGACAAAAAGGTAAGCGGCGAAGATGCGAAAAGGATTGACCAAAGGTTATCTTATCCTTTTCCCCTCTTCCCCCTGTTTTTCCTGGCACACACATGATCTTTGACGCGCACACTCACATCTTTCCCGACGAAATCTGCCGCCGGCGAGAGGATTTCTTCCCGGATGAGCCGGCCTTTCGCCTCCTCTATGATTCTCCTAAGGCTAAAATGGCGGGGCCGGAGGAGTTTGTCAAGGCGCTGGACGAGGAAAAGGTGGACGCCGCGGTGGTCCTGGGCTTTCCCTGGCGGCAGGAGCGTCTCTGGCGCCGGCACCATGAAGTGATCCTGGAGGCCATGCGCCGCTGGCCCGGGCACGTGGCGGGCTTCTGCGCGGTGCATCCCCTGGAGTCCGGGGCTGCCCGGGAAGTGGAGCGCTGCCTGGCCGCGGGCTTTCGGGGGGTGGGAGAGCTGGCCTGGTATCTGGAGGACCTGGGAGAGGACCTGGTCTCGGTCCTGGCCCCCATCGCCGAGCTCTGCCAACACTACCGGGCGCCCCTGCTGCTCCACGTCAATGACCCGGTGGGCCCGAACTATCCCGGCAAGGCGGCCATCTCCCTGCCGGCTCTTTACAATGCCATCAAGGCTTATCCGGAAGTCACCTGGATCCTGGCCCATTGGGGCGGGGGGCTGCCTTTTTACGGCCTGATGAAAAAAGAGGCGCCGGAGATTTTCCGCAACGTCTATTTCGACACCGCGGCCTCCCCCTACCTCTACCGCCCGGAGATTTACCGCCTGGCCGCAGAAATGGTGGGTCCCGAAAAAATCCTCTTCGGCAGCGACTACCCCCTGCTGCCGCCAAGCCGCTATCTGAAAGAGATGGAGGCCGCGGGGCTGCCGGAGGACTGGCAGGAGATGATTTTGGGGAAGAACTTGGCTAAATTGTTGGAATGGTGATGTTCGCGGGGGCCAGGGACCTGTAGGGGCGGGTTTTAAACCCGCCCCTACAACCACTCGTTCCCAAGTTGTACTTGGGAACGGAAATAGTCGCCAAGCTTAGCTTGGCGGGCAAGGCGTTCCCAAGCTGGCCTTGGGAACCTATCTGATTGTGAAAAGCTTTGCTTTGCTGCCCAAGCGCAGCTTGGGGCTTAATGGGGTTCCAAAGTGGAACGTAAGCTACCGGATGACCCTTTAGAGTTCATACGGAGATGCGTAGAGCAAGGAAAAATTTTGTGGACCTATCATGTGAACATGCGCCTAAAAGGACGGTTTATTAGTCGGCAGGCTATCCTTCAGTCTCACGAAGGCTACGAAATTATAGAAGAAAATCCTAAAGACAAGTATCTTCCCAGCTATCTTGTCTATTCAGAGTATCAGGGCGATATCTTCCATATCCTCTTTGCTGTGGACCTGGAAGGAGTTGATGTTCGGATTATCACTGCCTATCGCCCCGGCCTGGAAGAGTGGGAAGATGGGTTCAAGGAAAGGAGGGGTTCTTTATGAAGTGCTATGTATGCGGGTCCAAGTTAAGGCCTTTGATTACAGATTTGCCTTTTAAGGTAAGTGAGGCAACCATTGTGATTTTGAAAGGCTTGCCGGTGCTGCAATGCGATAACTGCAGCGAATATTTATTAGACGATTTGGTGATGAGCCGGGTGGAAGAGATTCTGCGAAAAACCGACGCCGCCGCGGAATTGGAGATCATCCGCTACGCTGCTTAGGGGAAATGGACAGGAAACGAGGATAAACACTATTTGGGCTGGTTCCCAAGCTGTGGTTGGGAACCCAGTTGATCGCCAAGCCAGGCTTTGCTGCCCAAGCGCAGCTTGGGCCATGATGGCGTCCCCAAGTGCAACTTGGGAACGAGATTATGGTGCGCGGTGCGCACCCTACATTGCTGTTTCATCAAACGCTGAAAGCTGACCGCTGATAGCTAACTGCTAACTGCTACAATCCAAGAAGGAGCAAATGGAACATATCTCAGACGTACTGGTAATCGGCTCGGGCCTGGCGGGGTTGAGTTATGCCCTGAAGATGGCGGATTTCGCCACGGTGAACGTCGTTACCAAGCGGGAGCTGGCGGAGACCTCTACCCGCATGGCCCAGGGCGGCATTGCCGCGGTGCTGGGTCCGGACGACCGGTTTGAATACCACATCCAGGATACCCTCACCGTGGGCGAAGGCTTGAGTCACCCCGACATCGTGGAGTTGGTGGTGCGCCAGGGGCCTGACCGCATCCGGGAACTGGTGGAGTTGGGGGCCCATTTTGATCTGGGCGCAAGTAACGGCTACGATCTGGCCCGGGAAGGCGGCCATTCCAGGCGGCGCATCATCCATGCCCATGACATGACCGGCGCGGAGGTGGAGCGCATCCTGGCGGAGAAGGTCCTGGCCCACCCCAATATCCGGGTGTACGAAAACCATATGGGGGTGAATCTCATCACCCTGGAGCGCCTGGTCCGTCAGGGGCGGGTGGTGACCGAGGCCGAAAAAACCTGCCTGGGGGCTTATGTGCTCAATACCGAGACCGGGCAGGTGGACTCCTTTATGGCCCACATTACCCTGTTAGCCACGGGGGGGGCCGGTAAAGTCTATCTGTACACCAGCAACCCGGACATCGCCACCGGGGATGGGGTGGCCATGGCGTACCGGGCCGGGGCCTGGATCGGCGACATGGAGTTCGTCCAGTTCCATCCCACCTGCCTCTATCACCCCGCGGCGAAAAACTTTCTCATCTCCGAAGCCCTGCGGGGAGAAGGGGCCTTTCTCATCGACCGCCGGGGCCGGCCGTTCATGGAAAAATACCACGAATTAAAAGATCTGGCCCCCCGGGATACCGTGGCCCGGGCCATTGACACGGAACTGAAAAAGAGCGGCGATGATTGCGTGTACCTCAACATCAGTCACAAACCCGCGGATTTTGTCCAGAGTCGCTTTCCCAATATCTATCAAAAGTGCCTGGAATTCGGCGTCGATATCACCCAAGAGCCTATCCCGGTGGTGCCCGCGGCCCATTACATGTGCGGCGGGGTAGTCACCGACGCCTGGGGCCGCACCACCATTTCCAACCTCTATGCCGTGGGGGAAGTATCCATGACGGGCCTGCACGGGGCCAACCGCCTGGCCAGCAACTCCCTCCTGGAAGCCCTGGTTTTTTCCCACCAGGCGGCCCAGGCCGCCCGGGATTCCCTGCCCGCATTGCAGGCCAAGCCGCCCGTGGCGGTAGCCGCCTGGGATACCTACGGGGCCACCGATAGCGAGGAGGCGGTGGTGGTGTCCCACAGTTGGGATGAAATCCGGCGGATCATGTGGAACTATGTGGGCATTGTCCGGAGTAACAGCCGCCTGCTCCGGGCCCAGGCCCGCATCGGCCCGGTTCTCAATGAAATCAACGAATATTACTGGAAATTTCTCATCACCAGTGATTTGTTGGAGCTGCGCAACATCGCCTACGTGGCGGACCTCATCATCCGCATGGCCTTGAGGCGGAAAGAGAGCCGGGGCTTGCACTTCAATCTGGATTACCCCCACCCCGATGACGCCGAGTTTGGCCGGGACACCTTGATTTCTTCCGAGGGCTGGCATTGACCACCGGAGAAAAGATCCTTCTGGCGGAAGACGATGTAGGGATGCGGGAACTGCTGGCGGAGTTCCTCCAGGAGGTGGGCTATGAGGTAGCCACGGCCAAGGATGGCCGCGAGGCTTTGCAGGCCATGGAGGGCGAGGAATTTTCCCTGGCCCTGCTGGATCTGCGCCTCCCGGACGTCTCCGGGTTGGAAATCCTCTCCGCCCTCAAGAGCCGCTTCCCCGACACTCAGGTCATCCTGTTTACCGGCTATGGCGACCTAAAAAGCGCCATCCAGGCCCTCCGCCTGGGGGCTTCGGACTATTTGCTGAAGTCCGATCTGATCCTGGCCGAGCTCCAGGCGGTGGTGGAGCGGGCCCTGGAACGGCGGCGCCTGACCCGGGAGAATTTGGATCTCACCGCGCACCTGAGCCTGGCCCAGGAAGAACTGGTCCGGCGCCGGGCCGCGGAACTGAAGCAGATCCGGACCATCGGGGAGACCCTGGCGGGGGCCTCCACCTGGGAAAAGATTTTCCACGGGTTGCTGGACCTCATCTGGGACGGCCTGCCCCTGGCAGTGATGGGGATCAGATTCCTGGGGGGAGATTGGCCCCTGGAGAACTTCCGGCGCCGGCCGGAGGTGTCGGAGCCGGTGTTCCGGAATTTTCAAGATTGGTTTAACCGGCTCCTCCTGGCCGAGACTGAAAACCCCGCCCCGCCTCAAACCCTCTCGGCTGCCGGAGAGTCGCCGCTCCCGGCCATGCTCTGGGAGACCGGCCGGGCCGGAGAGGTTACGGCCTTGGTGGCCGCGGGGCGGGAAGTCCCCTTCACCCCGGAAGAGGCCGAGCTCTTTCGCATTTTTTTGCTCCAGGGAGAGGCCGCCTTGAATCACCTCATGCTCCTGGAGGAGATCAGGACCCTGGCCATCCGGGACGGCCTCACCGGACTGTATAATTACCGGCAATTTTGGGAATTGCTGAACCTGGAGGTCGGCAAGAGTCGGCGCTACGGACATCCTTTGTCCCTGCTGTTCATGGATATCGACGATTTTAAAAACATTAACGATACCATGGGGCATCCCCAGGGGGATCTGGTCTTAAAGACCCTGGGGGGGTATCTGCAGACGGGCCTCCGTCAGGTGGACGTGGTCTGCCGCTATGGAGGCGAAGAATTCGCGGCGCTCCTGACCCAGACCCCTTTGGAGATGTCCATAGTCCTGGCGGAAAGGTTGCGCCGGGGGGTTGCCGGCCTGAGCTTCCCCTTTGAGGGGCGAACCATGAGCATCACCGTCAGTATCGGGGTGGCGGAGCTGCAACCGGGCATGAACGGCGAAGATCTGGTAAAAGCCGCAGACGACGCCCTCTACCGGGCCAAACGGCAGGGGAAAAACCGGGTGTGCGGGGTGGAGGCGGAGTAACAGGTTTATTGGGGGAAGGGGCTTAATACCGTTTTCGGTTTTCGGTTATTGGTTTTCGGTAAAAAAGACCAGGATTATCAGCAAGTTGAAACTTAAGTTGGTTGCATTGGAAACAGAACTTGGTATAAGTCAGTTGCCGGTCGCCGGTTGCCGGCAACTAAATGGAATTACTTAGGTTTAAAACCGGCCATCGCCGAATAAAGTTCAGATCCATTCCGACAGTTAAGCGATTATATCCGAAAAATCCATATGATAAGCATTTCGAAAACCTTATTCTTGGGTCGCAACGAGTGGATAAAGGGCAGATATTTTATCGGTGATTACTCAGTCGAGGGGCGTGAGGATTCCGTGGCGATGGAGCGGGAGGAAGGGAGAGGGTGAACGACTATGATCAGCCGCCGGAAACCATCCGGCGACCGACTTCGATTTCAGAATGAAGACTGACCGGGCGGTGTCCGGTCGGCTGCATCCGCTGGTTGCATAGAGCGTGATTTTAAGAATGCATAGTTCCGCGCAACTGCTTGCCAACACTCCTCTAGGGCTTTCAATGTCTTTGAGATATATTCATGAAGTTCACCTTTGCTAACTGTACGATCTTGGAAAGCCTCAAAGAGGTCAACCAACTTGCCACTATAACTTCGTTTTTTAGGACCCACCTCGTCAACTATCGAACCAAGGAAAAAATAGCCGATACTCGTTGCGAAAGTTGCGAGTGCCCGATCTGGAGTAGACTCGCGAATGGCATTAGCCCATTCGCGGACTCGAACGCGCGTTGTTAGCAGGGCCTCCCGTCTTTTTCGGATATTCTCAGCTGCAACTGAAGAAGAAAAACCCAACCAACGCCGTTTAGCAGTTAAGGCCGATCGGGCGCTTCGAAAGAGTTCGAAGTAGTCGTCCACCAGGGGCTGCAGTTCGTTGAAAAGTGGCTCAACGACTTCTGTTGCAACTTCCGCTCGTTCCTCCGTTTTTGCGTCGATTACAGCCCAGGCCTTATTGAGCTCGTTAAGGAATCGACCCTCGTGAGAAAAAAGGGATACAATCAATTGCACTAGGCGTTCGACATGGACCGATAGGGGCGGTGTGTAAGCATTGAGCCAATGAGTTGTACTAAGAAAATACTCCAATGTACCAGTGGGGGGAGTATTCTCGATCATAAATGGGATGATCAGTAGGCGTTTGCTGACAGCACGCTCAACTTCGCGCAGAACGTGAGGCGACTCATTTGCGTAGGAACTGAATACAAGCACCACCGCTCGAGAACCAGCAAGGGCATCCAGGATGGACTCAGCCCATTCCGCACCCGGAGCCACGTCTCGCGGAGCTATCCAGGTAGCAATTTTTCGTCCCTCACATTCCATGCAGATGGTCTGCGCCACCTGGGCGTCATGAGAGGAGTGGCTAACAAAAATGTCGTGCGACATGTTTGCCCAACGTTGCGGATCAGACGCGCTGCAAGCCGTCGCCTGCATCCGGCTTGTTCGAAGGTAACCGAGATTATGCAGCAGCCTTGGCTGCCGGTGTCCCAAAATGGTTTTTGGAACCTCTCGACCCGGGGAAATTCGCAAAAGTTTCTGTTCTTTGAGCTTTTTATCGTCGGCATGATAGCACAAATTCATGTGAAGCATCAATTTTTCCAGGAATTTTCATTTCAATGAACTTAGTCGAGTAGCGTGGAGGAATCTCCCTCGACGCCCTCAAAGAACCGGACATGAGCCCAAGCCCAGAGCATCGCTATCTTGCCAGGCTCGACAATTATCCTCAGATAAGCGAAAAATTCCAGATATTTTCTGGATAGCGAAATGGGGCTTTTAGTGGGGGGTCAGCACGTCGGATGATATTAAACTTTGATGGATAGGTTGTATGGTCAAGTCTTAACCATTATATTTTATGCTATGATAAACCTATCGAAGACTGTAATTCCGTTATTAGCCCCCTGACCTCATTTATGGAAATAAGACCGGAGTGTTACCCTTGTTTGGAAAGGCTGGCGGACCTGACGGTGGGTTTGGCCACGGAGGACGCGGCTCTCCAAGACCAGGCCCGGCAGGCCGCCCGGGAGATCATCGCCCGGGATTTCCTCCCCGGGGCCATTCCGGCCTGCATCGCCAACCGCTATCATCTGGCCATTCAGGAGATTACCGGCAATCCTGATCCCTTTGCCTCCCCTAAGGCCGCGCAAACTGCGTACCTGGCCCGCATGTTGGCCCGGATTGCCCCGGTCTATGGGCAGGACCTGGAATCCCTCCTGATGCTGGCGGTGTTGGGCAATGTCATTGATTTTTTCCGAACTGAAGCGGAGGTGAACCAGGATTTCTTATCACCGCCGGCCTTCGGGATCTGTCGGCTGGAGGATTTCCGAGAAAGACTGGCCGGCCCTCCCGGTCTTCTCCTCTATCTGGCGGACAACGCGGGAGAACAGTTCTTTGACCGGCCTCTGGTGGAATTCTTGCGGGGGCAGGGCCGGCGGGTGCTTTATGTGGTGAAAGGCGGCCCTATCCAGAATGATCTGACCCGGGAAGACCTGTATGCCTCGGGCCTGGGGGAGGCCCTGGAGCCCCTAACGGATACCGGCGCCCGCACCGTGGGCCTGGAGCTGGACCGGGTCAGCCCCGAGTTTCGGGAACTCTACGAATCCGCCCGGATCATCCTCGCCAAGGGCATGGGCCATTTTGAGACCATGAGCCGCCTGAATGACCCTCGCATCTTTTTCCTGCTCCAGGCCAAATGTGAGCCGGTGGCCCGGGCCTTGGGCGCGCCCCGAGGCGCCTTTGTGTTTAGCCGGGCCGGTTGAGCACAGACTCGGAGGTCTGGGCCGCCTAGAAAAATGTAGGACAGCCGCCCTCGGCTGTCCAGCCCTATAATGGGCGAACACAAGGTTCGCCCCTACGTGTCAAAAAATGCCTTTTTGAATGCATCATGGTATAAAAGCTAATAGCTAATTGTAATGACAACTAACGTTAGCATTCGATTATGCACAGCGTCAAAGCAGCTTGGATATGGATTCTCATGGATTATCTTCCTTCACCCAAGCACAATAATGTATGCTAAAAACTATTGTCATTACAGCTAATAGCTAATAGCTTACCACTCACTGCTTACTGCTCACTGCTTACCGCTCACTGGTCACTGGTCACTGGTCACTGGTTACTACTTCACTGCTCACTGCTAAATAAGCCCTTTCCTTCGCAGCAAAGGCCGGGGATCCACCAGGTGGCCCGCCATCCAGGCCTCCACCTCCGGGGCTCCCAGGGCTAACCCTATCAGTTCGGTGAAATAGATGACCGGCAGATAATAATCCTGGCCGAACTTTCGGGAGATGCGCGCCTGGGACAGGTCCAGGTTGGCCTGGCACATCTGGCAGGACACCACCAGGCACTCCGCGCCCGCGGCCAGGGCCCGTTCATAGAGGCGCTGCGCCAGGGTATCGATGATATCCGGCCGGGCCACGGCCAAACCCGCGCCGCAGCAATCGGTCTTGTAGGACCAATCCAGGGGGGTGGCTCCCAGGACCTTTAGGAGCCGCTCCATATTTTGGGGATTCTCAAAATCCTGCTTATCCGTAACGGCCGGGGGACGGGCCACTAAGCAGCCGTAGTAGGCCACGGCCTGGAGATCCGTGAGGGGCCGGACAACTTTCCGGGACAGGGTTTCCAGATAGGCGTCCTGGGTGAGATAATCCAGCAGATCCCAGACCTTCAGGTCGCCTCGATAATCCACCTCCCAACGCGCCTTTTCCGGTCCGGTGAGGGTTTTTTCCGCGGCCTTGAGGCGGTTGAAGCACAAAGCGCAGGGGGCCACCACATCCCGGCCCGCCTGCTGGGCAATGGCCAGGTTGCGGCTGGGCAGGGCCAGGGACAGATAGTGATTGAGGCTGTGAGCCGAACTGGCCCCGCAGCAATTCCAATCATCCAACTCCACAAGTTCCACATCCAACAGAGAAGCCACCCCACCGATGGACGCCGCATAATCCACCGCGGTGCCTTCCAGGGAGCATCCAGGGTAATAAGATACTTTCATGGTTGTCTAAAATCCGGATTTTCTGAAGATTGCCTGGATCTCGGCCTGATGTTTCAGGAGCCGGGGCCCCTTAAGCCGCAGGCGGCCCCGCTTGAACAGGTTCCAGCCCAGCCGGGCGTTTTCCAGGAGTTCCTTAATGTCGGGTTTGCGCCGCATTTTGAACAGGGTAAAACGCCGCACCAGACGGGTTTCCGAAACCCGGCCGCCGGCCCGGCGGACACTATCCATAAAGAGACGGTGAAACTCCGCCACTTCCGGCTCCGGCAGGGTTTTGCCACGTCTCAGGGCCTCCTCTTTGAGCCGATCCATCACGCCGGCGATGTCGATGCCGTTGGGGCAGCGGGTGGTGCAGGTCTGACAGGAAGAGCACACCCAAATGGTGCGGCAGCCCAACACCTGATCCTCCTGGCCCAGCAGCGCCAGGCGGATCACCCGGTCGGGCAAGAGGTCCATGGCAAAGGTCAGGGGGCAGCCACCGGAGCATTTGCGACACTGATAGCAGGAGGTTACTTGCAGGCCCTGGGCCAGCAGCCGTTCCTGGAGAGGGAAGGCCGGTTGAAGTAAGGCTTCGTCCACCATAATTTTATTATATCAGAAATCTGCCGCCGATTGGTCCACCAACCAATAGATTTCACCGGTGAGGGGCTTAATGAGTTGGGCCGGAAGGCGCCGGGGCTCTCCAGGGCCTTGCAGGGTTTCCTTAAGGATGGCCGCCTTATCGGCGCCCCCCACCAGGAAGGCCACCACCCCAGCCTGGTTGATGATAACCGGGGTCAGGGTAATCCGAGGCTGGTCCCGGCCGGGGGGGTGCACTGCTGCTACCCAGCGTTCCCCCTCAAGCAATCGCGCCTCGCCGGGAAAGAGGGAAGCGGTGTGGCCATCCGTGCCCAATCCCAGAAAGATCAGATCGAACCGGGGGGGCTGGCCGGCGAAGTGGGACCGCAGCGTCTTTTCATATGCCAAAGCCGCGGCTTCCGGGGATGGGCCGCACAGCATGGGATGGATCTGGGCCGGGGGAATGGGGACCTTTTTTAGCAGGGCCTCCCGGGCCATGCCGGCGTTGCTCCGGGGATCATCCGGGGGGACGCAGCGCTCATCCCCCCAAAAAACATGAATCCGGGACCAGGCTACCCGGTCCCGGAAAGGCGGTTGGGCCAGCAGTTCATAAGTGCGCCGGGAAGTGGCGCCTCCCGAAAGGACCACGCTGAATCGGCCTCGGGCCTGGACACATTTCGCCGCCAGCCGGACAAAAAGCCCGGCTGCAGCCTGACTCAAAGATTCCAGGTCGGGGTAAACTCGCAGCATGGCGGGAATACCTCCCGCCTCCCGCCATCACTTGTAAGATTCCAATAAAAAACGGGGCGGTGGGGGGCCCGCAGGCCCCCCCTGGGTTACTTCTTCTTTTCCTCCATGGGCGGAGGAGATGAAGGCACAGGCGGCGCAGGCGAGGCGGCCATTTTGGCCTTCAGTTTGGCTATGTTTTCCGCAATGACTTTGGCAATGGCGCTTTCCGTGCCCATCACTTTAATAGGCTTGACCCCGGTGCAGAGGCCCTCCGTGAAGCAGACCTCCTGGAACTTGTCCAGATAATCCTTGGCATTGGTTTGTGCATCAACCAGGAAAGCCATGCCCTCTTTCATTTTGCCTTTCTGGACGGCAATGGCCGCCAGGTTGTTGAGAGCAAAGGGATTATAACGGTCCTTCTTGAGGACGGCCTGGAATTCAAATTCCGCGGCCTCATAATTCCCGGCCCGCATAAAATCGTAACCCTTGGTTAATGGATTGTAAATATCATCCACCATGGGCCGGGGTTGAGCCAAGGCCACGGAGGCCAGAAACACCAGACTCAGTAGGCTTAACAAGGCAACACATTTCTTCATACGATTTCTCTCCTTATCGCGAGTTTGAGGTTAACGCCGCCCCGTACATGCGATATATTTAAGACGTATTGCTCCCAGTGTCAAGAAAAGGTCTTAGTTAAGTAAAATTTTCATGGTTTTTTTCATCCCTACCTCCTCTTTGCGTTATAGAGAATTGTTATCCTTAAACTGGTCAACATATCGGATCGTCATACGGGGATTCAAGATTCATCAGGTTTTACCGAAAGCCGAAGCTCACTGCTCCCTGCTCACTCCCCTTACGGCGCCATGGTTACCCGGCACACCGCGATGTCTTCCTGGCACTGGAGGAAGGTGGGCACCGCCCAATTGCGCCCATCTTGGGCGATCAAGTTTTCCGCGGCTTCCGGCCCCCAGGTGCCGGCCTGGTAGTTGGGAAAGTCCGTGGGGTTGATGGTTTCCCAGGTCTCCAACAGGGGGGTAATCACCTGCCAGGCGGCCTCCACCTGGTCGGCCCGCATGAACAAGGTGGCGTCACCCCGCATGACATCGGCCAGCAGGGTCTCATATGCCTCCGGGGCCGCGGTTTTAAAGGCTTCTCGATAATAAAACTGCATCACCACCGGGGCCAGGCGCATGGCGGGCCCCGGGTGTTTGGCCTCGAAGCGCAGCAGAATGCCTTCCTCCGGCTGAATGGCGATGATCAGCCGGTTGGCGCGCCAGTCCTCAAGCGCGGCGGTGGGAAAGGGCTGGTGGGGCACCGGGTGAAACTGGATGGACACCTCGGAAATCCGGGCGGGCATGCGCTTGCCGGTGCGCACATAGAAGGGCACCCCCTGCCAGCGCCAGTTGTCCACCAGGAACTTCACCGCGGCAAAGGTCTCCGTGGAGGAATCCGGGGCCACCTGATCCTCGGCCCGGTAGCCCTTCACGTGCTCCCCCTTGAGCCATCCCGCGCCGTACTGGCCCCGCACCGCGAAATGATGCATCTGCTCCGGCACGATGGGGCGGATGGCGTTGAGCACATCCACCTTTTTGTTGCGAACTTCATCCGGGGTAAAGGAAATGGGGGGTTCCATGGCCATAAGGCAGAGAATCTGGAGCAGATGGTTCTGAATCATGTCCCGCAGGGCCCCGGCCTCGTCATAGTAACGCCCCCGGTTTTCCACCCCCTCTTGCTCCGCCACGGTGATCTGCACGTGATCAATATAGCGGCGGTTCCACACCGGCTCAAACAGGGTGTTGGCAAAGCGGAAGGCCAGGATGTTCTGCACCGTCTCCTTGCCCAGGTAGTGGTCAATG
>CAZUBT010000039.1:28933-30969 GCA_964618815.1 uncultured Desulfobacterales bacterium | reverse complement strand
TCGCTGGCGCCGATGGCATAGGCGCCCAGGAGCATCCCTTCCAGGACGGAGTGGGGATCGCCTTCGATGAGGCTGCGGTCCATATACGCCCCCGGGTCCCCTTCGTCGGCATTGCACAGCACGTATTTGGGCCAGCCTTGGGCCTTGCGGCAGGAGGCCCACTTCACCCCGGTGGGGAAGCCGCCGCCGCCCCGGCCCCGGAGCCCCGCGGTGGTGACCTGGTCGATGACCTCTTCGGGAGTCATTGCGGTGAGGCCCTTATACAGGGCGAAATAGCCGCCCCGGGCAATATAGTGGGAGAGGTTGTCCGGGTCGATGAAGCCGCAGTTGCGCATAGCGATATGGCGCTGCAGTTTGAAGAAATCCAAATCCTCATACCTGGGGGCGGATGCCAAAAACTTTGGCAGTTTACCTTCATATAACTTCCGGGGACCGCCGTTGAGGAGCATCTCATCCACATCAATCCGGGCCATGAGATTCTCTTGCGGGATTTGGCCCGCGGCCAGTTCCTCCCAAAGCTTTTCGGCCAGGTTCGGAGTCATCAGCTCATAGGTCAACCGGGGCTTGCCGGGGATGACGACATCCACCAGGGGTTCCTTGTAACAGAAGCCGATACAGCCGGTCTTCTCCACCGTCCCGTCCCAGTGACTGGCATGGGCCTTTTGCTTAAGCAGGTCGAAAAGCCGTTGCGCCCCGGCCGCGAGTCCGCATGTGGCCATGCCCACCAGGATTTTGGGGGTAGGTGGGTAAAGCCTGGCCAGGCCGGCTTCCTTGGTCCGTTGCAGGTCTTCAATGCTTTTTATCTGCATGGCCGCTACCTCTTGCTGTAGATTTTGATCAACTGCCCTGATTTTCTCTGGCTGAGGTTGCCGTGAATCTCTTCGTCTATCTGGGCCACCGGGCCCATGGAGCAACACCCCAGGCAGCGCACCTGGCGTAAGGTGAATTTGAGATCCCGGGTGGTGCCTTCCTGTCCGGGGACTCCCAGATCACGCCGGAATTTGTCATAGACATTCCTAGCGCCGCGCACGTGGCAGGCCGTGCCCATACAAACCGCGATCTGATGCTCCCCCTTGGGTTCCAGACTGAAAGCCGTGTAAAAAGTGGCCACCGCCCAGCCCCGGGAGATGGGCACGCCCAAATGATCGCACACCGCCCGCATGGCCGCCGGGGAGATGTAGTTGAAGTTGGCCTGAACATCCTGGAGGGCGCTGACCAGGTGTTCCGGCTGGGGCGGAAAACGATCCAAGATAGCTTCAATTTTTCCGAACGATACGCTCACGGTCCCGACCTCCTTCTGAATCTTTTTGCAACTAGATAAGAGCAAAGAGGAGGCCAAATAGCTTATGGCCTTGACATCATTGGTATATTGGTGATGACGGGGGGATATTGAAGCCTTGACCAGGGATAAAAATGGGCGGAATTAAAACGTTTTTTGAGAGAAATGGAATAATAGGAGGATATTCAGATAGTTACCCTAGAGAAAAAATGTCGCGGAATTTTAAGAGAAGATTGTTTTTAAAAAAGGGCGAAATTGGGCTGGGCAAAAAATGAGCGAAATTAAAACGGATTGGTAGGGAAATTCTTGAAAACCTTTAATATCTGTTAGTTAGGCTAATGATAAAATGTCGCGTAATTGCAAAGGGCGTCTTATTTTTTAAATTCAGCCTGGTTGACGTTATAGGTCCGCATTTTTCTCCACAACTTGCTGCGGCTGATCTGCAGCAGGCGCGCCGCCTCGTGTTTGCTGCCGTAAGCCTTTTCCAGGGCCTTGATGATGGTTTCCCGCTCCAGGGTCTGTAAGGGGCTGCGGGAACTATCCAGATCTTCTAGTTCCCGGCCGGCCCAGGCGGACTCCAAGCGAGGCAGGTGCCGCTCGGTGATGAAGGGGCCCTTGGAAAAGACGAAGCAGTATTCCAGGACATGCTGCAGTTCCCGCACGTTGCCGGGCCAGGAGTGGCGGCAGAAAACTTTCATCACCTTGGGGTCCACCCCCCTGATTTTCTTGTTAAATTTACGGTTGAGCTGTTCCAGGA
>CAZUBT010000039.1:0-28833 GCA_964618815.1 uncultured Desulfobacterales bacterium | reverse complement strand
TCGCCGATCTCATCCAGAAAGAGCGTGCCGCCCTTGGCCAACTCGAACTTCCCCGCCTTGCTGCTCACCGCGCCGGTGAAAGCCCCCCGCTCGTACCCGAAAAGCTCGGACTCCAGCAAGGTCTCCGGGATGGCCGAACAATTGACCGCCTGAAAAGGCCCCTTGCGCCTGGGGCTCAGCGTATGCATGGCCCGGGCGATGAGCTCTTTGCCGGTTCCCGACTCGCCCAGGATCAGCACATTGGAATCGGACGCGGCAATGATGGGAAGACTCTGGATAATTTCCTGCATCCGGGGACAGACCCCCACGATGTCCGCAAAAACCTCTTGATCATTCCCTTTAGCGGGATACTGGAGGCACTCCAGGTCTTGAAAGGTCTCCACCCCTCCCAGCACCCGGTTGCCCGGCTTCTTGATCTGTGAGGTGCTCACCAGGATCAATTTCTTTTGTCCGGTTTTGGTGAGGATTTCCACCTCCTGGTCCCTCACGGCTTGCCCGGTGGTCATAGATATGCGCATGGGACATTTCTTGTGGCACAGCTCGCTCCGGAAGATCTCCCAGCAGAATTTGCCCAGGGCTTCGTCTCGGGAAAACCCGGTGATTTCCTGGGCGGCGTGGTTAAAATAACTGATTTGCCACCGGGTGTTCACCACGAACACCCCATCCGGCATCTGGTCCATGATCTCATCGTGGCCCAGGCCCAGGAAATTCAGGGCCTGGCCCAGGGCTTTGTCGCTCCTTCTCTCCAAGGTAATGACCGTGCCCACCGGCATATTCTCCTCGCTGTAGAGGGGGATGCAGCGGTAAAAAAGGCCGATTCCCGTTAACTCCTCCACTTGCAGGAGGCCGTGTTCTTCCTCCCCATAACTCAGCGTTTCCCAGATGGGGTGGCCATGCCGGGAGAAGGAGCGGGCCAGCGGGCCGTTGGCATCCAGGAGACTACCGGAGGGTAGAGGGCGAGCGAGAAGGGACTCCGCCAGGGGATTGGCGGCCAACAGCTTGCCGTGGCGGCTTACCACCAATACTCCACAATCTCCATCCATGGCGAGACCCCAAGGGTATAGGGAAGAACTAGATTCGCGTGGTAGGTCAATCCTGTTAGATCAGGTAATCAAATTCTATATTCTTCATCTTATTATTAAAGCAAATTCTATGCCAATAAAAAATTTTGATCCATGCGAAATCGCCACAGGGATTGCTGGGAGGAGAGCATTGACTGTCGGCTCGGGCCCCCGAAAACTCCTTTTCCCTCCCGCCGGCCAAAGCTCGAATTAAGGGTTCAGCCGGCGTCGGCATTGAAATAAAACTTTTTTCCTTATAGATTTGGCGGTATCTTGTCATCATCGGCCCATTGGGGGAGAGTTTGAAACGCCAAGCCGGCAAGCCATCTAAGAAAGAAACGGAGAAAAAGCCTTGGGCGTCCGGCATCCTGGCGATGGTCAGGCCGACGCCAGTCATTAACTTATGCCGGCGTGGCTTGGTTTCCCTGGAAAAATGGTTGGAAGCCCGGCCCGTTCACGCTTTACCGGCGATGTTATTTCTGGGACTGATGGTTTACGCCCTGGCCATCCCCCAGAGCTCTATTTTGGATCCGGATTCGGGCTGGCTGATGCGCACCGGCGAGTTAATTTTGCAAAACGGCAGCCTGCCGGCCAAAGATGTCTTTTCGTTTACCCAGGGAGAGCGCCCCTGGATTCTGTATCAGTGGCTATTCGAAGTTTATTTGGGTTTATTGCACCGATTGGCCGGTCTGGGCGGAGTGATCTGGGGCGCCGCCCTGATGATCGCCCTGACCTATGCCTTGCTCTTGGGCTTTTTAATCCGGGTAGGGCTAACGCGTCTGGTGAGCGTCGCACTGGTGATCCTCACCATGATGGTCACCCAGTTTTACTGGTATGCCCGGCCAAACACCTTTACCCTCCTGGCTTTTATGGTGTTGTTGCTGCGGCTGGAAGGGTATCGCCGTTCTCCCCGGGGCTGTTTGTGGGACCTGCCGCTCCTATTTCTCTTGTGGGCCAATATCCATTTGGGATTTTTGCTCGGTTTGGGGGTGGTGCTGCTCTATGGGTTATGGGCCTGGTTGGCGCCGGGGGCTTTCCGGGGGGCAGTGGGGCGCGATAGCCGCCTCTTATTAATCTTTCCACTCTGCCTGGGGGCCACCTTCATCAATCCGTATGGATTTTCCCTCATAACCTATTTCTGGCACCTCTCCCAGGCCCCCACCATGAACAGCAGTATTATTGAACTGCGCAGTCCCGATTTTCATTTCTATCCCCTCTATTTTTTCCTCGTCCAGCTGATTTTGCTCCTGTGGCTGGGGGGCGGCGCCTATCCCGGCCGGAGCGTGGTGTTAACCCTGGTCACCATTACCTTAGTCATGGCCCTCTATGCGGGGCGCAATATCCCCTTCTTCGCCTTCGCCGCCACCGTGCACCTGGGTTACTCTCTGGAGAGCCGGTGGCCGGCCCCGCCGCCAGTCCCGGCGCGGCCGGGCCGGGGGGCGGTCTGGGGCGCAGTGGTGGGAGTCATCACCCTAATCGTGGTTACCGCGGTGGGGTTCTGGCGTCCCGGGTTTTATAACTTTGATCCCCGGTTTACGCCCCAGGGGGTTGCCGCCTATCTCTCCCGCCAGGAGCCGGGTCCACGGCCCCTCAATGTCTTCGTCCACGACGGCCAATGGGCCAGCTACCTGATCTATCGGCTCTATCCCCGGATCAGGGTATTTATCGATTCCCGCTTTGATATGTATGGGGATGAATTTTATGCCAGATTTCTGGCTTTCCAAAGGGTCGTATCCTTTAACCCTGATATCTTAAATCCCTGGGGGGTAGATTTTCTGGTGTTACAAAAAGCTCGTCTCAGCGCCCCGCCAAGGCTTGGCCCTGCCTGGGTTAAGGTTTATGAAGACGGCCAGGCCATGATTTATCAACATCACCAGAAGGCGGCCGTCCCTGGCGACTCCTATAATCCTTATCGTTGACCCGGATACCAAGGAAGGCCACCATGAACTTCAGCCAGCCGGCAAAGTGGTATAAGGAACTGCCGGCGGTGCAGCAAACCAAGCCCATCAAAGACATCGCGTCGCGGCACAGGGCCCACCGGGGACAGGCCCGGCATTTTCCGTGGTAGCGGCTCCGGTCCCTGAGAGCCTCCAGCACCGGGGAAGTGGCCCAGATTTCCCGGAAGGAGTCCTCCCGGAGGTTGCCCAGGGGAATGGGCAGTCTCCGGCACGGCAACGCCGTGCCGTCGGGGAGGATGGTGATCCCCGCGACCCCCGCGGCGCAGCCCCCCCAGGCAATGTCCCCCGCGTCCCCCTGTGCGACCCCGGCCATCTGGGAGGCCACCGGGTCCCCGCTGGAGATTTCCAGGCCCGCTAACTTCAGGGAGAACGCGGTCTCGTACAAATCCTTCACCTCCTGGGGCGCCAGGAGGCTGTCCAGCAGGGCCAATCCCCGCCCCGACGTCATGACGCCGTGCCGGTATCAGAGGTAGTTCACAGTTCCGGGAAGTTAGAGGAAAACCTTGTAATCCGTCTTTAAGACCTGGGCCAGGCGTTTGGCCATGTTTTTGCCGAGGGAGCGCCTACCGTTTTCCATCTCGGAGAGATTGGTGCGCTTGACCCCCAGCAGGCGGGCGAGCTGTTCCTGGGTCAGGCCCTCCCGCAGGCGCAAGCCGCGAATGGCGCTGCCCTGGTGCAGGTCAGGAAAGACCTCCTCCATGGGGAGGGATTCGTCCTCAGCCCCCAGGATGGCGGATACGGCCTCCTGAATTTTGCTGATTTTGTCGTCGGGGAGCCGATGGCGGCGACAGACTTCAGCAAAGTCTTTGGTAATCTGCTCCTTCGTGGGTTCCAACATAGGTCACCTCCAGGCAGTGCGCGCCGGTGACTTTCCAAACGGCCACATACGTGGGTCGGCCTGGCTTAATATGGCAATGATAACAGTTCTCCATGCCTTGGATTTTGCCGTAATGCGGCCACTGCCGTTGCACCGGGCCGGTGGCGCGCAGTTCCAAAGCCAGGGCCTTGAAGCGCTCCTGAATGCGATGAGGCAGTTTCTGGTAATTTCTGACTGCCCTTCTGCTGAGGCGCACTTGCCAGTTCATTATCTTAATGAGTGAGTATCATTTTTTGAGACGTAAGGCAAGAGGCGCAATTTTCTTCTGGTTCCCGAGCTGCGCTTCGGAACCAGAAAATAAATTATGTCTGTCCCCAATTAGCCCACCTTTGTTCATCGGTTAGATTGCGCCATCCCGTTCACTCCTTCGTTATATGTCTCCAGGTTGACGCTTGCGCTGCTGTTCAGCAGTTCGAGCTTGGTCCAAAGTTTGGACATACTGCACAGATCTTTTCAGGTCCAGGCGCCAGTAAGCTTTTGCCAACGTTACCTTTTTCATAGTTATTCGCCGAGGAATAAAGCCTATTTGATGGAAAGCTAGGCGTATCAGGAACGCGGACAAAGTCGAAAACAATTCATCGGAGGATTTTGCTATCTTGATCGCGGAGTTGCCTCTTTCAAGTAGTGCATCGGCTTCTTCAAACCATTCTGGGTCGGCTATTCGCACTGTTTCATGAATAGAAATTTTGATAGCGGCAAGTAGTGCGCAAAGGCGCTTCTTCCACTTTGAAAGGCTTGTGCATTCCTTGAGGTCATACCAAGCGTCCTTGCCGAAGATTTCCTCCAGCGTCTGCTTAAGCGCGTAATGCTGACTTATATCTGCCCTGAGTTCAGTCATAGATCCTCCACATAAAATAGAGAAAATAGGGACAGACACTATTTTTCTGGAACTAATTTCAAATGGTCTAGTGGCCCCGACTCTTTGCATCTCAAAGGTCAACCCTTTCCCTTATACTCTGCCCCCAGGCGCCGCAACTTCTCCACCTCCGCCGCGGGTAGAGGCGGCACCGGTCCCTGGAGCCGCGCCGCCAGGACCACCCGGGCGGTGTGTTCCAGTTTCTCCATCTTGTTGTAGGCGTCCATCACATCCCGCCCCATGGTCATAGCGCCGTGCCGGGATAAGAGCAGGGCGTCATATCCTTGGATGAAATCCCGGATGGCCTCGGGAACTTCTTCGGTGCCGGGGGTGGCATAGGGCGCGGTGGGAATCCCTCCCAGGGTAATCACCACCTCCGGCAAGATGGGTTCCAACAAGGAGATCCCCGCCAGGGTGCAGGCCGTGGCGTAAGGCAGATGGGCGTGCACCACGGCCCCTACGTCCGGGCGCAACTCATAGGCCAGCAGGTGCATGCGGATTTCCGAGGTGGGCCTCCCTTCCCCCTCCAGCACTTGGCCTCTTAGGTCCACGGTGATCACCTGGTCCGCCTCCATGTAGCCCTTGTGCACCCCGCTGGGGGTGATGAGCACCCGGTCTCCCAGGCGCACGCTGACATTGCCGTCGGTGGCGGCCAGGTAATTCTTTTTGTGCAGCATCCCGCAGATGCGCACGATTTCCTGCTTAAACAGCCGTTCGGCTACCGGCGAGGATAGGTTTGGGGGGGTAGGCATGATTGGCTGTTCCTATTGGATATTGGATATAAGAGATCTCACCTTGGGGAACCCCGGTGGCTGAAGGTCAGGTTCACTCAGACTAACACACCTGAGGTGTGCTTCACAACGAATCATGAATGGTTAAGGACGGCGGGCACGGAGGCCCGCCCCACCTGCACGGAGACCCGCCCGACTAATTAATGGTTTTATTTTTTCCGGTTCCCAAGTTGGGCTTGGGAACCCACCTGCCGCCCAAGCTTTGCTCGGGGCTTTCCCGATGCCAAGCAAAGGTTGGCGGGCAATGATGTCCCCGAGCCAAGTTTGGAAACGAGAGGATAATTTGAAAAAATCGCCCAGGCTGGAAGCCTGTGCCACCAAGACTCACACGGAGCGCCTCGCCCCACCACGGCGGCCGCGGGCCGCCCTATAATCGGCCTAAGGGCGAAGATTCACGGTTCCCCGCGCACCGCTTCTTTCAACATCCCCTTCAGAATTGCTTGGCGGTGATTTTCTTCATCTTCTCCAGGTTCTCCCGGGTTTGCTCCGGCCTGGCCAGATAAATTAAGGCGAAGAGGCTGTCCAGGGTGGAGACCTGGCAGAGCCGGGAAGCAATGCCGGGCTGGCCCAGGGGGTCCTCTTTATTGGCGGTTACCAACACCAGGTCGCAGACCCGGGTCAGGGGCGATATGGGATTATTGGTAATGCAGATCACCTTGGCCCCGTTGTCCCGGGCCAGCCGGCCGCAGGACACCATCTCCCAGGAACTGCCGGAGTGGGAAACGGCCAGCAGGACATCTTTGGAGGTAAGCAGACAGGCCCCCATGGTCATGAGGCGGACATTGGTGTAACATTGGGCGTCAAAACCCAGGGAAAGCAACCGGTACCCCGCATACGCGGCAATGGCCCCGGAAGTCCCCACTCCCACGATGATAATCCGCCGGGAATCGAGGAGCATCTGGACCGCCGCGGCCATGGCCTTGCAGTCCAGGACTTCCAGGGTATCCCGGAGAGACGCGATATTGGCCAGGAAGACCTTGCGCACCAGGGAAGTGGTGGGGTCCTGGTGTTCCTCCGGTTCCTGCTGGACCTCATAGGGGGTGGCCATTTCCCGGGCCATGGCGATTTTAAAATCCTGGAAGCCCTTGAAGCCCAGGACCCGACAAAGGCGCATTACCGTAGCTTCGCTGACTCCCGCCATGGCCGCCACTTCGTTTACGGAAGAATACACGGTCTTTTCCGGTTGCCCCGCGATCACGTCGGCTACCTTTTGCAGCGCGGCCCTGAGAGAGGGGTACAATCCCCGCAGCCGGATCAAGGTGCTGGCCTGGGGGTCACGGTTGGATGTGGCCTGGGGCGCCGTTGCCATGTGAATCTCCTTAGCGGCGGAGGCTGGATATGTGGCGTTTAGTTGTTAGTTGTTAGTTCTTAGTTGTAATGACATCTAACGTTAGCATTCGATTATGCACAGCGTCAAAGCAGCTTGGATATGGATTCTCATGGATTATCTTCCTTCACCCAAGCACAATAATGTATGCTAAAAACTATTGTCATTACACTTAGTTCTTAGTTATAGATTTGATTCTGAAGGTGGCATAATCTGAGAACTGACTGCTAAGGCTGACCGCTCCCGTGCCCTCACCACAGCCGCCGCACCAATGCCAGGGCCTCTTCCCGGCTATGCACCGTGCCTTCCCATTGGGCTTCCTGCACTGCGGTGAGGAGCCGCCGGAATTGCGGGCCCGGTTGCAGGCCCATACTGATTAGGTCATGGCCACTGACCAGCCTGGGGTGGCTTTCCTGGGGCTCCAGGCGCTCTTTCAGGAAGCGATAGGCGGCTTCGGCCAGATCCGCCAGCACCATCTCCACATCCCCGGGTTTCTGGGGCCCCTGTCCCGCCAGGGAATCGGCCATGGCCAGGGCAAAGAGGCCGGGAAGTTCCGGCCGGGCGGCGCGCACCATCCGGCCCAAGGCCCGAAAACTCAGCTCCCCCTGGCGAAACGCCGGCATCAGCAAAAAGGGCCGCATGTGCAGTTGAATCAGGGTGATGACGGTCTTGGCCTCCGCCTGAGAGAAGCGCAATCTCCCGGCAACCCCGGTGAATAACTCCACCCCCACCTTTTCGTGATAATAAAAGGTATAGCGGTCAGGATCGACGCGCCGATCTCTCACCCGGGGTTTGCCCACGTCGTGAAACAAGGCCGCCAGCTTCAACAGGGCCGCTTTAGGCCCCCGGCCCGCATAAGCGGCCAGTTCCGGGGCCAGGCCGTCGAACCACCGCTCCGGCTGGCGGAGCACCTCCTCCAACCGGGTTACCGTCTCCAGGACATGGTGGAAGACATCCAGGTGGTGGTAGCCATCCTGCTCCACCCCTTTGGCGTCTTCCAGTTCCGGGAAGATTTGGGCCAGCAGGCCGGCCGCATCCATCTCCTTAAGGACGGCCGCGGCCCGGGGCGCCGCCAGGAGTAGAAAAAGCTCCTGGTGCACCCGCTCCCCCGCCACCCGGGAAAATTCCGGCACATAACGCCGGATGGCCCCGGTGGTCTCCGGGGTGAGGCGCAAGCCGTGGGTGGCCGCGAACCGATAGGCCCGGAGCAGGCGCAGCGGGTCCTGGTGAAAATTTTCCGGGGCCACCATGCTTAATAAACCCCGGCTCAGGTCCTCCAGACCGCCCAGAGGATCCAGGAGCCTCAGGGGCGCCCGGCCCAGGACGGCCTCCAGGTCCAGGGCCATGGCGTTGACCGTGAAATCCCGCCCCCTTAAATCCCCTTCCAGGGTAGGGGCCCGAAATTCCGCCAGGTCAAATATTTCTTCCCGCCACACCACCCGGACGGTGCGCTCCTTTTCATCGAGGAGGACAAAGGTTCCCCCCAAAGCCGCGGCCAACTCCTTTCCCAACTCCAGGGTTTGCGACGACACCGCCAGGTCCACATCCGGGGTAAATCCGCCCAGGGCCAGCTCCCGCACCGTCCCTCCCACCAGGCAGACCTGGAGGCCCCGGGCCGCGGCCAATTCTCCCAAAACCTTCAGGCCGGGCCGGGAGCCGAGACGCCGGGCGCCTTTGAGCACATTTTCCTGGAGTGTCATAGTCGGCATGGATCTAATCAATCGAATGGAAAGAAAGGTCGGCCGATCCGGGTCCCGGCTCTTCCTGCGAACTCTTCAACCAGATGCTGCTCATTGCCGGGGACCCTATTATAGAAATATTTTTTCATTTTCTCAATTTAAGTGTTTATTTTTTTTCTTTAGACTGATTAAGGGGGTAAGGTACAATCAGGGACGAAATCGGGAAGCGGGTGGATAGCAGTTTAGCGGGTTAGGTTATGCCATCTCCAGCAGGGAGTTGATAGTCAACCGCCAACAACTGAAAACTTGAAACTGAAAACTTGAAACTTGAAACTCGAAACTCGAAACTGACTGCCAAACCGCTAAACCGCGATTTCCCCCCTCAAAGGAGATAATCAGCCCCCACCATGGTAACCCGAAGCGGCAAGACGGTATTCATGTGCGAGAGCTGCGGCCATCAGTCCCCCAAATGGCTGGGCCGCTGTCCCCAGTGCGGCGCCTGGAACTCCCTGGCGGAATCCATGACTCCGTCGGCGCCGGTACCCGAGGGCCAACTGCCCGCGCGGCGGGGTGCGCCTCAATCCCTGCTGCACCTTAAGGCCCCGCCGGAAGTGCGCATCGCCTCCGGTATGGAGGAATTCGACCGGGCCCTGGGGGGCAGCGTGGTGCAGGGGTCGGTAGTTCTCATCGGCGGCGACCCCGGCATCGGCAAATCCACCCTGATTTTGCAAGCCCTGGACCGCCTCTGCGGCGAGACCCGCCGGGGGCTCTATATCTCGGGAGAGGAATCGGAGGCCCAGATCAAGCTCCGGGCCGACCGCCTGGGCCTCACCTCCCCCGGCCTGCTGATAGCCTGCGAAACCTGCCTGGAAAACATCTTTAAGATCCTGGAAGAACTCAAGCCCCAGTTCATGGCCCTGGATTCCATCCAAACCATCTATACCGCCACCCTGCCCGCGGCCCCCGGGTCCCTGCCCCAGGTGCGGGAAACCGCGTTTCGCCTGGTGCAGCAGGCCAAACTCACCGGCGTCGCCACCTTCCTCATCGGCCACGTCACCAAGGAAGGGGCCATTGCCGGGCCTATGGTCCTGGAACACCTGGTGGACACGGTGCTCTACCTGGAAGGGGACCGGAGCCACGCCTTCCGGCTGCTGCGCACCGTCAAGAACCGCTTCGGCCCCACCCAGGAGTTGGGGGTCTTCGAAATGAGCGACACCGGACTCCTGGAGGTGTCCAACCCTTCGGCCCTGTTTTTGGCGGAGCGTTCCCTGGAGGTGCCGGGGACCGTGGTGGTGCCCAGCATGGAGGGCTCCCGGCCCATCCTGGTGGAGGTCCAGGCCCTGGTGTCCCCCACTTCCCTGGCTTTGCCCCGGCGCCAGACCATGGGGGTGGACCCCGGCCGGGTCTCCCTGTTGGTGGCCGTCCTGGAAAAGCGGGTGGGCCTGGGTTTCAGCGGCCAGGATTTGTTCGTCAACGTGGCCGGGGGCGTGCGCCTCACGGAGCCGGCCCTGGACCTGGGCGTGGCCCTGGCCCTGGCCTCTTCCTATCTGGAGCGCCAGGTGCCCCCGGACACCCTGATCTTCGGGGAAGTAGGCTTGACCGGCGAAGTCCGGGCCGTGAGCCAGCCCGAGGCCCGCCTCAAAGAAGGCCGCAAACTGGGGTTTCAGCGGGCCCTGTTGGCTAAAAGGCAGCAGGAGCGCCTGGGGGAGTTCCCCGGCCTGGAACTCCTGGGCGTGGACACCCTGGCCGCGGCCATCAAGAAGGTGTTGGGGTGAAAGGCAGAAAGACAGTTGGGGGGAGGACCGGGGGACGCGAGTCCCCCGCCCTCCCCTCAAACTCCCCTCCCCACCCCCTGTAAGGGAAAAGTAGTGGCACAGGCGTCTCGCCTGTGCGGAGCAGCATAAGGAATGATTTAATCTCGTTCCCAAGCTCCTGCTTGGGGAAGCTCCGGGAGTTTTTCAGACTGCACGCCCCGAGATCGATTAGACGAATGAACCAATCTGTCTAGTTACCGTCTCCGCTCGCATCCCTCGTTCGGTCGCTGGCGCTTTAAATTCAACTACGTTACGGGGCAAAGATGCGATTCTGTTCTTTCGCCTTCTGGAGTTCTTTCTTGGCTTTGTTACGGGCTTTTTCGAATTGCTTGATCAGCAAACCAGCAGCTTCATCAATCTCCACCTCGTTCATTAATTTGCGACTTAACGTGATATGTCCATCGGAGTCCTTAAAGTACTCGGAAAGCACGACATACACATAAGGGTTGAATGGCGGATCATTCTTTCTCCGAGCTACGGTAATAATACTGAAATTTGCCATAACTTCCTCCGATTTATAATGTCTTTTACTTGCTAATTATATTAGCAAATTTGAGTATAGGCTTTCCTTTCGCGTCTCAATCAAATTCTGCCAATTCCTCAGCAGTCAAAGGTCGTGCCAAATTCCTTTCTCGCAGAGTATTTATACTCTGCCAATTCTGCTTTCCCGGAAATTTGCACTCCCAAAAACGCCATCCGTTTACTGAATTTCCAGTTACCTCGATGGCGGCTGGGGAGGGAGAAGAAAAATTTTTATCATTCAGAACAAAATAGCCATCATCAACTCTCGCGTAATACATCTGGCCTTTATGAGAGCCCCTAAATTCCGTTCCGTGAGGAAAAACTACGCCCTTTGCTACCCAAGGTTTTCCAGATTGAGCTTTTTCGGGCATGGGCCCTTGCCTCGGCTCTAGACCAAAAAGCTCACGGAGAACGTCGTTCGGCGCGATACCTTCATTTTTGCGGCGAACAGTGATTTCTTTGAATACATCAAAATCAATTTCGATAGTTTGCATACCCTAATCCTCCTATCAATAAATGCTATAGTACTATAGCATAGGTTAATAGCTTTTTGAGCGATTGTCAAGCGAAAATTCTCAAAAATTTCTCGTTAGACAAATTGAATCTATGTGTCTAATATAAAAAGCTCTGGCCCAGACATAACGCGAGTTTCCTCCCCCCGAAAATCCGAAAAACCAGACAAAACGATACCCCGCAGAAACATAAAAAAGCCTTGTAAAATGGAAATTGTCATTTTACAATAACCCTCAATGGTTCGGAGCTTTCGGCACAAGGGCTTGCAACGCCTGTTTCAGCATGACGACGGCAGCAAGTTGCCGCCGGATATGGTGGCGCGGATAAGGCTGATTCTCTCCGCCCTGCACGCTGCCCAAAAAATTGAGGCCATGAATATTCCGACTTTTCGTTTGCACCCCCTTAAGGGGAAAATGAAAGGGTTTTTCTCAGTTTCCGTCCGCGCTAATTGGCGGATTATTTTCCGTTTTGAAGGCGGCGAAGCTTTCGATATTGATTTTGTGGATTACCATTAGGAAAGGAGAACGACATGGAGATGAAGAATCCTGTTCATCCCGGTTTTCTGGTTAAGGATTGTCTTGACGATCTTGGCTTGACGGTGGCGGAAGCCGCGGCGGCTCTTCATATCACCCGGCAGCAGCTTCATAACATCGTGGCGGGGCGTAGCGGGGTTACGCCGGAAATGGCGATCCGTTTTGAAAAGGCGTTCGGCGGCACGGCGGATACCTGGCTGCGGATGCAGGTGAATTACGATCTGGCCCAGGCGCGCCGGCGTGTTCCAGAAATTCTGGTTGAGCGGCTGGCGCCAAAGGTTGCATAGGACGCCCCTTTCCAGTACCCAAAAATCCTGAAAACTAGACAAAATGATCAATAGCGAAAAACGGTTGACAATGGTAACATAAAGGTTACTATAATATATAACGATAGCCGTTCGGGAATATTTAGACGCCAGGGGCGAGTCCCCCTTTGCTCACTGGTTTGCTGGTCTGGACGCGCTGGCCGCTGCCAAGGTTGCCACGTCCCTTTACCGTTTAGAGCAAGGCAACTTTTCAAGAGTCGAAGGCGTTGGCGGCGGCGTCTCCGAGTGAAAAATCAACTTCGGCCCCGGTTATCGGGTCTACTTTGGCAAGGACGGGGAAGCGCTCATTATCTTGCTCGGCGGCGGCTCGAAAAAAAGGCAGCAGGCCGACATTGGGGCGGCTTGGTCTTGCTGGCAGGAGTATAAGCGGCGGAAACGATAGGAGGTGACGCCATGGCTATTACCAGAGAATTTCGCGCTACCCTGCTGGAACGCGCCCAGAAGGACGCCGAGTTTCGTAAAGCCATGCTCAAGGAGGGCATTGACGCCCTGCTTGCCGGTGACCTGGAAACCGGCAAAGCCATGCTGCGCGATTATATCAACGCGGCGGTTGGTTTTGGGCGTTTGGCCGAGGCTACCCACATACCGGCCAAAAGTCTCATGCGTATGTTTGGCCCGAAGGGAAACCCGCGGGCGGACAACCTGTTTCAGATCATTCAACATCTGCAAGCCCGCGAAGGAATCCATTTGGAAGTGGCTCCGTGCTAACTGCCCGCTTTTGTTGGTATCAGAATTGACACGCCATGACCATGAAGAATCCCCCGCATCCGGGCGAGATTATCCGAGAATTGTGCCTCGAGCCCCTTGGCTTGACCATCACGGAGGCCGCTCAAGGACTCGGGGTGACCCGCAAGACCCTCTCAATGCTGGTGAACGGTCACGCGGGCATTTCCCCGGAAATGGCGGTCAGGTTGTCGCAGGCTTTTGGCCGCAGTCCCGAGAGTTGGTTACAGCTTCAGGTGGTGTATGACATTGCCCAAGTCAGAAAATCGGCCAAGGAGACCAAAATTAAACCGTTTTATGCCCCTACAGGCCCGCAACCTGGTTGAAAAAGATGGGCCCAACCGATGAAGAATCCGGTTCATCCCGGTCTTCTAATTAAGGATTGTCTTGACGATCTCGGCTTGACGGTGGCGGAAGCCGCGTTGGCTAAGGCTGCGGCATAATCTCGGTATACACCTATTTTATACCGTTTTCGGTTTTCGGTCAAAAACCATAAAATTTACAAGAGGTTATAGCTATAATTTGTCGCGTTTGAAAGCGAACCTGGTATAAGCTAAAAAGAACAAAGGGTTGGCGATCGGCTGCCAACCCCTTTCTATTGGACCAAGCAGGAGCGGTTTGAATCCGGCGCTCACTGCACCAGCTTGGGGATATTGGCCAGGACTTTGGATTTGGGGCCGCCGGGCCAGGCCCCGTGCACCAGTATGGGCCTGTCGTAGAAAACGACCGTGATCGTCTTAGGGGAGCCCTGGGACTGAACATCAGTGATGATCATGGGTTGATATTCCAAGACCGAAGTGTCGCGGTTGAATTTGTCCACCCCGATCACCGGGGACAGCACCAGCCACCCGGTTACCGTGGTGCCGTCGCTCATGAGATATTGTTGAGAGTTGCCTGGGAGGGAGCGCTTTAACTCATTAATGGCCGAGTCAATGGTGCCGTTATTCATACTGATGAGATCTCCCAGGGACAGTTGCTCCGGGAAGCCGTTTGCCATCCAGTCTTTCAGGAGGTTGGCATTGATTGATCGGTCGATGGGCCCGCACCAGCCGCCGTTATCCTGCCCATCGGGGTTGAACGTCACTCCCGACCCGGGATTGGGCAAGAGAAGCTGCTGCCTGAGCCAGGCCTGGTTGATGGCGATGGGAAATATCCTCCCCGTTCCCACGGTGCTGGCATAACCCAGGGCCGCGACGGCTTCCAGGCTCCCTACATCCACCTGTTCAATGCCAAAAACCCATCCGAACCAGGTGGCCACCGGCTGGTTGATGCTCTGGTCTTTGCGGGCCTTCACCATGACGGCATTGACCTCGCTGAAGCCGGGGGTAAATCGGTTCAAAGTGAAACTTTCCCCCGGCCATCCCCAATGTCCCACGATAATATCCCCTGGCCCGAAGGCGATATGTTCCCAATCGGCCTGGTTCAGCGCCATACCGGCCACCTGGATTGCTTGGGAGTAGTTGGGGCTGGCCGGGTTGGGCATCAGGCGGCGATCGGGTTGGAAAGATGGGGCCAGGGCCTGGGCGCCGGCCAGGGCGCCGGCGTCCGCGGCATTCTGCAATTCACCCCGCACCACGTGCAGGTGGCCGATGTCAAGCACCAAGGCCAACATCCCAAAGAACACCGTAAGGCATAAGGCCGTGACCACGGCCACCGCCCCGGAATCGCCCCGGCCGGGGCCGCTTTGGCCGGGCAAGGTCAATCTCTTGGTGAACCTTAGCACCCTAAAGACCCCCTTTTAGTCTGGGCATCAGATTTCTGGCAACCATAATGATACCCGGGCCTACCACCACCACAAAGATGGCGGGAAAGATAAATAATAACAAGGGAATCATGATCTTCACCGGTATCTGGCCGGCTTTTTCTTCGGCTCTTAACATGCGATGGTCCCGCATGGAATCGGCATGAATTCTCAACGCCTGGGAGATGCTGGTGCCCAGGCGCTCCGACTGAATGATCAGGGTGGTCAAAGACTTGACGCTTTGGACGCCGGTACGGTCCGCCAGGTTTCTTAACACCTGGTCCCTAGACAGGCCGCCCCGCATCTCGCCGGCGGTGAGCTGCAGCTCCACATAGAAATCATGGCACATCTCCCGGATTTCATCGGCCACCCGGTTGATGGTGGCCTGCATGGCCAAGCCGGCTTCCAGGCAGATGGTGATGAGATCCACCACGTCCGGCAAGGCCCGGTCAATCCGATTCTGCCGTCTTTTTACCTGCTTTTCCAACAAGAATTGGGGGAGGAAATAGCCCATCCCGGCCACCATAAAAGCCATGGTGAGAAAGGTGGCATTCAGCTTGCCTTTGACCACCGCGTAAAGTATGAGGGGGATGGGGAGGAGCAAGGCGCAGGTGGCCCTGATCCCGTAAAAGATGGCGGCGGCTTGGGGCTGGCGGAACCCCCCCCGGATCAACAAAGACCGGAGCTTGGAAACCTCTGCCTCGTTTTTCAAGGCCCATTTGCCCGAGGAGGAGAACCAATTAGCCAGCCGTTCCTTGAGGGGACTGGATTCCGGCTTGCGCATGAAGCTCACCGGCGCGGCTTCGGTACCCTTCACCCGTTTTTTGACCGCCCGGTGCTTTTCGTAGTAGAGCAGGATGACGTACGCCACCAGAACGATGGCGACAAAGGGAGCAAGCCAGGCCAACAGATTGGACATATTCACGGCACCCTCCGGTTATACCAAGTTCTGTTTCAAATGCAACCAACTTAAGTTTCAACTTGCTGATAATCCTGGTCTTTTTAACAGAAAACAGAAAACCGAAAACAGAAAACGGTATTATATGTCGATGCGGATGAGTCTCTTGATGACGATCATCCCCAGGACCATCATGACCCCCGCGCCGATTAGCATTTTGACCCCCAAGGGATCATGGAACAATGGATGGAGATACTTGGGCTGGAATATGTAGAGGAAAAAAAAGATGGCAAAGGGGAGGACCTCCAGAATTAAGGCTGAGATGCGTCCTTCCGAGGTAAGGGCCTGGACTTTCAACTTTAGTTTGAGGCGCTCCCGAATCAGGTGGCCGATTTTTTCCATCAGCTCCGCCAGACTCCCGCCGGTTTCCGCCTGGATCAGCACTCCGGTGACAAAATAGCGCAAATCCTGGCTGTCCACCCGCTTCACCATGTCCAGCAAGGCCTTGCTTAGGCTGATGCCCAGCCGCTGCTCTTCATAGACCCGGTACAACTCCGTTCCCAAGGGGGGAGGGTTCTCCTGGCCCGCCAGTTCAATGGCTGACGGCAAGGTATGTCCGGCGCGCAACGACCTGGCCAGCAATTCCATGACCTCCGGCATCTGTTTCTCCACCTGGTCGCTTTTGCGTCCCCGCCGCATCTTCAAATAAAAGAAGGGCAGCAGGCCCATAGCCAGGCCCATCACCAGGGACATTATGAAGCCGGTCTTCAGGTTGCCGATAATGAAGCCCACCAGGGCCATTAGGATCACGATTCCCAGAAAAATCGAGGCGTCCTGCTCGATGTCCGCTTGCTGCAACTTGCGCTGCAGATTCTCCATCTTCGTCCGTCCGACGGATCCGAGCAATCTAAGGATGAGGTCCCCTTTCACCTGCTGGGTTTTGAGAATTCCCGCTCGGGGCACATCGCCCCTTTTGACGCTGTCCACCCGTTGGCGAAGAGAGCGCTTCAATCGCATGGGCGCGATGAAAAAAGCGTTGATGAACGAGAGGAACAAGAAGGCCCCTACGAAGAGGGCGGACAGGCCCAGGGTGTAAAGGAGATCTCTGCTGGTAAAAATCAAGGTGCACTCCTAGTTTTACATGCAACCAGGCTTCATTCGCTCAATGCCGTTGAATGCCCGGCGGTGGGGAGAAGACCTCATTGGGAATGGGCGCGCCGAATATCCGGCAACGGTCGGCAAACTTTGGACGAACCCCCGTGGCCCGGAATTGACCGATAATCCCCCCCTCGGCATCCACCCCTTCCCGTTCGAAGGTGAAGATATCCTGCAGGCTGATGACGCCGCTCTCCATCCCGGTTATTTCCGACAGGGAGAGCATGCGGCGGGTGCCGTCAGTTCCCCGGGCCAACTGGATGATGGCGTCGATGGAGGAGCTGATCATCTGGCGCATGGCCTTCTCTTGAATGGTGAATCCCGAGAGGGAGATCATGGTTTCGATGCGCACCAGGGCCTCCCGGGCACTGTTGGCGTGGATCGTGGTCATGGACCCTTCATGCCCGGTATTCATGGCCTGAAGCATATCGATGACCTCGGCGCCCCGGACCTCTCCCACTACAATCCTGTCAGGCCGCATCCGCAGACTGTTCCGGACCAGTTCCCGCTGGTTGATCTCTCCGTGACCCTCAATGTTGGCCGGTCGAGTCTCCAGGCGGCAAACATGATCCTGCTGCAGCTGGAGCTCCGCGGAGTCCTCAATGGTGATGATCCGCTCGGTTTCGGGGATGAAGCCGGAGAGGATGTTGAGCATCGTGGTCTTGCCGGAGCCGGTTCCCCCGGAGACAATGATGTTCAGCCGGGCCTTGACAATGGCCTTCAGGACCTCCCCGATTTCCGGGGTCAGAGAGTTTTTCTTCACCAGATCCTCAAGACACGGGCGGCTGACGGCGAACCGGCGGATGGAGACGATGGCCCCATCCAGGGCCAGGGGCGGAATGATGGCATTGACCCGGGAGCCGTCGGGCAACCGGGCGTCCACCATGGGCGAGGATTCATCGATGCGCCGGCCCACGTTGCTGACAATCTTGTTGATGATCTTCATGAGATGGGCATTGTCCTGAAAGCGCACGTCGGTCTTTTCCAAGCGCCCGCGCCGTTCGATGTAGACCTTGTCATGGCGGTTCACCAGGATGTCGGACACGGTGGGGTCTCGCAGCAGAGGTTCCAGGGGGCCAAAGCCCAAAATTTCGAACTCAAGTTCCTGGGCCAGGTAAGCGTTTTCATCCCGGCTCAAAGGGATCGGCTCGTCAGCCAGGAGCTGGCTCAACGCCTTGCGAATCTCTCCTTCCACCAGGTTCTGATCCAGGTCCTGTAAATGCCCCACGTTGAGAATTTGCACTAAACGGTTATGGATGCGGTTTTTGATGTCGTAAAATCTAGCTTCCCTGCTGAGACGGGCGGCATCATCCCTGGCCTCGGGTTCGGCCATGTCGGGTTTAGGCTCTGGTTTGGGCTGGGGTTTAGGTTGAGAGGACCATGACATCTATCAATCTCCTCTAAAAGGGCCAGTACCATCGTTTATGCTTCGGGGGTGGAGCAGATTCCACTGAAGCTTCCTGGTTCGATGATATCAAAATTTCCGCCAGAGATTGCAGAGCTTTGCAAAGTCTTGATTTGGGGGCTACTTCTTTTAACGGTAAGCCGCGGTTGATGGCGCTGCTTAGAGGCAGGAAATCGTTGGGCAGCGTGTAAAAGACCGGGTGGTGCTGGAGTTGTTGGAGGTCTTCCAGGCTCACTCCCTCGTCCTTTTGATACCGGTTGACCACAACTTTCACCTTTTCCCGATCCAGTTGCCACTTGTCGTACTGTTCCCACCATCGCTTGAGATTCTCCAGGTTAGGAAGCAGCAGGTCGGTGACCAGCAGCACGGTGTCGGCATCCTGGAGGGTCTTCAGATTGATGCTGTCCAGAAAGTGGCTTAGATCGATGACGATCCAGCGGAATAAATTGCGCAGGATATCCCAGGTCTTGCCGATGACCTTGGCGTCGAATTTCTCCAGGTTTTCACAGCCGTGCAGGACCGAAAGCCCGGATTGATGCGGCTTCAAGGTCTTTAAGACGTATGCGGTTTCCACCTGCCCGCCGTGTTCCAAGAGGTCCAGCATGCTCGTGGTCCGCTTCTGATCCAGAAACGCGGCCACATCAGGAAAAGGCCGCCCCAGGTCCACCAGCACAACCCGCTTGGGGTTGGTTTCGGCCAGGGCCACAGCCAGGTTCACCGCGGTGGAAGTGACTCCCATCCCCCCCTTCAAACCCGTCACCACAATGAGCTTGCCCCCTTGCGTCTTGTGGTAAGGGATATGCTGCTTCTCAATCTGGACTCGTTCCAATGCCGCTTCCAGATCAGGAAACTTCATAGGCAGGGGCAAAAACCGTAATGCAGCCTGATTAATCCGGATCAAAAAATCGGGGTCCCGATTGTGGGAACAGAGCAAGATTGCCGTTTGCGGTAAGGACTGCTGTAAGCTTGTCAGCCAATCAGGAAGGGCCTCATCGCGGTCTAAGTCGATAATGACCAGGTCAGGCGCCACCTCCGGGGGGCTTTTCAGCAGAGGCTCCGGGGTGTCCATCTGGCCCAAAAACTGTAATTGGGGCAGGTTCGGCAAAGTCTCCATCAGCGATGGGTCGCTGACCTGATCCCTCGCCAGAACCAACACTTTTAAGGGTTCCCATTTCATGTTTGTTTGAGGCTCCGACATTGTGTTGAACCGAGGCATACATTAAGCAGGGGTCGGCCGCCCCTGCCAACTGAGCCTGGGGTGGAACTTCCTTTCCCGGCGCATCCTTGCGGATTGACCCCGAAACCGACCTGGGGCCTCTCTCACTGCAACTTTACCTCTTCTCGCTTCGTCCGCTTGATCACCTCAACGGATCTTTCCAAAGTTTTTGCTGCCGGCAAGCCGTTAGAGGGCGCCTCGGGTTTTTTCTGACCTTCGAAGAAAAATGACGTGAGAATGCCGGAGGTTGGGGTAACCTTTTTGTTGGCGGAGCTCCGCAAGGTAAGCCGGATCTTCCCTTGCGTGCTTGCCAGGTTCAGGATTTCCGCCTGTTGAGGGGTGACTTCCAAGGTCACGGTGTTCACCGGCACGGGTTTATTGGTGTTGGCCTGCTCCCAGACTTGCCCGGCAGTCAACACCTTGATGTCCTGCAAGATGACCTTGGACAGGTGCTCATTGGTGTTTTGCAGGCTGGGTAGGATCATCAACACGTCCACCCGGGCCCCGGGATGAATGAAGCCGGCGACCCCGGAAACGTCGTCCACCTTGACGGTAAAGGCATGACTCTCGCTCTTGAGCAGCCCTCCCAGGCCCGCAGCCGTTCCCTCCGGGGCCAGTTTGGTGAGCAGGATGGGTTCCCCTTTAAACAACGGCACCATCACCACCCGGTTATCCACTTGTTGCACGGTGGTTGCGGTCTGGGGGTGAACAATCCCCTTCGGCCAGTTGGCTATCCGTACCAGTTTAGGGTTAAGCGCGCTGCCGGAGGGGATATCGGCATCCGCGACGACCACCGGGTTTGTTGCCTCCTGGACCGTTTGGTGCCTTGATTGGATGGCCCGATGAATCGCCAGGACCCCGACGAGCCCGATAATTAGGGCCAGCACTAAGTAAGAAGATCCCTTGAGCGCCATTTAAGACCTCACTCGACTCGCATGACGGTAACTGCCGTCATCTGCAGATTATCTTGGAGGAAGGGAAGGAGCCGGTTTAACACCAGAAATCTATAATAACAGCCGACCTCGACCCGCAGACTGGCCCCGGCAACCGTAGGCGTTACCCAGGGGTTGGCATCGGCCGGCAAAAGGTTGGTCAATCCCACCCCCCCGTTGGGGGGGGTGGTTTCCAGTACCCAGGTCTGGATGGAGGGGGTAAGGTTTATGGGAGGTATGCGTTGGCCGGCGCCGTCCACCTTGAAAGCGATGCCGTAGCGGGCCCCTTCCCGGGAGGCATTGACAATAACCTGCCGCATGGAAAAGGCGAGGCCGAATTCCACCATCCCCATGATCAACAGGAAAAAAATATTCAGGATGATGGCGAACTCAATGGCAGCGGCGCCTTCCGAATTTCCCAATACACGCCGGATGCAGGCTTTTTCTGGCAACAATGCCCGTCTCCCTCTGAAACAGGACCAAACCAAGCCGCGGCCGGGTCCAAGACCTTAAACGGATAAAAAGAGCCTCAGCAGACCGGTAAACAAAGCCAACCCTTGAACCCTTCCATCCCCTTCACTTATGGCGCCCCATGATGGCAACCAAGGTCGTCCAGAAAAAAATGCCCGTAGCTCTCAGACCCAGCCGTGCATGAGGTAGGGCGGCGTTATCGGTGGAACGGAGGCCGGTGGAACCCTCAAGTGGGCGAAGCCTGTCGGTTGAGTGCGTGGGTATCATGGCCTACCGCTCCTTAACAGATTAGGCAGTTCAACCGGGGCGACATGGGGAGTAGGGGCTCCCGGGAAATCCGGGTGGACGGGGTCACGACCCAAAACCATAAAACGAAAACTTGGGCCAAGTATGATTGTGCATGTGGCAGAAGAGAAACAAGGTTCTTGGACGGCAGGAATAACGCTCATTGCGCCACGGTGCGCCCCGGTGCGCCGCCAACGGAAAAATGACGCCATCTCCGGTGGCGGCTGCACTTGAGCGTCAAAGACCAAAAGATTGGGCGCATCATGGGAGCGGCAACGCATCCTGGCCGGAAAAACCGCTCAACTATCCCCTCACCTCGCCGGATGGGCCGTTCACGTCAGTGGACTCGGGCGGGCAGGTTTCACGCCATGGCAACCTACTGGAGTGTCGATGCTGGGGTTTTAACCCCCACCCACGGGTTTTACTTTCCCGGCCATGCTGTCAAACAGGCTGCCCAGGTTCCCACCCAAAGCTGTGAGGGCCAGGATGATCGCCCCGGCAATGAGCGCCACGACGATCCCGTATTCCACCGCAGTGGCCCCAGATTCATCGACCAAAAAATTTTTGATGCACTCCATAGTTAAGCCCTCCAAGTCAGGATTTTTGGGGTATACCTTTGGTTATGGAACCTTTGTTTCGTTGCTTCAATATATCGTCTCACCGCTACAGGACGGCATGGAGTGCATAGGATTGGATGGCTGGGTCTCTCTCGACCATGGGGAAATTGCCGTTGAGGTTCCGGCAGGGAATGATTTTCTCAGCCCCCACGCCCAGCCTTCAATTTTCCTGGATCCGGACTGTTCCAACTATTCCAGGGTTTTCTCCAAAATAAGCAAAAGTTTAATTTTTAACTTAATTATATTAGGTTAGCAACTTGTGTCAAGAGAATTTTAGTTTGATTATTAATTAGATTATTTACGGTTAATCCGGTTTAAGCGTACCTGTTGACAAAAGAGTGGACCTGCGGTTCTCCTAAAGACGACCCGGCCAAGAGTCAGTCAAAAGGAGCCTCCCCATGTCCACCAGCCTACTTTGCCATGGATTCGGCCTGCGCGGCTATCAACATGTCTGCAACCGTTACTATGAGGAAGCCATCCATTTCCACGTTCGCCAAGATCGCTTTTCTCGACGCGGTCCGGTAGGTCGTTCTTATAAAGTCCAGCGTAAAGGGGTGGTCCTGCGACGCTTCTCAACAGCGCCCATCGGCCTCAAGCCGGTGCGGATCGTTTTGCAGGTACAGCGGCCTTGGTGTCTGCTGTGCGGGGTGTTGCGTCAGGTCAAGGTCGATTTCGCCCAGGAACGCCGCAGCTATACCCATGTCTTGGAGCGCGGTGTTTTGGAATTGTCCCGGCATATGACCATCAGGGATGTGTCCCGGTTCCTGAAGGTGGCCGGGATTTGGTCAAAGACATTCAGAAAAGAAACCTCAAGCAGCGATTTGCCGACCCCAAGTTGAAGAACCCCAGTGGTTCAGAGGCCCAGCCTTAAGGATCGGCACCGGTGGCATTTCTCAACTTGCCCTTTACTTCTCCACCTTCTCCAGTTCTTTGCTCTTGTCCTGACCCAGGTCTAATCCATGGAATTCCTTTTCTTCCGGAAGAACCATAGTGAACCGGCGGATCAAGTCCACCTGGACCGTGAGATTTTCAAAAGCCGCGTCTTGCACATGCCCCCCCGCAGTCCTGTCTTTGGTCAGGAAGTGCAGGTGATACCCCGGCACATTGACGCCTTTGACGAAGGACGGACAGCGGAATCCCAGGATGACGCCCTCCACGTCCTGAAAATGGAACACGGCCTGCTTCTCCACCACCTGGGCCAGGGGCGGATAAGGCCGGGACTGCCGAGGGACTGAGCGGGCAGCCACTCGCTGAAATCTCCCGTCGATCCTGACGGCATAAAAAAAATTGGAGCTGGGCAGGGCCTGGTCCAACAGCCGGGTCAGTTCCTGCAGGCTCCCCACCTGTTTGAGGGGATAGGATTTTTGGGGAGAGAACGAGGTCACCGTGGCGAAGGGCGTGGTCACCGTATCCGCCGGGCGGTACACCTTGCCGTCAACCTTGACCTGATAGACCCGGCCGTCCAGGACCACCATCTCCCCGTCCAGGGCAGTAAAGGTCCCTAACCCCAGGTTGCCGTGCTTCTTCAACTCCCCCAGGGTCAGGCCGCCGTCGTATAAGCCCCCCAGCAACGCATCAAAGGTGGAATATTGAAAGAGGACTTCGCCGGCATGGGCCCCGGGAATGGAGGCCCCCGCCAACAGAAGCAGCAGCCCGACCAAACAGAACCATTTTCGCATGGGGAACTCTCCTCAGGTTCGGGGAGCGAATATTTCACCACAAAGACACCAAGAACACCAAGGTCCACCAAGATGTCTTTCCTTATGTGAACCTTGGTGTCTTTGTGATAAATTTTTTACTGGCCCTCATTTAATCGCCATAAAGCAGAAAACCCCGCCGGGCTTCCATGAACCCCGCCAGCTCCTCCTGCCAGGCGGCCTCCAGCTCCGCCGGCCGCGTCCCCTGATCGATGCCCTCCCGGATGGCCGCGTCGCCGGTCAACAGGTCAATGGGCAGCCGTTCCGTCTCATACTCATAGGGAGGTTCCCGCCAGGCGAATTGCTCCGGGTATAATTGCCGGATGGCCCATAGCAGCGCCAGCGTAGTGTAATACGGCTTGAAGGCGCGGCGGTGGGTGACATGGAGTTGAAACCCCTTACAGACCTGGCCGGACCATTTGTGAAAGGTGGGTTCAAAGCAGACTTCCCGGAGAACCACCCCGGGAAGAGGGATGTCCTTCAAAAGATCCTTAATCCGCCCCGGCTCTAAAAAGGGGGCGCCGAACAGCTCAAAGGGGCGGGTGGTCCCCCGCCCTTCGGACAGGTTGGCGCCCTCCAGGAGCACCTGGCCGGGATAGACCACGGCCCCTTCCAGGACCGGGAGATTGGGGGACGGCAGCACCCACGGCAGGCCGGTCAAGTCAAAATAATCCTCCCGGCGCCATCCCCGGGCTCGGATCACTTCCAAGTCGCACTGCAAATTTTGGGTGACATTATAATAATAAGATAATTCCCCCAGGGTGAAGCCGTGGCGCATGGGCAGGGGGTACGGCCCCACCAGGGAGGCCCACTGCGGCTTCAGCAGATTCCCTTCCACCTGGGCGCCGCTGATGGGGTTGGGCCGGTCCAGGACCGCCACCTTGACGCCCGTTGTGGCCGCGGTCTCCATGACCTTGGCCACCGTGGCCGCGAAGGTATAGACCCGGGCGCCCACATCCTGGAGGTCCACTAAGAGAACGTCCAACAGTTCCAAAGCATCGGGGGGCGGGGCCAGCCGCGGCCCATAGAGGCTCACCACCGGTAGCTTAAGTTGGGGGTCGATAAAATCCGCCGAGGCAATCATGTTGTCCTGTTTCTCCCCCAACAGGCCGTGCTGGGGGCTAAACAGGACTTTGAGCTGACCGGGGAAACGCGCGTGGATGAGTTCCCGGGCGCTGCGGAATTGGGGGTCCACACTGGCGGGATGGCTAAGCAGACCCAACCTGGCCCCCTTGGCCCAGGACGGGGGATCGGCGAGCAAAACTTCCAGGCCGGATTGGCAATTCACAGTTTTTGAGTTTTGAGTTTTGATTGTTAAGTTGGATTATTCAACTATTGGCCATCTCCTGCTTACTGCTCACTCTCCTAAAACTCCGCCTCGTCTCTCTTTTGCACGTGGCGCATCATCAGCACCACGTCGTGGGTGACGCCGTCTTTGCGGATAAAATAATCTTCCAGGGTGGCTTTGATTTCGAAGCCTTTGGTGCGAAAGGCTTTGATCACTTTTTTATGCTCCGCCAACACCTCCGCCTTGAGGAGCAGGAGGTTTTCCTGAAAGGCCAGGTTGATCATTTCCTCCAGCATCAGGAAGCCCAGCCCCAGGTTGCGGTAGGATCTGGACACAAAGATGCGCACCTCGCCGATATGTTTGGCCGCGTGTTTGCCCCGGTGCAGGGTGGCGTCGGCAATGAGGCGGTTATCCCCCAGGTCCACCGCCACCAAAGGCAAGATCTTCCGGTAATCCAGGTGGTCGATCCAGTAGTTGACCAGTTTATGGTCTTTGACATTCTGTTTCAGAAACCGGATGTCTTCCTCCGGGGCCTCCTGGAACAGTTGGACCAGGGCTTCCCGGTCCTGCTCATTCAAGAACCGGAACATCGCCCTCTTGCCGTTCTTCAGGGTTACGAACTTGCGGTATGCCACGTAGTTAATCATGGGGAGCCTCAAAAAGTGATCTTCTCAGCCATGATACCCCGTCCGGCGGATTTGTCAAGGCGCAGAAATTTGGGGGTCCTGGCCCGCACCTTTGGTCTTGGGTCTGGGTCGAAAACCGGACACCTCGGGAGGGACTTCCTCCTTCCGGGTCGCTATGATCGCCCTGGGAATTTATCGATTTTCCGGGAGGATTCCCAATCCAAACTACATTTGCAAAGGGTCCCGAGTTACGAATCACATGGAAAGATTAACAAAGGGCGAATATTGGCAAGTGTTATTGGACAATTTTTACATTAACATTTGGCAAAGCTCTTTTAAGCGTTTCACAAAAAGACTCGGCTCTGGAAAATAAAAATTCTTTATAATCTTGAGGTACAAAATCTTCCTTGTTGATATATTCTATATCTATCAAATGCGATTCCAAAATTGAGTCAAAATTACTAACCTTATTCATATATTCTCTAAAATATACAAGTGGGTTTTTATCACTAATCTGTATGTTTGTTCTTGCACGCAAGAAACAAATATTCATAAGGCTATCAGGAGAGATATCTTGGGGAAGTTCTTCAATCCCATTAAGAAAATTTTGTGGATATATATGGTGTAGATTGGGTGCTTGATTTAATAATAGGTAGACGTTATCAAGTACATCAGCATAAGGATCACTGAAATCAATCGGTTTATGGTTTGCCAACCATGCAAGAACAGCACGGCTGAGGGCATTTCTATAATAATAATTTGTTTGTACAATTCTTGTCTTTGAAATAACGAGTTCTGGAATTTCAACAACAAAACCTTGCTCGAGCTTTGAAAAAAATTCTTGGCAATAATTATAAACATCTGATGAATTACTGAAATATTCCAGTCCGAAAGCGTTTCTCCAAAACCATTGGCGAGTTAGGTCCCGATTCGGAGAATTGTTATTATGGAAATAATGACAAATAGGCAACATTAGATAAACGAATGGTAACATATCAGGCCCATAAATTTTTTGGTCAGTAAAAAACTTAATCGTCTCAAATATAGTTTTCTCAAATTTATTCCAATTATCTTGTAAATGATTTGTCTGTAAGTTGTTCAGTGCAGCAGGTGTGATGCCGAAAGGATTCCGTGTATCGGTATACTCTTTTCTCAAGCATATGGCAGCCATTTGAATTATCAGCAAATAATAAATATCCTTCCATCTACTTTTACTTTCAGCTAATCTATTTATAAGTCTATTTAAGTTATCACGTAAGTAAAAGCCGGGATCATTAATCTCTGGCTTAGGATTACGATATGTCTTTGCTACAATAATATCCACTTGGTCGAGTTTTTTCCCCTCCTGATTAATACGTTCAAATATTTCACAAACCTCATTTACTTCAACTCCACGAATACGAATTACAGAAATCTTATAATCAGTGAACATCCTCTGGATTTCTTGCATATTATTTTCAATTTCTGCATTAAACCCCTCAATGCCGCCAATTGTCTTATAGAAATTAAAATCCCATTTAGGAACATCCCTAATTCTGACTAAAAATCGATCGTCTAACACATTTTTCTTTCTATTTTCAAACTCGTTGGCAAAGAAAAAATCACCCATTGTTGCATCAAAAAATAGAGTGAAGTCAAAATTATCATCTCCTTCGACCCGGCCTTTCCCTCCTAACATACATACTAAAATAGAGGTAGCCCTTTGTTGACCATCCAATATATATTTCCATTCTTTAAATTTTTTTATTGTATCTTCATCATGTGGAAATTTAAACCCTCCAAGTTTCCGATGCGTATGAAGGTAAGAATCGGTTTCCCAGTACAAAAGACTTCCCATGGGATAAAACTTTAACATGCTATCCCATAGTTTCTTTATATTATACGGCTGCCAGACAAATTCTCTTTGAAATGTGGGAATTAGATATTTGTCTTCCCGCAAAAGTTTAACAAGTTCTTCAATTTTAAGGTCTTCTGTACCGATATCTCGAATTTTGTTAGTCATTCGATAACTCCTATTTGACCCAGAAATATATCCATTTCAAAATGAACATTTTCTCAATCCAGTAGCATAATATTTTTACAAGATCAAGTATTCTCCGGAATTGATGCAGAAAATTAGGGTGTCAGAAAATTAGGGGTACAAGGATAAAAGGACCGAAGGGGGAAAAAGGCGCCAGAACCTGGTAATCCCCCGACTCTTCCATCTCCCCCCTTTTATCCTTTTCCCCGGTTAACCTTTTCTTTTATAATCATAGAAACATCATGGATATTGGAAAGACGCTCCGACTAGTTCTCGGGATCGGCTGGTTCCTGGGGATTTTATTAAACGGCCTGCCGGCTCCGGCCCAGGAAGGGCTGGAGCACCAGGGCATCCGGTTCCGGTTGATCCCCAGCGGTAACTACCTTTTGGGGTCGCCGCCCCAGGAACCGGGGCGTTACGCCGATGAGGCCATGCCCCACCGGGTCAGGCTGGAACCCTTTTACATCGCGGTGACCGAAACCACCAACGCCCAATACGGCCGGTTTCTCCAGGCCACCGGCCATAAGCCACCGCTGTACCGGCAGGATAAGAACCTCAACTCACCTTCCCAGCCGGTGGTGGGAGTCACCTGGGAGGACGCCGCGGCCTTTTGCCGGTGGCTGACCCAGGCAACCGGGAAATCCCACCAGTTGCCCACGGAAGACCGATGGGAGGCCGCGGCCCGGGGGGGCCTCATAGGGAAGTCCTATCCCTGGGGCGAAGAACTTCCCGACGCAGGGGGAGTGTTTCGGGCCAACTACCGCCAGGGGCCCCAGCGCCTCAGCGCCCCGGTGGGCTCGTTTCCTCCCAACGGCTTCGGCCTGTACGATATGGCCGGCAATGTGGCGGAATGGTGCCTGGATCAATACACTCCTTCGGGAGCCGGCGGCCCGTTTAAACCCGGGGTCTTACGACTGCTCAAGGGCGGCTCCTGGTTTTCCCAGGCCCGGGAGCTGCGCGCCGCTGCCCGGCAATCCGCCCCCCCCGACTATGCCGACGGCTATATCGGCTTTCGCGTGGTCCTCCTGCCCCCTCCTTCCCGTTAAATTTTACCTTGACATGATTATGTATAGATGGTAATAATGGTAAATAGGAGATATTGTCATTACTATGGATTAACCTGCTGAAATAAGGAGTTTTTTATGGCCGAGTTAGAATTTGAAAAACTATCCATGGACCCCGCGGCGCAGGCGATGCTCAAGAAGGCCCAGGCCGAGGGCATTGAGACCATTTTTGATCGCGCCAAGGCCATGAAGCCCTGTCCCATCGGCATTGAAGGCGCCTGCTGTCGCATCTGCGCCCAGGGGCCCTGTCGGGTGCCGCCTCCCAAGAAGAAAGAAGGCGAGACCGGCGAAGAGAAAAAACAGCGCATGGGCCTGTGCGGCGCCACCGCGGAAACCATCGTGGCCCGGAACTTCGCCCGCATGGTGGCCGCGGGCACGGCAAGCCACAGCGACCACGCCCGGGGCGTGGCCAAGCTGTTCATCGAAGTGGCCAACGGC
>CAZUBT010000038.1:0-31198 GCA_964618815.1 uncultured Desulfobacterales bacterium | reverse complement strand
CGAACCCGGAAAAGCCGGAACCAAAAGGTTTTTAGCTAATTTTTTGCCAGAAAAAACACGAATCACAGAAATAAGTTACTAAAGGGTTTTTCTACCCGCAGCGGCCCAGGGTCCAATTTTGCAGCCGGCCTTGGGCATCCAGGCGCAGTTGCAGGACAAAGGGGATAGCCCGCCCCGGCACGGAAAAACGCAGGTCCAGCCATTCCTGGACTTCCCCCGCTCCCTGGGGATGATGGCGGTAGAGCAAAGGGAACCGGGCAAAATCCAGGAAGATGTCCAGAATCCGCCGGGCCTCGGGATTGTACTCCAAAGGCGGCGCCACCCCGGGCCAGAGCTGGACCCGCAGTTCCTGGGGCGGCAGATATGCCGCCGGTGGAACCCGGCAATCCTGGCCGGGAGGCGGGAGCGCGGCTCCGAAATTGACCGGCGGCATGTATCCCAAGAATGCCCCGTAAGGTAATTGCACAAAGGTCTGCCGGACGCCTTCCGGCCCCGCAGCCAACAGTTGCCAGCGCCGGCAGGAGAAAGGCTGGGGCAACGCGGCCACTCGGCCCCCGATAGCGGCCTCCTGATACACCTGGCGGGCCACCTTCAGGGCTTGGTGATGATAGAGCCCGCAGAGGCAGAAATAAGCCATGGCCGCCCCTAAAAACCCGGCCCCCAGTTTCCGGCCCCGATCCGGAGAAACCAGCGCGGCAATGGCCCCCAGGAGCAACAGCCCGGTGAGATAGGGGTCGATGATAAACAGCCAGTCCAGGGCGAATTTTTGCCGTAGGAAGGGGCTCAATATCTGGGTGCCGTAGGACGTGGCCCAATCCAGGACCAGGTGGCTGGTGAGCGCGGCCAGTCCCAAAAGGAAAAGGGGCTTGAACCAGCCGCGACCTCCTATGGCGGAGCTAACCCCCGCACCCAACAGGGCCAGGAGGGGGATGGCCGCCAAAGAATGGGTGAAGCCCCGGTGGTGCCGAATAAAGGCCAGTCGGTCCCAGGCCGCCAGAAAATAATCCACATCGGGAAGGACCGCAAAGGCCACCCCCGCCATAACCCCCCAGAAGCGGGACGGTAAGGGCAGCAATTGGGAGATGATCACCCCGGTAGCCGCATGGGTCAGTGGATCCATGGCCACCTTCCGGTCTGGGTGCCGTAATGGGGAAACTGGCGCAGAAGATCATCCCTTAAGGCCCGGGCGTGGGGGTAGCGCTCATCCAACTTTTTCTTCAGGCATTTCATAATGATGGTTTCCAGGGCCGGGGGGATCTCCGGGTTATGCTCCCGGGGCGGTGTGGGTTCCTGCTCCAGAATTATGTCAATTAGGACCTTCTCCACCTCGCTGTAAAACGGCAGTTCCATGGTGTAAAGAAGATACATGAGCACCCCGATGGCCCAAATGTCGCTGCGGCGCTCGCTCTCGCCCATGATCTGCTCCGGCGCCATGAAGGGCCGGGAACCCACCACCGTGGCGCTGATGTCCTTTTCCCGGAGAATCTTGGCGGCCCCGTAATCCAGGAGCTTCAGGACGCCGTCGGGTTGGATGATGATGTTGTTGGGTTTGATGTCCCGATGGATGATGCGGTGGCTGTGGGCGTGGGCCACCACTTCGATCAATTGCAGGATGATGCGCTCCACCAGGGGCCGGGGCAATTCCTCCCCCAGCATGTCCGACAGGGTTGGCCCCTCCACGTATTCCTGAATCAGAATGACTTTCCCGTCCTCCTCCAGGGTGTCCACCAGCCCCACCACCCCCGGATGAGGGGCCAATTTCCCGCAGATGGTGGCTTCCTTGCGGAATTTGGGGTTGGCCAGTTTATTGAAGGGAATCTTGGCTACAAAGTGGCGCTGGGCGCCCATGGCTTCGGTATCCAGCACCAGCCAGACCTCTCCGAAGCTTCCCTGGCCCAACTTTTTCACCTTCTCATAACGGCCCCCCAGAAGCGGGGTAAGCTGGAGCAGGGCAAGCCAGTCCCGGGCGCTGGGGAGGAAGTGCTCCACCAACCCCTTAAGGGCTTTTTTCAAGGGAGACTGGGAGCCCACGGGCCGCACCTGAAAGCTTAGGAACTCCCGGGGGCGGGCCGGCTGCGCCAGATCATTGAGGAGCACCGTTACCGGCAGGCCGCTTTTGCTCCGCAGGTGCAGCTTGGCATGGGTGATCTCCGAGGTCTGCGACAGGAGCTGCTCCAGGCGCTCCCGATCCTCCGGGCCGTAGAGCAACTCCCCCAAGGTCTGGGGCGTCCGGAGGTCTCCTTTGTCGGAGTATCCCAGCAGGCGCAGCAACGCGGGATTTAAGCTGCAGGACGCGCCGGAACGGTCGCAGAAAAACAGGGGGTGCGTCATCTCTTGAAATAAGCGGGAGAACTCCCGTTGGGACGACATGAGCAGCCGCTGGTCATGCTGCAAGCGCAGCAGCACCGCCACCCGGGCCAGCACCTCCCGGGGCTGGAAGGGCGCCAGCAAGAACTCATCCGCGCCCGCTTCCAGGGCCCGGGTCGCGGCGGTGTCGGAGAACTCCGGCAGGGCCATGATGACGGGCACTTCCGGGGCCGTCTCCTTTAGGCGCCGCACCAGATGGCCCTCCGCTTCGGGGTCCGCCATCAGGATGACCAGGGCCGGGGCCTGGGCCTGGACTTCTTGGAGCAGTTCCTCCGGAAGGCAGACCCTGGCGTCATAGGGGCCTGACGCCAGAATCCGGGCCAGGTTTTGGCTGGTCTGGGTTTCCGCGCCGGCAATGAGGATGAGGTTCAATCAGAGACCCTTTCTTATAATATAATGAAGCTATTTTCCACGGAAGCGCACGATTTGGCAAGGTCGATTTTATATTGACAAAATTCCGGGCGCGGGGTAAATCAATCCGGTGAGGCGGGGTAGCTCAGTCGGTAGAGCAGCGGACTGAAAATCCGCGTGTCCCCAGTTCGATTCTGGGCCCCGCCACCAATAATGATGCAGGTTCCCCGTCAAAATTCTTGAACCCCTCCAACCCCGGCGAGTAGGTTGACCAAGAAAAGGTTCATCCGATTTTCGCGTACTTTTTGACAAGAGATGGTTTTTATCCTCGTTCCCAAGCTCCCCCTTGGGCAACTTCTTTAAAACCCTCCTATACATCGACCTCCAACACTCCAGACAGTCCCTTACTCCGCCATTCCCAAGCTGTTAGAACCGCTTGCACCATACCGAGTTGCTATCAAAGAGGTGTTAAAACGTAGGGGCGAACCCAAGGTTCGCCCCTACGAAAAAAACCGTTTGATTGCGAATTGGTATCAGACCCTCTTTGCGGGACCTTAAGCCTATTAATATTGGAAAGCAGGAGCTTTCCACCCAAGTGCGTTCCCAAGCGGGAGCTTGGGAACGAGAGAGGGGGATGCCTTCAGGAAACCAGGTACGCTTTAGTCGGATGAACCTTAAAAATACCTGACAAGGCGAGTTGTTGGGGGGCAAACCTCCATATGCCTGAAAAGCTCCGGTGGCAAGAAATTTAAATGAAAGAGCTGCACAGGCTGGAAGCCTGTGCCACCAAGTCTTGGTTCTAATTTGATTTTTTATTCCACTGTTGCCACCTTATTCTCAAAAGGTAATGGAAAAAGCAATTAACCAACCTAAAGGAAAAAAGCCCTGGTGGCACAGGCTTCCAGCCTGTGCAAGCTTTTTAGAAATATCATTATCATAAAGAGACTTAATAATCGGAGAATTATGCCCCCATCCTGGGATGAATACTTCATGCTCATTGCCAAGCTGGTGAGCACCCGGTCCACCTGCAACAGCCGGCCTACGGGCGCGGCGCTGGTGAAGGACCGGCAGATTCCGGCCACCGGCTACAACGGCTCCATGCCCGGCGCGCTGCATTGCGTGGACCAGGCGATACCCGATGGCAGCCCTTACTGTCGCCGCCGGGATTTTAATCGCCTCTCCCCACACTACTCCTTTGCCGCAGGCACCCTGAGCGGCGGCGAGCAGCAGATCCTGGCCATCGCCCGGGCCCTGGCCCAGGAACCCCGCCTGCTGATGATGGATGAACCCGCGGCGGGCCTCAATCCCCGGGAAACCGAAGACCTCGCCCTTGGTGATTGATTTGAGGAAATTATAGGCCGTACCCCATCGGGAGGTCTCAGGGCTGCCTGGGGCGAGGTGCGCTCTTTTAAAACCGGTTTTCGGAAGTAAAACTGCGCCTATCTTGCAATAGGAATCCCTTTGTTAAGCTATATAAATTCACTATATAATTTATTAATAATCTTTGTTCCTTTTCCTTCAAATTGCATACTGTATAACCCTCCCTCCCCGACGCAATAGAGGGTCCTTCTGCAAACGGCTAAAAAAAGAAATCAATTATTTCTCTGCCGCAACTTACTTCAATTACTATAGAAAAATCCACAGACAATAGAGATAACTATCGGCCTTGGTTAATTTATCTAGTCCAAATTAGGTACTTTTACCCATTTACTTCAACTTATTCTTTATTATATATGGAATCATCCTAAGTAATATGATTGCCGGGGGCAATCGAACCGGGAGACCAAGGAAGTGGCAAAGAGGCTCCCAGCGACGGTTCCAAGTGAAAGTATAAGGCGGTAGTTCGGTTGGTAACTTTGCAAGAGGAGATCAAGATGAAAGGCGCATGGAGTAAGTTTGGACCGGCCGCGGCGCTCGCGGCCATGGCTGTTCTGTTCACCGGGTCCATGGCTCTGGCCTTCGTGCCGGGCGGCACCCTGGACCCCACCACCATTCCCAAGTACGACGCCGACCTCGCTCAAAATCTGGTGATCCCGCCAGCCATGCCCAAGACCAGAAATCTGGCGGGGGTTCCCAGGAATATCGATTACTACGAGATTGCCATGCGGCAGTTCCAGCAGCAGGTGCTGCCCGGCGCCCTCCCCCCAACCACAGTGTGGGGCTATGGTTCCATTAATCATCCCAACACCTTCAACTACCCGGGTTACACCATTGAAGCCCGGGTCAACCGGGCGGTGCGGGTGAAGTGGATCAACGACCTCAAGGACGCCACCGGCGCCTTTCGTCCCCATCTGTTTGCGGTGGATCAGACCCTGATGTGGCCCAACCCTGGGGGTGGCGAGACCGGCAAGGATTCCAAAGGCACGGACCCCACGCCTTACACCGGGCCGGTGCCCCTGGTGGTCCACTTGCACGGCGCCCATGTGCAGCCTGACAGCGACGGCAGCCCCATGCAGTGGTTTCTCCCGGCGGCCAATGACATTCCGGCGGGATATGCCACCCAGGGCACGGATTATGCTTCAGTACCCCCCACCGACCCCGGCGCCGCGGTGTTTCAGTATCGCAATGACCAGCGGGCCACGGCCCTGTGGTTCCACGATCATACCATGGGGATTACCCGGCTGAACGTGTACTCCGGACTGGCGGCTTTCTATCTCCTCCGGGGCGGCAACTCCGACCTGAACGGCAACCAGCTCCCCGGACCCGCCCCCGGAGTGAACGACCCGCCCAAGCGCAGGTTTTTTGAGATTCCCCTGGCCATTCAGGACCGCGCCTTTAATACCGACGGGTCTCTGTTTTACCCGGATAACCGGGCCTTCTTTGAGGGTCTGAATGTGCCGGGGCAGGACCCGCAGTTCCCCGGCGCGGGGGAATTACAAATACCCTTTATCCCGGCGCTTGCTCCTGTCATCAGCGACATCTCTCCCATCTGGAACCCCGAGGCCTTCTTCAACACCATGGTGGTCAACGGCAAGACCTGGCCCTACCTCAACGTGGAGGCCCGGCGGTACCGCTTTCGGCTGCTCAACGGCTGCAACTCCCGGTTCCTCATCCTGAAGCTGACCACTGATCCTTTGGTCCGGCCCGGCGTGCCGGTGCGCAACTTCTGGCAAATCGGCACCGAGGGCGGCTTCCTGCCGGCCCCAGTGAACCTGGCGGAGTTGCTGGTGGCCCCGGCGGAACGGGCCGACGTCATCGTGGACTTCACCGGCCTGCCCGTGGGCACGGCAGTTTATCTGATCAACGAGGGTCCCGATGAGCCCTTCGGCGGCGGCCGGGCCCCGGATGCCTTCGCCTTTGCCGATCCCGACACCACCGGCCAGGTGATGAAGTTCATCGTGGGTCCCCGGAAGGGCGCCGACCCGAGTCGGAACCCCGCCAAAAACCTGCATCTGCCCAACCTGACGCCCTTGGGCCCGGCTGACAATACCCGTAAGCTTTCCCTGAATGAGGATTCCTCCCTCACGGTCTTGGTGGCCACCGATGTTGACGGCAATGTGGTGCTTGACCCCTTGGGAGTGCCCTTCGGGCCCAAAATGGCCCGGCTGGGGACCCTCAACTCCGACAACACCGCGAACCCCTTGAACTTCGATGACCCCAATACCGAAAGCATCGGCCTCAACGCCACCGAGGTCTGGGAAATCTTCAATTTCACCGCGGACGCCCATCCCATCCACCTGCACCAGGTGATGTTCCAGGTGGTGAACCGCCAGGGACTGGCGGTTGACGTGGATGGTGTGGCCACCCAGCCCGCGGAACTCATCCCCGGTAGCGAAACGCCGCCGGAAGTCTGGGAAACCGGCTTCAAGGACACGGTCGTCGCGTACCCGGGCCAGGTTACCCGCATCAAGGCCAAGTTTGACTTGGCCGGGAAGTATGTGTGGCATTGCCATATCCTGGAACATGAGGACAACGACATGATGCGGCCGTTTCAGGTGGTGGGCCCTTAATAACCTCCTCAAACCACGGCTGATCAGGTCCGGCAAAACCATGGGGCCGCCTTCGGGCGGCCTCTTTTCGTTGCCCGGCGGATCGGCAGATCTCTGAAAATCGTTGTCAGGCTGGGGCTGGGGACGGGACACGGCGTCCCGGGCACCCCTTCCCGGCGAAGGCAGTTTAAGGCCCAACATAAGGGGCGATCACAAATGCAAGGTTGGGGTTGACTGAGACCTTTCCTTTTCCCGAACCTTGCATTGATTTGTCCGGGTGGTTTTGTTAACATGGCGACAATAAGCCCTGGGGGTCATACTGGAAACCTATGGGAAATTGGAACAAAACGGGGGTCTTGATAGGTGGTGCAGGCCTCCGGCTTGTGAGGCAATAAGAAATATTCCGGTAATGGAATTGCGGGATATGGCAAAATGAGGTGGGAAAGATATGCGACCCTCCTGGGATGAATACTTCATGCTCATCGCCAAGCTGGTGAGCACCCGGTCCACCTGCAACAGCCGGCCTACGGGCGCGGTGCTGGTGAAGGACCGGCAGATTCTGGCCACCGGCTACAACGGCTCCATGCCCGGCGCGCTGCATTGCGTTGACCAGGAGATGCCGGACGGGTCCCCCTACTGCCTCCGCCGGGCCATGCAAATTCCCGACGTGGACAAGTACAACTACTGCCGGGCCTCCCACGCCGAGGCCAACGCCATCGCCCAGGCGGCCAAGCACGGCATTGCCATTAAGGGCGCCAGCCTCTATGTCACCCTGGAGCCCTGTTTCGTGTGCCTCAAGCTCCTGGCCACGGCCCAGATTGAAAAGGTCTTTTTCGAGATGTCCTACGGCTCCCGGGATGCGGCCCGGGACGCCTACTGGAAAGAAGCCGTGGCCGACGCGGGGATCATCGTCTATCAGCAGCTGGCCATCGGGACGGAAACCATGGCCTCGATTTTACCCCGGTTGCAGGGGATCACCTCCCGGCGCCGGCTGGCCCCCACTGCACCTGGAGCGGAGCCCCATTTCATCGGCGCGGTGGAATCGGATTAATACAGTTTTCGGTTTTCTGTTAAAAGGAAGGGTTTGCAATAAGTCGCCCGTCCAATCGGTAGCATCTAAAACGGAAAATCGTATAAATCCTTAGTGAACCTTGGTGTCCTTTGTGCCTTTGTGGTGAGAATATTTAACCACCAAGACACCAAGAACACCAAGGTTCACAAAGAAACAATAATAGCTCATTCCAGGTTGCTTATGGCCAAAACCGCCGCCCCCAAGAACGCCAAGAAAGGCAACAATTCCCGGAAAGGCAAGGCCGGGCCGCAGTCGCCGGAGTCCCCGCCGCGCACCTGGCAACGGCGCCTGGGCCAGGAGATGGCCGCACTCCTGTTGCTGGGCCTGGCGGGGTTCGGTTTTCTGGCGCTAATCAGCCATAACCTGACCGACCCCCAGGGTCTGATACCCATGTGGAACGCCACGGGGGTGGAAAACCGGGCCGGCAAGGCCGGGGCGCTCCTGTCGGCTTGCCTCATGGGAGGGCTGGGGGCCGCGGCCTTCTTCATCCCCCTTATCCTCCTGGGTCTGGCCTGGGAGTCCCACCGCCGCAGTTTGGAGGAGGTGTCCCGGGTCCAGGCTTTGGCCGGTCTGGGAGCGCTCCTGGCCGGGGCCGGGCTGCTCTCCCTGATGTGGCCCCGCCTCCATTGGGGCGAGGGCTGGATTCACAGCGGCGGCTGGATGGGGGACCTCCTGGCTGCGGGACTTCAGGGGGCCCTCAATCCCACCGGCGCGGTCCTGGCCCTGGCCCTGCTGTTTCTGATAAGTCTCATGGGAGTGACCCGCCTGTCCTATCTGGGGCTCATGGCTCTCATGGTTCAGAGCGTGAAGAAAATCTGGGCCCTGATATGGAGGAGAAAGGAAGCGCCGGAAACCCCGGCCAAAACGCGGGGTCCCAGGCGTCCGGTGATCACCAAAAACGGCCGGCCCGAGGATGTTGAGGCGCCCCCGCCCCCGGTGTCGCCCCCGGTAACGCCGGAGCCGGCCCCCCGGCGCCGGGCCGGAGCCGCGGGAAAGTTTATCCTGCCGCCCCTGGACCTCCTGGACGCCGCGGCCCCCTGGGACCACCAGGTGCAGGAAAGCGTGATGTTGGCCCAGGCCCAGAAGCTGGAAGACACCCTGCGCCATTTCGGGGTGGAGGGCAGGATCACCGCCATCATGACCGGCCCGGTGGTAAGCCGCTTTGAGCTGGAGCCCGCGCCGGGGGTGAAGATCAGCAAGGTCACGGGCCTGGCCGACGATCTGGCCCTGGCCCTGAAGGCCCTGTCCATCCGCATCGTGGCCCCGGTGCCGGGCAAGGCCGTCATCGGCATCGAGATTCCCAATCCCAAGCGCCAGGTGGTGGCCCTCCGGGATATCCTGGCGGACGGGGCCTACCAGAAATCCGCCTCCCGCCTCACCCTGGCCCTGGGCAAAGACATCATGGGCACGCCGGTGGTCACGGACCTGGCCAAGATGCCCCATCTGCTCATCGCCGGGGCCACGGGCAGCGGCAAGAGCGTGGGCCTCAACGCCATGATCTTGAGCATCCTGTACAAGGCCAATCCCGAAGAGGTGCGCTTTATCCTCATCGACCCCAAGCGTATCGAACTGTCCACCTACGAAGGCATCCCCCACCTGCTGCATCCCGTGGTGGTGAATCCCAAGGAGGCGACCCTGGCCCTCCATTGGGCGGTGATGGAAATGGAGCGGCGCTATGTGCTACTGTCGGACTTGTCGGTACGCAACATCGAAGGCTTTAACCAGAAGGCCAGGGTCCGCAAACCCGAGCCCGGGGAGGAGGAGGGCCTGCTTCCCCGGTCCTTGCCGTACATAGTGCTGGTCATCGACGAGCTGGCGGATCTGATGCTGGTCTCCTCCCGGGACACCGAAGAGTATCTCATCCGGCTTGCCCAGAAGGCCCGGGCCTCGGGCATCCACCTGATTGTGGCCACCCAGAGGCCCTCGGTGGACGTCATTACCGGACTCATCAAGGCCAATTTCCCCACCCGGGTGTCCTACCAGGTGTCCGCCCGGGCCGACTCCCGGGTCATCCTGGACCACATGGGCGCGGAGCGTCTCCTGGGTATGGGGGACATGCTGTTTCTGCCTCCCGGCACCTCCCGGTTGAAGCGCATCCACGGCGCGCACGTGTCCGAAGAAGAGGTGAGCCGGGTGGTGGAGTTCCTCAAGGGCCAGGCCTCGCCGGAGTTCCAGCCGGGGATTCTGGACCTCCAGGCCCAGGAGGCGGAAGCCGCGGAAATGGGGGAAAAAGACGAGAAATACCAGGACGCGGTGGAGTTGGTGGCGGAGACCCGCAACGCCTCCATCTCCATGCTCCAGCGGCGGCTGCGCATCGGCTACAACCGGGCCGCCCGCATCATCGAAACCATGGAAAGCGAGGGCCTCATCGGCCCGTCAGAGGGGTTGAAACCCAGGGAAGTTTATGTTCCGAGGCGGTGAGAATTACTAAGGTTTTCGGTTTTCAGTTAAAAGAGAGGGAATTATCAATAGGTTATCCATTGAGTTGGCCGCATCTGAATCTGAACATGTTATAAAAGTTGCTCCTGAGGCGTTGGCTCACCCGTAAACCATGAAAAGTTGCACCGGAAGCCCACCGGTGTTTGAACAGCCGGTGGCGGCGGTCCTTTTCAAAGGTGTTTGGTGGGCCTCCATGGTTTCCAGCGCTTAAGCGAACATTATTGCCCCAACCCCGTACTCCCTGACCCCCTGTTCTTTATCCCTCCCCCGCAGTCGCCGACTGATCCCGCCCGGCGCGCTTCGCCCGGTAGAGGGCTGCGTCCGCGGCCTGGAGGAGGGTTTCGGGGGTGTCGCCGTGCTCCGGAAAGGCGGCCACCCCCAGGGAAACCGTGACCTGGCCCAGGGCTTGCCCCTCTCTTTGCAGCTGAAGATTCTTGATCGCCTGGCGCACTTCTTCGGCCCGGGCCCGGGTGACCACTAAGGTCGCGTCCGGCATGATGATGGTCAGTTCTTCCCCGCCGTAGCGGCAGGGCACATCTTCTTTGCGGAAGCCGCTCTGCAAGAGGCGTCCCAGGGCGCTCAACACCAGGTCACCGGCGGCGTGGCCATAGGTATCGTTGAAGTTCTTGAAGTGATCCAGGTCCATCATGATGACCCCCAGGGAACCGGCCTGTCGGTGGGCCCGGCTCAGTTCCCGTTCCAGGGTTTCTTCCATGAAGCGCCGGTTGAACAGGCCGGTTAAGGGGTCCCGGATGGCTTGGTGGCGCAGGATCTCCTGGAGCCTCAGGTTGGCCAAGGCCAGGGCCAGGTGGTCGCTCACTACCAGGGCCAGGGTCTGGATGGATTCCCGGAATCCGTTGGATTCATCTGCCGGACCGGCTTGCCGGCCGGCCTCCCACTGCACGTGGAAAATCCCCAGGGTCTCCCCCTGGGCCGCCATGGGCACACAGAGATAGGGACCGGATAGGGGCGGGATCAGGTGATCGCAGAAGAGTCCATGCTCCGTATCCTCCAACAGATAGGCCCGGCCCCGTCGCAAGGCCCAACACGCCGGCGGGGAAAATACAGTTTGGGGCAGGATGGGTCCCCCCCAGCTCACCGCCAGTTCCAAATGATTTTTCGAGGCATTGAGCAAAAACAAGGCCCCCGGGGTGTCCGGGAATAACCGGGGCATGAACAACCCCACCACCCGGTGGGCCTCTTCAAGGGTCACACAGGCATGCAGCTGATCCGACATCTCGTTGATCAGGGCGATTTCCCGGTGGCGCTGTTGTGACCGGTCCACCAAGGTCTTTAAGGAAAAATTGGCCTCTCGCAGGGCGCCTTCGGCGCGCCGTTGCTCCTTAAAAGAGCGTCCCAGGCGCCGGCTCATGAACATAATGCCCAGGCATCCCAAGAGCCATAAGACTCCGTGCCCCACAAACAGATAAATCTCTTCCCGGCGTGCGGCAGCCCATAGGGGCTCCAGGGGGATGGAGACGCTGATGCCGCCCCGGATGTCGCCTTCCCGGTAGCCCTGATGGGCATGACATTTCAGACACCCCTTCTCGGTGCCTAACGGCTTCATCAGGCGCAGATAGGGTCGGCCGTTGAGGGATTCAGCGCCGTGGGCTTCCGGGTTCCCCTGCTCGAAGGACTTTAAAGCCAGGGCCTCCCAGGCGTCCGGGGCGTTCTCCGGCCGCAGCGGCTTAAGACTGGTGAGGTGGGCTTGCGCCCTGGAATCGCTACCGGCAAAGTCATAGACCTGCCTTACCATGTAGGCCGGATTGATCAAGGTTAATTGCCTACCCGAGGGGGTCTGAATATCCCGCTCTGGAACCTGGGCCAGATAAGGGTTGGGCGGAGTCTCTGGGGACACCGAGGCGTAAACCCCTCCGTGGACCGTGGCCCACCGGCGGTATAGAAGGTCCTTTTCAAAGTTGACCCGGGCCGCACTCAGGGCAACCTGGAAGTTTCCCTCTTTATAAGTATAAAGATCCCATCCCAGGGAGACCGCCGCCAACAAGATCCATCCCCCCACCAGGACCCACCGGTAAGTTCGGTAAGCAGGAGATTTGATTCCGGAAAGGCGGGAACGGTCAGTCGCAGGCGCCACTTCGCTGGGCCCCGAAAAATCAAGCCATGGGGTGTCGGAGGGGGGACTATTTGATGAATTCATAAGTCAAGTTTCGCACCCTCTAAGTGCGAATAACTCACCTTTAATGGGATTGATAAACCAATCGTCTAAGGAAATATAGAGTAGGCCCCCTCGCCGGCTCGCCCAGACCCGCAAAGCACAGACCGGGGCGGCGGTTCCACATTTTCCCCGGTTTTGCCGCAATCGGCCTTTCGGAAAGATAACCATGGACCCCCGGATTCGTTTGTCCGGATAACTCCTTTTGGGTGTGCGAAATCTGACCCAAAAAAATTTATGGTATTATATTGCGCCGCTTGGGCAATCACAAAAGGTTTTTGTAAGGTTTTCGGCATCCTTGCTTTTTTTCATTAATCATTTTGGGAACCGGGATTCTCCAAGATTGAAGGATTGTGGCTCAGGGGCGCAGGCCGGAGCCGGCGGAGACATTTTTTCTTCTTGCCAAGGTGGGTAGGTATCGTGGTGATGGGCGCAATTCCCATCACTGTAAACCTGAACAATTTTACTGGTTGACAATCAGTGTTCCGTAGGTGATTCTACTTATGGAAAAAATATGCGTTATCAGGATTGGGAAGAAATTTTTCGACTGGATTGGCCGGAGTTTTGGCCTCGGCTGGGGGAAGCCTCCCGGCTGCGGGAGCGCGGTTTCGGGCGGCGGGTGAGTTTCTGCGTCATCATCAACGCCAAGAGCGGGCTGTGTTCCGAGGACTGCGCCTTTTGCTCCCAATCGGTGCAATCCCGGACCGAGATCGCCAAGTATCCGCTGCTGGACCGGGGAAAACTGGCGGACGCGGCCGGGCAGGCTGCGGCCCAGGGCGCGGCGCGGTTTTCCATCGTCACCTCCGGCCGGGGCATCAACGCCCGCCGGGAGCAAGAGGCCATTTTAAGGGCGGTGGAAGCCATCCGCCGGAGCGCGCCCCTTGAGGTGTGCGCCTCCCTGGGCATTGTGGACCGGGTTTTCCTAAAGGAATTGAAGGCCGCCGGGGTGTTTAGGTTTCACCACAACCTGGAGACCGCGGCTTCCCATTTCCACCAAATCTGCACCACCCATACCTTTCAGGAGCGCGTCGCCACCATTGAGGCAGCCAAGGACGCGGGGCTGTCGGTGTGCGTGGGGGGCATCTTCGGATTGGGGGAGAGCGTGGCCCAGCGCTGGGAAATGGCCCAGGCCATAAAAGCGTTGGAAGCCGACGCCATACCGCTGAATTTCCTCCATCCCCTGCCGGGCACGGCCCTGGCGGACCGACCCAGGCTCACGCCCCTGGAGGCCCTGAAGATTATTGTCGCGTTTCGCCTGTTATTTCCGGATAAGTCCCTCATCATCTGCGGCGGTCGCCAGGTGACCCTGGGCTCCCTGGCCCCCTTGATGTTTGCCGCGGGCGCGGACGCGCTGATGACCGGGGATTATCTCACCACCAAGGGCCGCCTGCCGGAGGAAGACCGGCAGATGCTGGCGGACCTGGGGTTGGAAGAATAGGCGCGCAGTATGCACTGCAAAATTCACCACCAAGACACCAAGAGCACGAAGGTTCACCAAGAAAAGCTTTAAATTGATGCCCAAAGGCAAACCCTTTGAACCTCAACCAATGATTCCTTTGTGTACCTTGGCGTCCTTGGTGTCTTGGTGGTTAGGACCATAAGCCGCCATCAATTGGAAAAAGTCACTCATGAGCCGTTGGCTCTCTCCAGAAGCATGAAAAGGGGCGAGCTTTTATTGGTGCGCAGTGCGCACCCTGCTGAGGCGGGCACAGAGGCCCGCCCCACGAACTTGAAACTTGAAACTTCAAACTTTTCAAAGCAGTTGCTCATGGGTCTATCGGCCCACCCGTAAAACATGAAAAGTCCTGATGGGCATACTCCTAACTTTGAACTTTGAACCTTGAACTTTGAACTTTTCAGGACAGAAAGGATTCTACGCTCATGGAGTTGCCTGCCATTCCTCGCATCAAGGGCGTGTTTGTCACCGGCACCGACACCGGCGTGGGAAAAACCTGGATTACCGCGGGCATTGCCGCCATCTGGCGCCAGTGGGGCATGCGGGCCGTTTATTTCAAACCCGTCCAGAGCGGCTGCCCTGAGCAGGACGGTCGGCTGATTCCCACGGACGCCAAAATGGCCGGGGAGTTTGCGGGCTTGAACGAACCGCTAAATCTTCTCACTCCCATTGCCTTGCGGCTCCCCCTGGCCCCCGGGGTGGCCGCGGCCCAGGAAGGCGTAGAGATTGATTGGGACCGGGTGGCCGAAGCTCTTAAGGAATTGGCGGGGCGCTATGATTTTTTTGCGGTGGAAGGCGCGGGGGGCCTTTACGTCCCGTTGGCAGGGTATAAGTTTCTGGTCCTGGACCTGGTGCGCTGGCTGCGCCTGCCCTTGCTGGTGGTGGCCCGGCCGGGCCTGGGGACCATCAACCATACGGCCCTCACGGTGATGGCGGCCCGGCAGGCCGGTCTGCCGGTGGCGGGGGTGATCCTGAACCGGTATCCCGCCAACCCGTCTCTGGCGGAGAAAACCAACCCCGAGGTCATTGAGGCCATCACTGAGATGCCCATTCTGGGCCGGGTGCGGGAATTGGCCGACCTCAACCGCCCGGAGAACCGCGCCGCGTTCCTAAAGGACATGGATATGGTCTGCCGCAACCTGGCCAACGCCTGCGCGGCCCGGGCCTTTCTGGAGTGCGTGATGGATTGAGGGGGCAGGTTCAAGGTGCAAGGTTCAAAGTTCAAAGTTCAAAGTTCAAGGCGCCAGGTGGAAGGTGCGTAGGACGCGTCTTACATATCTGAGCTTGGACCATGGAAATCTGACCCTTACCGGTTATTTTTACCGAAACAGAAAACCGAAAACACAATGATAGAAACCTTATCTCAAGAACTGCACGACCTGGAATCCCAGGCCTTGCGGCGTAGCCTGCAGGTGGTGGAGGAAGTCCTGCCCGGGGGCAAGGTGCGGGTTCAGGGCCGGGTTTTGTTGAATTTATCCTCCAACGATTATCTGGGCCTGTCCCAGGACCCCCGGCTCATAGCCGCGGCCCGGGCCGCGGGGGAAAAGTGGGGGGTGGGGGCCGGGGCCTCCCGATTGGTGGTGGGCCACCTGGCCCTGCACGAGGCGGTGGAGACGCAGTTGGCCGCGTTCAAAGGCGTGGAGGCCGCGGTGATTTTCAGCACCGGCTACATGGCCAACCTGGGGGTGATCTCCGCGCTCATGGGTCCGGGAGACATGATTTTCAGCGATAAGCTGAATCACGCCAGCATCTACGACGGCATCAAGGTCTCCGGCGCGACGCTGCAACGCTTTCCCCACCGGGACCTGAACCGTCTGGAGAAATTGCTGCAAAAGAGCGCGGCCCGGAGACGTCTGATTATCACCGATTCGGTGTTTTCCGTGGATGGCGACGTGGCGCCCCTGACGGAGTTGGTGGCCCTGAAGGAGAAGTACGGGGCCTGGCTGATGATCGATGAAGCCCACGCCACCGGCATCTGGGGGCCCACCGGGGCCGGGTTAACGGAGGCCCTAAGTTTGACCCATCGCGTCGACATTCACATGGGCACCTTCTCCAAGGCCTTGGGGTCCCTGGGGGGCTACGTGGCCGGGGACCGGCGGCTTATTGAATATCTCCACAACCGGGCCCGGTCTTTCATCTATTCCACCGCGCTGCCGCCGCCGGTCTTAGGGGCCATCGGCAAGGCCCTAAAAATTATCCCGGGGGACCCGGAACCCCGTCAATATCTCCTCCGGGAAGCCGAACAGTTTCGCCGGGGATTGACAGAAGCCGGGTTGGACACCCTGGGGAGCGCCACCCAGATTGTGCCGGTGTTGATAGGGGATAACACCCAAACTCTAAAATTTGCCGCGGGTTTGCGAACCCGGGGACTTATGGCCGTGGCCCTGCGCCCGCCCACCGTGCCCCGGGGCAAGGCCAGGGTGCGCTTTTCGCTGTGTGCGGTCCATTCCCGGGAGGATCTGGAACAGGCCCTGGAAACAATTGTGGGCCTGGCCAGAGAGATGGGATTGATATTGTAGGGCGCGTCTTACGCGCCGAAGATGGTGCGCAGTGCGTACCTTACATAATATGAAAACTTTAGTTTTGTTTCACGGCTGGGGGACTACAAGCCGCATTTGGCAGCGGCAGAGGGAAGCCTGGGGCGCGGCAATGGAAGTGCTGGCTCCGGATATCCCCGCCTGGGAGCCCGGTTGGATAGCAAAGTATCTGGAAAATCTGCCTCTCCGGGACTGTGTCCTGGTGGGCTGGTCCCTGGGGGGCATGATGCTCCTGGCGACCCTGCCCGGGATGGCAGCCAGACCTGCCGGGCTGGTACTGGTAGGCGCGGCCGCATCCTTCTGCCGGCGCCCGGACCACCCTTACGGCCAGCCGCCTGGCGTGGTGCGGGCCATGCGCCGGGGGCTGAAAACCGACCCCGGGGCGGTGCTCCGGGATTTCGCCAAGAGGTGCCTGGCCCCGGGAGAATCGTCCTTTCAGGAGGAAATCTTGGGTTATTTCAGGTCTCCGGCCTCTCCAGAGAATCTGGCTGCGGGTCTGGATTTTCTGGTGCACCAGGACTGCCGCGGTATGCTGGAGAAAGTTTCCGGAGAAGTGGTCATTATCCAGGGAGATCGGGACGCCATCGCGCCCCCGGCCCAGGGGCAGTTTCTCCATGAACAGATACCCGGATCCAAGCTTTTCCGGTTAGAAAACGCGGGGCACCTGCCCTTTCTGACCCAGGCGGAAAAGTTTAATGCGATTTTAGAGGTTACATGTAGGGTGCGTCCTACGCCGCATATCAAGCTTGACTGAGAGATGAGAGTATTGGCGGGCACGGAGGCCCGCCCCACGGGTCCTTCACGTAGGGTGCGTCCTACGCACCATAAGTAACCTCACGCAAAGGCGCAAAGGCGCAAATGTAAGGTGCATCCGACGCACCATAAAAACTTCTCACTCATGGACAACAAACCCGGTATTCGACGCAACTTTGCCCGGCGGGCGGCTTCTTATGACCTTCACGCCGGGATGCAGCGTTCCATGGCCCAGGAATTGCTAAAACAGGCCGGGGGCTTTATCCGCCAGGCCCGACGCATCCTGGAAATCGGCTGCGGCACCGGTTACCTAACGGAGCAAATCCGCCGGGCCAATGCCGGGGCGCTGGTGGTGGCCCTGGACCTGGACGCCGCGCTGCTGGAGCGGGCCAGGGCCCGGCTGGGGGCGGACCCACGGATAGCGTGGCTGGTGGCCGATGGGGAGACCTGGATAGGGGGCGATTTTGATGTGATCATCTCCAACGCCTCCTTCCAATGGCTGGCCCACCCCGGCGCCACCTTGGCCGCGTACCATCGGAGCCTCGCCCCGGGCGGGATCCTGGCCTTTTCCACCCTGGGGCCCCGCACCTTTCAGGAACTGGGGCAGTCTCTGCAGGAGGCCGCTCTGCTCTTGGGTCTGACGGCGCTTCCGGAAATCCCGGCCCAGGGGTTTTTGGATCAAGGGAACTGGAAGGAGCTGCTTCATCAGGCCGGTTTTCCTGAGACAGAGTTACGCCGGGAACTGGTGAGCGCCGAATTTCCCTCCGTGGGCCAATTCCTCAAAGACCTGCAAGCCACGGGGGCCACCAATCCCCGGCCCCGGCCTTTTTCCTCCCGGTTGTATAAGACCCTGGCTTCTCTCTATAAAGCCGGTTACGGCAACAACGGCTCCGTGCCAGTGACTTACGAAATCATCTGGGCCATGGCGCGCAAATAACTATACAGGGTGGGCACGGCCCGCCATTTCCCGGTTCGCCCAAAGGACCCCTTTGAGATGGCGCCAGGGAATCTTGCCTGATTATGGTGGGCCGAGTCCCCCCTACCCTGCTTACCCCGGATTTTTTTCGGGGAGACCTTTGAATAGAGTCGTTGATTATATATAATTTAAGTAGGCTTATGAATTTCCCCAAGCCAACCTTGGTTGATCATCTAAACAAGAGAGGTAAAAACCACCGATGCCCGCGCCGGCCAAAAGGCCAGTTTTAATTGAAGAACCCGACCCGGGATTGATGGAGCGTATCCGGGCCAGGAAAGCGGCCCTGGGGAAGGAACTCCTCATCCTGACGCATCACTATCAGCGGCCGGAAATCGTCGCTCTGGGCGACTACCGGGGGGATTCCTTCGGCCTGTCCCAAAAAGCCGCAGCCAACCGCGAGGCCCGGTTCATCGTGTTTTGCGGGGTGCACTTCATGGCGGAAAGCGCCGCCATTCTTTCCCAACCCCGGCAGGTGGTGCAAATCCCCGACCTCAGGGCCGGCTGCCTGATGGCGGACATGGCCGATTTGGAATCCGTGGAGATGGCCTGGGAGGAATTGACGGACGCCGCGGGTTCAGAGACGATTATTCCCATTGTGTATATGAATTCCGACGCTCAGCTTAAGGCATTTTGCGGCCGCCATGGGGGCACGGTATGCACCTCCGCCAACGCCCTAACCGCGGTGAGGTGGGGATTAACCCAGGGAGATAAGGTGTTTTTCTTTCCGGACCAGCACCTGGGCCGCAACGTGGGCAATTGGCTGGGCCTTGCCGAAGCGGACATGATCGTTTGGGACCCCGAAGAGCCCCTGGGCGGAAACTCACCGGAGAGCGTCCGCCGGGCCCGACTCATTCTGTGGAACGGCTACTGCCACGTCCATACCCGCTTCCAGGTGGAGCACATCAGGGAGATGAGAGCCGCGTATCCCCAGGCCGGGATCGTGGTGCATCCCGAGTGCGCCCAGGAGGTGGTGGCCCGGGCCGACGCCTGCGGGTCCACCGGCTTTATTGTCGAATATGTGAAAAACGCGCCGCCCGGCGCCACCATCATCGTGGGCACGGAAATCAACCTGGTGCGCCGCCTGGCTATGGAATATCCGGACAAGGAGGTCCTGGACCTCTATTACTCCTTGTGTCCCAACATGTTTCGCATCAACCTGGAAAACCTCCTGGGGACCCTAAAAGATCCGGGCGGAGTCAATGTGGTGACGGTGGATGAAGCCATCAGGGCCGAGGCCCGGCTGGCCCTGGAACGGATGTTGGCTTTGCAGGGGTAGGGTGGGCACCGCCCACCTTCATAATTCCTTTAATATTCATCATGTTAAGTTCATTGGGTAACGGCAATGCCTGGCTACGCAATTTCCATACCGGACACTAATGCAGTTAGATATAGAATTGGTTGCATCTGCGACAGAACTTGGTATAAGTAACTTCCCTCCGGAAATTCCAAAAATTCGCCGGCCTTTGTAGGGGCACGGCTTGCCGTGCCCGAAAATCTCACGCCAAGACGCCAAGGCCGCAAAGGGGTACTGCCATAGAAAAGTAGTTATAGACGGTTCTTTACTTATATTTATTCGTCCTTGTAGACTACTTTAAGACCAAAGCAGCCTTCCATTATATTATTAAAGTTTTTCATAACTTGATCTTTCGCAAAATCATAATATATTTTAGCTTCAGGAAATTTTTTCCTATCATTTTTTAGAATTATATATTTCTCATATTTCTTATAATATTGATCAAAAAGTTTATCGTCTTTATTATAATATCTTGTCATTCTAATCATATCCATTATAATTTCCAAAACTGCCACAACTGAATAATCTTTAGGATTATTATCTAAAGATTTTATTATATATTCAACTGCCTCATTTAATGTTTTGCATTCAATGTCTTCAGTAAAATATTTTAGTGACAATTTATCGTTCTTAAATTCATTAAATAATGATACCCCATAAGCCTTCGATGCAATAGGGCATTTTTTATTAACTGATAATCTTAACATTGCATACTTTTTAGCTGATAAATAATCACCTTCTATAGAATATAGCAAAGACAAATCTCTATAAATGTTTGAAATAAGTAATTCATACGTATTAGAATCAATATTTTCCGGTCTGGGAGATTTTAATCCCAGCTGATAGTACTCTAGTGCTGTCTTTTTTTCATTTTTATGAAAATAATTTAAGGCACCTAAGTTAGCATAAACTTCTGTCAAAGCATATTGCCCATCATCTGAATGTTCTGATAATATTTTATTAAATTGATTTTCTGCCTTATTCAAGTCACCTTTTGCCAACAATGTAGTACCAAGGATTGTCTTCGCAGGTAGATAAAAAGAATAATTAATTAGAACATCTTCCAATGTTTTTATAGCCTTATCATACTGTTTCAAGTTTCTGTAAGATATTGCTTTATCAACAAGCTGTTTTGCTTCTGTAAAACGACTCGCCTTCTTAAATATTTCTTCAATATCTTTTTCTTTTTTCTTCTTCTTTAAAAAATCAAAAATACCCATTTTCAAATTCCTATATTAATCGATTAAAAAAATGAAAATATTTTTCTTTTAGAAAGATTTCTTATATCTCTTGATAATTCCGTATAGTTATTATATCTTAGATTAATGTCCGGATGAATACACTTTAATATCAAAGATATTAATTTAGAATCATAAGCATTTATCAAGTATTCAGAGGCTTTATTGAAATAGTCAAATTCTAATATTTGTAGTTGCAATGGTTTTTGACCAGAAAAAGGGAGATGGCCACACAATAATTGCAAAAAAATCAATCCTAAACTATAGATATCAGATCTAACATCTGCTGGAAAGCCAATTAGACGCTCTGGACTCATATATGGCAATGTCCCCATTTGGGTCAAAGTATCGATAAAAGATGACGGGAGACATTCATTATTAGAAATAAGGGGGCAAATACTCTTTTGTATATTTGCTATGCCCCAATCGCTTACACAATAATAGATTGAATCACTGTCAATTATTTTTAATAATATGTTATTAGGTTTTAAATCATTATGTATAATTCCGTAATTATCGAATGCAAAATTAAGTCCATTAATAATATTCTTCATGATTAATATTGATTTATTAATATCTATCCTTCCTTCTTTCTTTAATATATCACTAAGGCTATAGTCATAATATGGCATTAATCCATATAACTTATTTTTAATAAATATTACTTTAATAAGTGTTGCTATATTAGGGTGATCAAGATTAATCCAAATATTCAACTCACGTTCAAATAAATCCCTATTTTGTTCAGCATAATCATCATCTTTGAAAGTTTTAACTGCCATTTTAATTCGATGTGTTAAATCAAATGGACATGCGTTTGATAAAAGTTTTAAAATCAAAACAATACCCATCCCGCCTTCTTTAATTTCTTCAATATCATATTCAAATAAATCATCTATGATTAATTTACCATGCATAGTGCTACCTAGAATACTAATTATAAAAAAATGGGGCAATTCGAAAAATTATGACTTAAGACCAACCTTATCATATCTCTTGTACTATTTCCCTATTGGACAAAGGCTCAATAACTGTGATGTGCTGTCCACCCACCCCGGAGGAGGACCCTGAGTTGATGCGTATTGGGAAACCGCTTCCTCGATTTCGGCGACAGTTGGGCACCTGAGACCGGTCCTTGCTTGAATTTGGGATACAAGAAGCAATTGGGAATGCACCCAGTCAATAGAGAGCACGGCGCCATCTGCAACTACTTTAAAGACACACTCCGCCGGTATGCGGGTGTGGTTGGAAGAGGCCACAGTGAGTAAGGCCCCGCTGGGCGATCTTTTAGCGACGGCAACGGCATCAATTAGTCCAGTTCCCATGACTGGGAAAAGGGTCATAAGTCCACCGCCCATGCGAACCGAACCATCTTTTAATCGGGCTTTCAATACACGATCAGGGTAAAGGCCTGTGATATCCGCAAAATCTCCCTCCCCGATTGAGGCCTTTGCGAACCTCCCGTGCGCGGCGACGTGACGGAGCAGGGCAATGGAAATGGCAATAGGCACTTCCAAGGACTCGGCGCCAAATTCGCTTACAATCACAAATCCGTCACCCGTTTGGTGGGCGAAGATGCGATCTGGCGATTCATTGCAGAATTTTTCGGCAATAAGAAAGATCGCTTCCATCAAGTCCCCAAGGGATAAAAGGACTTGTTTGTCGCGGCCATAGAGTACGCCGAATCCTTCGATGTCGATGTAAATTACCCACCTTCCATTCATGGCTGTAGATGAAACAGAAATCTATCTCCACCTATCCCAAATGATCTTTCACCAGGATTATATGGCAGCTATGGCCATTGCAGTAAATAAGTTGTTTTGGAGACCTCTATTCCGGAGTTTTTAACTGGGAAAGCTTCTTCGTTTGAGCAAAATGGTCTCTTGAAAGACATGATAGCACAAATTTAGCCAATATAGTTAGTTTATCAGATTTTTACCTTTACCCCCATTTTGGGCTGATTCACCATAGGTAGGCGGCCTAATGAACCCCCTAACGGCGTCATGTTGAAGGTGGTATTATAGGGGGTAATTTTTTCGTAGGAAGGAATAAAAAAAGGTTAGCCTAATGGCTAACCCTTTGTAATTATTGGTGGCGGGGCCCAGAATCGAACTGGGGACACGCGGATTTTCAGTCCGCGGGCGACTCGAGATGTTGCTTGGGGGGAAGTAAAAATAGTTAAAATGGTAAAAATAGGGACAGACACAATTTTTTCTTCTTTTCCCAGACAAGAGTCCCTCCTACACCGGCCCCCCGCCGCCGCCCCCGGCAGCCTTCTTTGGTGGCACAGGCATCTTGCCTGTGCCGGCGCAGGCTAACATTCACGTCCGAACCTGCCACCCGTCCTGAAAATTGGGAAACGGCACACCAACGGCACAACCCCGCAATCGGGCGGGCGCTTTCCGCCCCCCGTTCGGACCCCGGTAGGGGCCGGTTTTAAACCCGCCCCTACATCGAGATGACATATTTTTTGCCCCCATTAATAATAAAAACGGCAGGCCGCCTGCAGGCCTACCGCCTTGAGTCAATCTTACGCAACTTATTTCGTTCTTTAATCTTTTTACCGAAAACCGAAGACCGAAAACCCAAAACCGTCTTTAAGGCCCCGCGGGCTTAGGCGCGGGGATCTCCTCTTCCACCTTTTCCGGCAGGGGGCGCCGGCGGAAATAGTAATACCAGGTGCTCAGGGGGCCGGAGAGCACGTAGGCGGTCATGATCAAAAATCCCATGATCTCCGGCGCGGTGGCCACCACCACGAAGACCAGCACCAGGCCCACCAGGGTGTGGAAGGGGTGGCGGCTGAAGAACTCCACCTTTTTGAAGCTGACGAATTTGATGTTGCTCACCATCAAAAAGGACAGGAGATAGATCATTACCAGGATATACTTGTGCTTCTCCGGGGCCCATTCGCCGATCTGGTAGTAAAAGGCGATGGACGTGGCAATGACCATGGCTGCCGCGGGGATGGGGAGGCCGTTGAAGTAGCGGGGGTCCATGGAACCGGTTTGCACATTGAAGCGGGCCAGCCGGAGCGCGCCGCAGACTACGAAGAGAAACGCGGCCACCCAGCCGAACTGGTGGAAGGGCTTCAAGGCCCAGAGATAGACCAGGACCGCGGGGGCCACCCCGAAGGCCACCAGGTCCGCCAGGGAATCGTACTGCACCCCGAAGCTGGAAGTGCTGTGGGTCATGCGGGCGATGCGGCCGTCCAAGCCGTCCAGCACCAGGGAGATGAAAATGGCCCAGGCCGCGGGTAAGAACCGCCCGTCGATGGCGGCCACAATGGCATAAAAGCCGGAGAACAGGCTGCCGGTGGTCAACAAGTTGGGGAGCAGATAGACTCCCCGGAACCGCCGCCGATCCCGTTTCTTGCGTCTGCCTCGAAAACGCATACCCGCCTCCTGTTGAGGGGCCATGCCGTGGGGAGGGTGATCCGCCCCCCCGGGGATTTTTATAGGAAAATTGTTTTCGGTTTTCTGTTTTCGGTTTTCTGTAAAAACCTGATACAGCGCAGGCTAAAGCCTGCGGCTACAAAAAATCGGCAACTGAAAATAGGAAAAGGATTAATGATTGAGGATGATTCCTGAATTTGCTTTTTTCTCCGCTTCTCCGGTTCCCCGCTTCCCCCTCGCCCCTTACTTCCACCTCGCCACTACGCTGCTGCCGGCCTTGACGCGATCCCCCACCTTTACCAGGATCTCCGCGTTCGGCGGCAGATAGAGGTCCACCCGGGAGCCGAAGCAGATCATCCCAAAGCGCTCTCCCCGGTCCAGGCGCCGGCCTGGGGCCACAAAAGGCACGATGCGCCGGGCCAGGAGTCCGGCGATCTGCACCGCCAGGATCCGGCCTCCATCCTCGGTTTCCAGGACCAGGGCCTGCTGTTCGTTGACTTGGTCGGCATCCCCCCGGAAGGCCGCCTTGAATTGTCCCGGACGATGCTCCAAGGCGGCCACCCGCCCCGCTACCGGCGCCCGGTTGACGTGGACGTCGAAGACGTTCATAAAAATAGCCACCCGCCTGGCCCGGCCATGGAGGAAGCGGTCTTCCATGACCTCGTCCACGAAGATCACCTTGCCGTCCGCGGGAGCCACCACGTCCCCAGCATCCCCGGGGATAGGCCGTTCCGGGTCCCGGAAAAAATAGGCGAAAAAGCCGCCCCCGGCGATGCCGATGATGATAAGCGAGGTCGAGCTCAGGGCCCAACCTAGAAAAATTAACAGCACGCCCCCCAGAACAAAGGGGTAACCGGGGTAAGCAATGGGGCTTCTTTTCATCTTAGCTTAATGATAACCGTTTCCAGGGAAACTCCCTATTCTTTTGGCCCTGGGGATAAAAGGATAAAAGGGGAAAAGGGCAAAAGGATGATTTGGGAAATTTTTCTATTCTCTTCCCCGTTTCTCCCCTTCCCCGCTTCCCCGCTTCTATTTCTTCAGCCATCCCATCATGGACCGGAGTTTCTTGCCCACCTCTTCGATGGGATGCTCCGCTTCCTCTTTGCGCAGGGCGTTGAACACCGGGCGCCGGGCCTGGTTCTCCAGGATCCATTCCCGGGCGAACTCCCCGGTCTGGACCTCCCGGAGGATTTTCCACATTTCCTCCCGGGTCTCTTCGGTGATGATGCGCTTGCCCCGGGTGTAATCGCCGAATTCCGCGGTGTCGGACACGGAGTAGCGCATGTAGCTGATGCCGCCCTGGTAAAACAGGTCCACGATGAGCTTCAGTTCATGGAGACATTCGAAGTAGGCGATCTCCGGGGCGTAGCCCGCCTCCACCAGGGTGTCGAACCCGGCCTTGACCAACTCGGAGACGCCGCCGCACAGCACCGCCTGTTCCCCGAAGAGGTCGGTTTCCGTCTCTTCCCGGAAGGAAGTTTCCAGCACCCCGGCCCGGGTGGCGCCGATGCCTTTGGCGTAGGCCAGGGCCGTGGCCAGGGCCTTACCCGAGGGATCCTGATGGATGGCCACCAGGGAGGGCACGCCCGCGCCCTTCTCATATTCGCTGCGCACCAAATGGCCGGGGCCCTTGGGGGCCACCATGACCACGTCCACCTGGGGGTCGGGGACGATCTGGCCGAAGTGGATGTTGAAGCCGTGGGAGAACAGCAAAGTCTTGCCCTTGCCCATGTGGGGTCGCAAATCATTTTCATAGAGATGGGCCTGGACGTGATCCTGGGTGAGGATCTGCACCACCTGGGCCTTTTTGGCCGCGTCCGCGGCGGCTACCGGTTTGAAGCCGTATTTCAGGGCCGCCTCGTAGTTGGGGGTGCCGGGCATTTCCGAGACCACCACATCCACGCCGCTGTCCCTCAAGTTCAGGGCCTGGGCGTGACCCTGGGAGCCGAAACCGATGATGGCCACTTTCTTGCCTTTAAACAGCCCCAAATCCGCATCCGCATCGTAGTAGATATTCATAGCAGATTATCCCTTTTCAAGTTTTGTAGGGTGCGTCTTACGCACCAAGCGTGGCGCGTAAGACGCGCCCTACGAAGCTATCGCTTCAACAAATTGATGTTGTTATTTATGATATTAAGGTTATGCTCGATCTGAGCAATCTGCCTTTCACATGATTCGATTGCTTCAGCCAAGCCATGAAGACCATTGTAAAGATTGAACTTTTCTGGCTGAGTTTGGGCATTAGCAAAAAGTTGAATGTTCTCAGCGAAACACTTCTTTGCGGTGTTGGTCCCCATGCTCATACTGTCCTCCGTTGAAGGTGGGCTGATACGGTCTATTCGAATTATTACATCCTTGAAGACATCTCAAGAATGGCACTTTAAAGCTCTTAACCATTTAAAAGCATGGCGGACGGTCCCAAGCCTACATAATAAATTGAGAACTCCGCCAAAGTTACATAAGTTGTTATTCTCAGGGAGTGGAGCGACCGAAGAATCTAGATTCTTCACTCCGCTACGCTCCGTTCAGAATGACAACCGAGTTGTTACCGTCTTTGGCTGACAGCTAATTGCTTGATAGCTGACAGCTTCTTTTACTCCTTCTTCGTCCGCTGGATGGCCATGGTGCCGCTCCGGACGATATCCAGGATGCCGTGCACCTTGAGGTTGTCCAGCACCGCCCCGATCTTGGCGTAGTTGCCGGTAATTTCCAGGCTAAAGGTGGTGGGGCTGACATCCACCACCCGGCAACGGAAGATATCGGCCAGGCGCAGAACTTCGGCCCGGGAATCGCCTTCGGCCTTCACCGTTACCAAGGCCATCTCCCGCTCTACGTGCTCCAGCTCGCTTAAGTCCACCACCTTGATGGTATTGATGAGCTTGTGCAACTGCTTGATAATTTGCTCGGTGATCGCCTCATCCCCGGTGGAGACGATGGTGATGCGGGAGACCTCCGGGTCCATGGTCTCGGCCACGCACAGGCTTTCGATGTTGAAGCCCCGGCCGCTGAACAGGCCGGTCACCCGGGAGAGCACTCCAGGAATATTGTCCACCCAGACTGAAATGGTATGTCTCGGCTCCATTTCTCCCTCCTAAGCCAGTAACATTTCGGTAGTGGCTTTGCCCGCCGGCACCATAGGCATGACGCATTCCTCCGGCTCCACCCGGAAGTCCATAATCACCGGTCTGGGGGTATTCAGGGCTTCTTTGATGACCGGCTCCACTTCCTCGGGCCTGGTGGCCCGGAGGCCCACCGCCCCATAAGCCTCGGCCAGCTTGACAAAATCCGGGGCCGCCATGGGCGTGGCGCTGTAGCGCCGTCCGTAAAAAAGTTGCTGCCACTGCCGCACCATGCCCAGGAAGGTGTTGTTGAGGATGGCGATCTTCACCGGCAGTTTGTATTCCACTACCGTCATCAGCTCCTGGATGTTCATCTGGATGCTGCCGTCTCCGGCGATGTCGATGACGGTGGCGTCCGGATAGGCCACCTGCACCCCCATGGCCGCGGGGAAGCCGTAGCCCATGACGCCCAGGCCGCCGGAGGTCATCAGCCTTCTGGGCTTATTAAACCGGTAGAACTGGGCGGCCCACATCTGGTTCTGGCCCACCTCCGTGGTGATGAACGCGTCTCCCTTGGTCAATTCCCACAGTTTTTCCACGACAAACTGGGGTTTGATGATGGTGTCGCTCCAGGTATAAGTCAAGGGATGTTCCTTCTCCCAGGCGGCCACCGTTTCCAGCCAGGACCGTCTGGCCGCAGCCCAGTCGCGGCCGGGCATCTCGTGCAGCAACTCGTTGAGCTGTTGCAACGTATCCCGGCAGTCGCCGACGATGGGGATATCCACCTTCACGTTTTTGCTGATGGAACTGGGGTCGATGTCCACGTGGACGATCTTGGCGTGGGGCGCGAATTCCGACAGCTTGCCGGTGACCCGGTCATCGAAGCGGGCCCCCACCGCAATGAGGACGTCGGCCTTGGACACCGCCATGTTGGCGCAGTAAGTACCGTGCATGCCCAACATGCCCATCCACAGGGGGCTGTCCGCGGGAAAGCCGCCCAGGCCCATGAGGGTGCTGGTCACCGGGATCTGCAGGGACTCGGCGAACTGGGTCAGTTCCTCGGAGGCGTCCGACAAGACGATGCCGCCCCCGGTGTAGAGCACCGGCTTTTTGGCGCCCATAATCATTTCCAGGGCCCGCTTCACCTGCCGCGGGTTGGCGCGGTAGGTGGGATTGTAGCTCTTAATCTTGATGGCCTCGGGAAATTTGGGCACGATGCTGGCCTGCATCACGTCCTTGGGCAGGTCCACCAGCACCGGGCCTGGCCGTCCCGAACGGGCGATGTGAAAGGCCTCGTGGATGGTATAGGCCAGCTTGTTGATGTCCTTCACCAGGTAGTTGTGCTTGGTGCAGGGCCTCGTGATCCCGACAATGTCCACCTCTTGAAAGGCGTCGTTGCCGATGAGCGCGGTGGGCACCTGCCCGGTGAACACCACGATGGGGATGGAGTCCATGTAGGCCGAGGCGATGCCGGTCACGGTGTTGGTGGCCCCGGGGCCGGAGGTGACCAGGGCCACCCCCACCTTGCGGCTGGCCCGGGCGTAACCGTCCGCGGCATGTACCGCGGCCTGTTCGTGGCGCACCAGGAAATGCTGGATCTGGGGCGTCCGGGTGAGCTCGTCGTAAATGTCCAGGACCACACCCCCTGGGTAACCGAAGATGTGTTTGACTTCTTCCCGCTCCAAACATTTTAAGAAGATCTGGGCGCCGGTCATTTTCATAGCACGTTTTCCTTCCCCCGATATTTGGCCAAAATCTGTTCGATTTTATCGCGGCCGGCCAGCTTGAGTTTCTGGAGGCGTTTGCGCTCGATGGTTTCCTGGGTGGTTAGATAGGGGCGGCGGTTGAATTCCTCCAACTGCCGCTCATAGTCGCGATGGGCTTCCAGATACCGCTTCAATTCCGGATCCCGCGGTTCCCATTGAGCAATGATTTCCAGATCCTGTTTCTCCATCCCTCACCCCTGGTGCCTGAGATTTCGCAAAGTTACAATCGTTTGATATTAAAATAAGCTCGGTTCTTTGTCAATCGCCCAGAATATTCCTTACTCCCCCACCGGGAGAATTTTTGCCGGCGATTTTTTCCAACGTCATCAGTTCATGATCCGACCCTGCCGCAAAAAAAAGGCAGGGCTCTTTAGGCCCTGCCTGAAAAATTTTCTACATTTCAAAGGTCAGGGCCTTGGGGTACCTTCCTTTAAGCATACTAATACTACCAGGCCGGCGACGCACACCCGCAGAGCCTTATGGAGAGAAACCGGATTGGCGCAGTTTTCCATATCAATGTCAGTAAAATCGCCGGGGAGAAGGTTAATCAAGCAGTGCCGGGGAGGGTCAGCCCCTCGCAGGCATCTTAAACTTGGTTAAAATTATTACAGGATTTCCGTTAAAGTCAAGGGGTTTCATCCTGGAATAATTCAGGCGGGAATAAAAAAAGCCATGCGCAACGAAGCGCATGGCCTATATAAAAACAGCCTGGCGGGCCTGCGACACCCGCATACCCTGCCAGGTGTTGTGCTTGAGGGCGAGCCGAGGGTGGTTTTTGGTCGGAAAAGTTCAAGGTTCAAAGTTCAAAGTTAGGAATATCCCCATCAGGAACTTTTCATAATCTTTGCGTGGGCCAAGGGCCCATGAAGAACTGCTAATCAATCTTTTCTGCGTCACCCCGCTTCTCCTCGTTTTTCCCCTGCCCTTCCGGCAGTTTTCCCTTAAGGGGCCGGCTTTCCGGCTGGATTTTACCGGAGACCTTGCCCAGGCCCACCTGAGACCAGGCCTGGGTGGGGACCAGGTTGCCGTCGAAAGAGACATAAACCACCCCCCGCTGGTGCTCAAAAGCCGGATTGATCAAGGAGACCATGACCTGACGGCCTGACTCGGTCTCCGGGCCGATGCGCACCTCGATCTCCTCGGGCTTGGGGTAGGGGATGCCCGGCGCCCTGATGGTGTCCCCGGCCCGGATGGGTCCCAGGAATCCCAGGCGGTAGTTGTAAAACGCGCTGATGGGGTCGCTGATGGAGTCGGTCAGATCCGTCTGCCATTTCCGGGACATTTTCTGGGAGTTGGCTTCCCACTGCCACATCTCCAGGCGGTTTTGGGCATAGTTGAAGCGGTATTCCTTGAGGTGGCGCCGGCCCCGCCGCCGGGATTCTTCGCGGTAAATGAGAGGCGCCAATTTGCCGTTTCGCAACACCATCTCCGTCTGATAGGAGTCCCGGCGCCGGCCCGAGAGTACCGCGGCGACCCCCAGGGTTTCCCCGGAGAGCTCCGCCACATACCTCCCCTCCCCTACCCTCTTCAAGATAACCCGGCCCCTAACCGCATCCTGCCAGAACCACACATCCACCCGGTAATGGAGTTCTTCCAGGATGGTGTCGGGGTTCGGCCCAGGGACAGCCGGAACCGCAAACCACATGAGGCTCAGTACCAGGCTCAACCCCAGAACGCTAGTTTTCAAAATATTTCAAGCCCCTCTGGCGTCTGGGCGCGTTTGCGTCCTTGCGTAAGTCAATCTTCAGTATCCTTCTTGGGCGGCGGGCTCCAGACCCCGGTATAGAACCGGGCATTCCACCAGGTTTGATAATCTTCCGGGGCCTCGGCGTCCACCAGGTGATAACGATAACCCTCAATAAGTTTGATGATCAATTGATAGGCCGCGTTAATCTGCTGCATTCGGGCGCGATACTGGGCCTCCGCCCCTGACGGAGCCCGGTCCGGATGCCAAAAACCCGCCTCCCGGCGATAGGCGGCCTTGATCTCCTGGCGGGTGGCTTTCTCACCCAACCCCAGGATTTCTCGGGCTTCTTTTAGGGTCACAGACACAGGAGTGATCTATTAAGGGGTGATGTGAGGCGTGACTTACCACGTCCGCTAATGATTATATAAGGATAAACCGGGGCTGGCAAGCTAACCGGCTTAAACGCTGGAGACTGGACGAAACTCAAAACTCGAAACCCGAAACTTTTCAGACCAGTCGATCATGGGCCTTTGGCCCACCCGTAAATTATGAAAAGGGGCGCGCTTATATTGGTGCGCAGTGCGCACCCTACTTAGGCGGGCACGGAGGCCCGCCCCACGAACTTGAAACTTGAAACTCGAAACTCGAAACTCGAAACCTTGATGGCCTGGTAAAAAGTCAAACTGCTATTTTTAACTGCACCGGGGCG
>CAZUBT010000037.1:0-31380 GCA_964618815.1 uncultured Desulfobacterales bacterium | reverse complement strand
GCCGGATGGTCCGAATGGGGGTGGGAGGAGAGGCCGCAGGCGCAGATGCCGTTGACGCAGATTTCCGTGTCCCAGTTGCCCCAGCGCATCCGCACGACGCCGCTGCGGCCCCACAGGGGCAGGGCGTATTCGGTGTAGCGGGTGGAGCCTTGCACCTGGGAGCACTCGAAGAAGTTGCCCAGGCCCGAGACCGTGTCCCGCCAGTAGAGGCCGGCCAGCATGGCGGTGGAGACCAGCATGCCGATGGAGTAGTCCATGATCCAGGTGGTGTGTTTGCTGGGGAAGCCGGCGCTGGCCCTCCCGGCCCGGTGGCCGGTGAAGGAGAAGACGCCGCCCTTAGCCTGTCCCAGGATGTCGTAGGACGCCCAGTTCCGGCCGGGGCCGAAGCCGCCGAAACCGCCGCACCAGGCCATGACGATCCGGGGGTTGACCTCTTTGCAGGCGCCGTAGCCGATCTTCCAGCGGTCAAAGGTGCCGGGCCGGTAGTTCCACACCATGGCATCGGTTTTCTGCACCAGGCCGTAGAAAATCTCCTTGGCTTCCGGTTTGCGGTAGTCCAGGGTTACGTGGTATTCGTTGTGGTTGGCGCCCTGAAAGGCCGGGGAGGTGCCACGGCCCGGGTTCCACCGAGATACGGGGTAGAACCAGGACTCGTTGTAGGGCGAGCAGTGACGCATGGGCTCACCCAGGCGGGGCACCTCGATCTTGATGACCTCCGCCCCCAGCTCGCCCAGGTAGGCGGCCGCGGCCGGCCCCAGGATGTACTGGGTGCAGGACAGCACCCGATAGCCCTTCAGGGTCTCGGGTTTCTCAGCAAGCGTGTCTTTGTTGAATACGGTCTTACAATATTCCTCAAAGGGCAGTTTGTCCAAGTGTTCGGTCATATTTTCTAACCCCCTCTATTAGATGAGCCCTTTTTCGTACAGCTCATTCAGCTTGACGGTGTCGAAGCCCAGAAGCTTGCGGTACACGTCGCTGTTGTCATAGCCCACGGGGCGGCCCAGGTCTTTGACCCGGCCCGGAGTCCGGTGGCTGTACCACACGGAGCCGCAGAACAGCACCTTGCCGTAATGGGCGGTTTCGATGGCCTTCACCATGCCCCGGTATTTGTAGTGGGGCTCTTCCGCGACTTCGTCGATGAAGGAGACGCCGCCCGCGGCCACTTCTTCCGCCAGCAACTTGGCGCGGCATTCTTCCCGCGTCCAGTCCTTCATCCAGTCGGTGAGGATGGTGCAGGTCTTGACCTGCTGGTCGTGGCCGACCCGGTCGATGACCACCCGCAGGGTGGGCTCGTCCAGGATCATGTCTTCCAGTTCGGGGCGGTCTTTGCCCACGGTCTTCCAGATGCGGTACCACAGCCGGTCATGGCCGCCGCCCACCATCATGTAGCCGTCTTTGCAGGGGTTAACCGAGTAGATGTTGATGGCCAGGTCCCAGTTGCCGTAACGTGGCTTACTGGAGCCGTCCATGCCGTACCAACCCCAGGCGTAGTCATGGATGCGGGCGTGGGCCTCAGCCGAGGTGACTTCCACAAACTGGCCTTTGCCGGAGGTCTCCCGGAAAAGCAGGGCGGCGCAGGTGGCGTGGGCCGTCAGGTTGCCGCACAGGATGTCGTCGGCCCGTTCGCCGGCCCGCAGGGGGGTGCCCCCGAAGCTCTTGGGCAACCCGGTGGCATGGCACCAGCCGGAGGAGCAGGGGGAGGATGGATAAACCTCACCCGGTTGGTCTTTCAGGGAGCCCCACTGGCCTTTCTGCCCGTTCCAGATGTAAATCAAGCGGGGGTTGATCTTGGAGAGCTGGCGGTAGCCGATGCCCCAGGCGTCGAATTGCCCGGGGGCATAGTTCTCGATGAGCACGTCGGCATGGACTACCAGCTTTTTCAGAACCTCCCGGCCTGCTGCCTTGGTGAGGTCCAGGGTGATGGACTGCTTGTTGCGGCATTCGTGCAGGAAGGTGCCGCCGCACAGGTCGCCGTTGACGTTGTCTTTGAACATGTAGCGCTTGCGGCCGAAGGCCACCAGCTTCCGGACGGGGGAGCCGCCCGGGGGTTCCACCATGATGACGTTGGCCCCAAGCTCCGACAGGTAGGCGCCGCCGAACATGGCGTTGGTCTGGAGGCCGCCGTGGCCGCACTCCAGCACCCGGATCTTGCCCAGGGCCTCGGGTTTGGCCATCTCGTGGTTGGGATGCAGCCAGCCCTCAAAGATCGTGGAGATTTCCCGAGAGGCCTCGGTGCAGATTTTGGGGTCATAGACTTCTTCAAACGTGGGGACTGGGGTGAGAGGCCACAGTAACGGTGCTTCTTGAACCTCTTTTTTCAGATCCTCGGACATTCAGTATCCTCCTTCAATTAATCCAAGATGAGCTAAAGGGAAACTCTGTCCGCAACAGGCTTCCGTTCCTTCCTTTCTTCGGTGCGCCACCCCCTTTCATCAAAATTTCGGCCCCCAGGGGCCGGGCATGGATAGACCTTGGAAATGCGCTTAACTCATAGAAGCTAATTCTGTGCCAAATGAGTCGGGGCCGGGACTTAAAAAGATATTAAGATTAACCTGTTTAAATTATTGCCAATATAATCCAGATCCCGTCAGGCTCACCGAATACCGCGCCCCGATTCCCCGGCAGCCGGGGACTTTCCTGGGGACATCGGTATCAATCTTGGGGGTGATTCGCCCCAAGCGGAGTCCATCCGTGGAAATTAACCGCAGATGGACGCGGATGGACCTGATTTCTCTTATTAACATCCTGATAGTTCTTGCCCCAGGAGCATTTATCATGGCCGGGAAGGGGTATCCTCATTCCCAAGCTCCGTCCGGGCTTCCGACCCTCAAAGCCCAAGGCTTATCACCATGGGCCCCACATGCCCCACATCGCATCGGATTCGTAGCGCATCTCCTCGGCCTGGCGGTCGGCCGCCGCGGCCATGGCGTTATATTCCGCGTCCTCCTGTTGGAGTCTGAGCTCCTGGAATTGCTGGTAAGCCTTGGCATCCCCCACATACAGGGCCTTTTGGTCCGGGTCGGCAAACACGTAGTAAACCTTGCCGTCCTTCTGCCGGGGCACGATACGCTTCTGGGGGAGGGTTTGGAGGTGGGCCAGCTTCTCCGGGGTGTCGGCCAACTTCATGCGAAACCCGCCGGCGATCAACATTTGTTCAAATTTTGCCGTACCGTTGGTGGTGGAAGCGCAGCCGCCCAGGGCCATTATAGCCACCAGGGCCGCAACGAACCTCAAGAGCTTGTTCACCATAATGCTCATGCAAATTCCTTTCATGTGAGGTTAACCTGCTTGACTCTTTATCTATTCATCCCCGGCGGCCTCATCTTTCTTCCCGGAATTCAAAATTTTCCGCAGGTCGTCCCCTTCCAGGACTTCTTTTTCCAGGAGCAGGGCGGCCACTTTCTCCAGGATGGGCCGCTGTTTCTCCAGGACCTCCCTGGCTCGCCGGTGGGCCCGCTCTGCCAGGAGGGCCACTTCCCGGTCAATCTCTTGGGCGGTGGTTTCGCTGTAGTCCTTGGTGCTGGGGGGCATCACCGCCTCGATAAACATGGGCCGCCGTTCCCGCTCAAAGGTTATGGGCCCCAGTTTCTCGCTCATACCGTACTCCCTAACCATGGAGCGGGCGATGTCCGTGGCCCGGTAGAGATCGTTCTGGGCCCCGGTGGAAACCACGTCAAAGATCAATTCCTCCGCCACCCGGCCGCCCATCAACACTGCCATGCGGTCTTCCAGCTCGGTTTTGGTCATGAGGTAGCGGTCTTCCGTGGGGAGCTGCATGGTATAGCCCAGGGCGCCGATGCCCCGGGGAATGATGGACACCCGGTGCACCGGGTCCGTGGTGGGGAGCGCCTCAGCCACCAGGGCATGGCCGGTTTCGTGGTAGGCCACGATCTCCTTTTCCCGGGGATTCATCAGGCGGTTGCGCTTTTCCAACCCGGCCACCATCCGGTCGATGGCCTCCTCGAAATCATCCCTTTCCACCGCGGTCTTATTCTTCCGGGCCGCCAGCAGGGCCGCTTCATTGACGATATTGGCCAGGTCCGAGCCCACCATGCCGGGGGTGCGGGCCGCTATGGTCTTGATATTGACCTCCGGGGACAGCTTGATGCGCCGGATGTGGATGGCCAGGATGTCTTCCCGGCCCTTGAGGGAGGGGCGGTCCACCAGGATGTGGCGGTCGAAGCGGCCGGGGCGGATCAGGGCCGGGTCCAGGATTTCCGGACGGTTGGTGGCCGCCATGATGATCACTCCTTTGCGGGTGTCGAAGCCGTCCATTTCGGAGAGGAGCTGGTTCAGGGTATTTTCCCGTTCCTCGGGACCGGCCATGGGGCTCAAGCCTCGGGCTTTGCCCACCGCGTCCAACTCGTCGATGAAGATGATGCAGGGAGCCTTTTCCTGGGCCTGGGCGAAGAGGTCTCGCACCCGGGCCGCGCCCACGCCCACGAACATCTCCACGAAATCCGAGCCGGTGAGGCTAAAGAAGGGCACCCCCGCTTCCCCGGCCACGGCCCGGGCCAGGAGGGTCTTGCCGGTGCCCGGGGGGCCCACCAGCAGCACCCCCTTGGGGATATTGCCACCCAGTACCTGAAATTTGGCGGGGGTCTTGAGAAATTCGATGATCTCCTTCAACTCTTCCTCCGCCTCGTCCACCCCGGCCACATCAGCAAAGGTCACCTTGGTTTCGTCTTCCATATAGACCTTGGCCTTGCTCTTGCCCACGGTCATGAAGCCGCCGGCCCCCCCGGCGCCGATTTTCTTGAACAAATAGACCCAGACGCCCACCAGCAGCAGCATGGGCAGGACCCAGGAAAGCGCCGTGGTGATCCAGGTCTTCTCCTGGACGCCGTGGTATTTCAGGCCCTGTTTCTCCAGGAGCTTGATGAGGTCGGGATCTTCCAGCCTTACGGTGGTGAACCCGGGCTCTTTGTCGGCCTGCGCCTTGAGGCGCTGGGGCAGGTCCGGCTCTTTCCGGGACTTGGCCAGCCATTCCGTCCCCGGGGTCAGCAGGCGCCCCTTGATGGTATCCACGCTCACCTCCAGATCATTGACGCCCTTGGCTTCCACCATCTGGCGAAATTCGCTGTAACTGACGCTGAAGGTGCGCTGGCCTGCGAGATAATACTGAACTATAATCAGCCCCATCATGATGACCAGCAGGTACCAAAGGGAGAACCGGGGTTGCTTGGCAGCCATGAATACCTCTTATACCAAGTTCTGCTTTGAAAAGTTCAAAGTTCAAGGTTCAAGGTTAGGAGTGCGCCCCTTTTCAGGCTTTTGGAGAGAGCCCAAGGCTCATGCGCGACTGTTTCCAATACAACCAACTTAAGTTTCAACTTGCTGATAATACCAACCTTTTTAACCTAAAACCGAAAACTGCAAACTGAAAACGGTATTAATAGGCGGATAACCGATAAAACGGCAATAGCCATTTAAAACTATAATTTACCTGAGGACAATTGACAACTATAGTCCTGCTTTGTTGTAGTCAATAAAATGTTTATTTATTTCCCGCCATGCGGTATGGTTTATTGTAAACAATTAGGAGGACCTGGCGCCGGCAGCCTTGGGCCATCTGGACCGGGGCGGCATTTTAGCCCTGGCGGGAATTTTTATGACCTCCACCCCTTCCCTGATTACGAGAAGCACTTATATTAAGAAAAGACCATCAGATCCGTGACCGCCGCCACCCGGCGGGACGGCCGGGAATTCCTGGAGTTGGCCGCCCGAATCCCCATTATTCCCCAGGTCCGGCTCTTTGACCTGGCCCAGGCCAACGAGGCCCTGCAACTCCTCAAGGCAGGGCGCCTAGACGGGGCCGGGGCGCTGAAGGTGGGGAAATAAATCGATCACCCTGGACGAAAAGAGGTTAACAAAATAGAGGCAATGGTTGTCTAATTTAACGATTACTGGGAGATGACCGATTATCTCAGTAACGGTCCCCAAAAAACCATGCATAAAAAATGTTTTCCGTGCATAATAATTTTGGTTTCTTTCATTCTTTCCGGCTCCCTGGGGGCCGAGACTGCCGGCAAGGTCCAGGTGACTACCGAACAACAGCAGGGGCAGACGGTTTCCCTGAAGGTGGGGGAGAAGTGGGTCCTGGAGATCCGCAACCCTGGAAGCGGCGGCTATTCTCAAGTGACTCCGGTTTACGACCAAGCCATTTTAAAGCTCGCGGCCACGGAAAAACTCCCCCGGGAAACCACTCCCAAGCCCCGGATGGGTGATTTCGGCAAGCTCCGGTTTACCTGGGAGGCCCTGAGAGCGGGGGAAACCGAAGTTGTGATTCGCATCTCCCGGCCCTGGGAAAAAGACGTGGCCCCCCTGGAATTTACCAAGAATCGGGTGGTGGTGACTGAGTAAACTTTTTTCTCTCCTCTGGAGAATATGGGGGCAGAAATGAAAAGCCCGAGAGGTCCGATAGCGGCAGGTTTGGCCGGCATCGTGTTGTTCCTCACCCTGGCCCTGGGAGCCTCCGGGGCCCTGGCCGCGCCCCAGCTTCAGGTGGCCCCGCTCAATCCAAGGTTATTGGAATACTTGCAGGAAAAGGCTGAGGGGTTGGAGCCGGAGTATTTGGGGCCTCCCGGCCGGGTGATGAAATTCCGGCCATCTCCCATTGATTTCCGGCACCTGAAAGTCATCTCGGTGAAGACGCTGATTACCGGGAAGTTCCCTTTCCCCATACCCAAACCCCGGCCCCTCAAGGGGCTGCCGGCCGCGTTTGACTGGCGCGCCGCCAATGGCTTCAACTGCGTCACCCCGGTGAAGGATCAGGGCTCCCTGGGGGACTGCTGGGCCTTCGGCAACCTGGGCGCGGTGGAGGCCCTCTATAAAATCACCACCGGCGGCCATCCCGATATCGATCTGTCGGAAAACAATATGGCCTCCTGCCAATGGCCCTGGCTGTTGGGCCGGAATGATGGCGGCAATACCGCCACTGCCGGCAGTTACCTGGTGACTTTATTCAAGAAATCTCCCCTCCTGTGGGGCCAGAAAGGGGCTTTGTGGGAAAGCGACGACCCTTATAACGACTCCCCCTCGCCCAACGACACTCTGTGCGGCGCCTCCCGGCCGGATCCGGCCCTGCGGGTGAATGGCTTCCGGTGGGTGGCCCAGGACACTACCGCCATGAAGACGGCCATTTACAATAACGGCCCCCTGGTCACCGCGTTTTATTACGATGACTATTATTATGATCCCTCTACTTTTATGTACTATCTCCCCAGGTCCTTCTACTCCAGTAACCATGAAGTGTTGATTGTCGGGTGGGATGACACGAAAGCCCATCCGACCGGCAAAGGCTGTTGGATTGTCAAGAATAGCTGGGGAGTGGGTTGGGGCAACCAGGGATATTTCTTCATCCCCTATGACACCGGCAGAGTGGGCGAAGACAGCATGTACTATACGTCCCTGCGAACCTTTGCCGCCAAAGAAAACCTCTATATGGAAGACCTGCCGGGCCTGGTTTATCCGGTGGGTTGGCGCAGCGCCACGGCCAGCGGGGCCATCGTCTTTTCAGTGCCAAACGCCACGGAAAACCTGACCCATGTGGAGTTTTACACCACTTCCAATAAGGCCCGATACACCATCAAGGTGTGGGACACGGTGAATGAATCCACCACCGGCGTGACCTTCAGCAACCAACTGGCCACCACCATTGCCGGGACCTGCCAGGAGGCGGGGTATTATTCCATCCCCTTGAGCGCGCCCGTGGCCCTGACCGGCGGCCAAAAGTACGGGATTGAGGTGAAATTCTATACCCCGGGATTTTCTTATCCTTTACCCACGGCCTCCGGACTACCCGGTCTCATTTCCGGCGACTTCATCGGCCAGGGCACGGCCACCAGCTACGGCAAGGGCAATGCGGTCCGGCAGGAGTTCACCCGGGTCACCTACGGCGCGGACACCTTTGCGGTGTGCATCCGGGGGAGGACGACTTTTTAATACCGTTTTCGGTTTTCTGTTATTACTCAGGCCGAAAAATTGTTCCCATCATCAGAACCAAAGCCTACGAAAATTCATTGGGTGATTTTTTGGAATGGGAACTATTAAGTGGCCTGAGTAATAAGAGAAACCGGCTTATCGATAACTTGGCCTTCGGTAGTGGGTCAGTTTGAAAATTGACTGCAGAGACCGGGTGCCAATTATCGGAAAGCTGCCAGCGCTTTTTTATTGAGCAACTTAAGGAGATTTCGCTAAATAGCTGGCAGTTCTGCCAAGTAGACGCGCTGATGAGGGGTGGGGGAAGGGTGATCGGAGGGGAAAGAATTTGTGGGGATATTTTGATTATTAAACATCATTTTTATCGTTAACATTTTCCTTTTCAGCCACTTTGATAGGAGTTTGATAAACATAAACGACATTCTTTATAATATTTATCAAGCTATCTGGCTCGCTTGAAGAATCAGGGATTCCTGAAAGCCTGGAGGTATTAGTATAATCTTTATATGTAATATCAATTATCGATCCATGCTTATGCATTCTCATGCCTCCATCCCTCAAAGGTTCTTTGGTCCTGGAACGTCGTTTGTATCACGCCGGGTTGCGCTTGGGTCTGCTGTAAAGTTAGAACACCCTCGCTTATAAAATAGTGACTTCCGCCAGAAACACTCTCGATCAGGCCTCTCTTTAGTGAATAATTGGCTTGCTGTTGCCCGCCGAAAATTCTGTATGGGTCAAATTTTTCAGTAAAATGAAGCTCGCCATCAATATCATCATAAATTCTTTTAATTAATGAATATAATTCATGGCTTGGGGTCTCAATATTCAACCCAAAAGCCCTGGCCTCCCTTCGATGAATAGTATAATCATGGCTGCCCGACTCGCTGCAAAGAAAATTAACGATTCTCTCTATTGAAGTTTCGTCATTAATTTGTCCGGCGATCAACCTACGAGCCAACATTTTAATTTGACTTCTTGCCCTATATACCTGTCCCAATACAAGTGGATGAATTTTTCCTGCCAAGGTGTTTAAAATCGAGGTTAACTGTACAGAATCATTAATTTTAAGTTCGCCCTGGGCTAATTCAAGAAACCCCTTAATGGCTTCAACGCTTACCGGAACCTTGGCATCAGGTGGGCCGCCAGGGACTTGTGGATTTAGCGGCGTATTAACACTCGGATCAATTGGGCCCAACGTAGCCTGTTTGGTCATTACTATTGTATTGGCACCCAGACAAATCAATGTGCCGGCACTGTGTGCCTTGGATGGTACTATTATCTCAAAATCGTCACAGAATTGTCTTATCAGATTTACAAAGCTCCATGCTGCAAGGGTGACTCCACCGCGGGTATACAGGTATAAGGATATCTTCGGAACCCTTCCAGTTCTATCGAGGTGATTAACAAAAAAGTCATAGACTTCAGGATGAATTTGAGTTTCAAGGCCAGGGCGATCGCCAGTTATATAGACCAGGATCTTTGAGGAACGCGCTGTTTCCAATTCCAAATACAACAGTTTCCGGTCAGCGTACATAAATCCCTGCCTCGTATGTTTTCAATTTTAACCATTAATTAGGGAAAAAACCATACCACCATCTGTTTTAACCGTCAATATATTATCTTAGTCCGCTAAAAAAGCCAGTGAGGCGGAAGTAAAAGTCAATATACCTTCGGTGGCCTCCGGGCCGCTTTTGTATTTCCTCGCCTTCAAAATGACCCTCTACCTGGCCGTCAAGTTGGCAGTATTGCAACCGAAACCCGGTGTAAAATCTTAAGCTTAATTTGGGCAGACAAAAGGGCGGGGATTCCCCCGCCCTTTTGTATTAATATCCGCGTCCATCTGCGGTTAACTATTACTTATGGGACTCGATATAGGCATAGGCCGAGTGGTTGTGGATGGACTCGAAATTTTCCGATTCCACCGCGTACCAGGTGAAGTTGTCGATGTGGCTGAGCTTATGGGCGATCTCCCGCACCACGTCCTCCACGAACATGGGGTTGCTGTACGCCTTTTCGGTGACGTATTTTTCGTCCTGGCGCTTGAGCAACGCATAGACTTCGCAGGAGGCCGACTCCTCCACCACGCGGATCAGGTCTTCAATCCAGAAGAATTTCTTGTAGCGCACCTGCACCCGGACTTCGCCTCGCTGGTTGTGGGCCCCCACCTGGCTGATCTCCTTGGAGCAAGGGCACAAAGTGGTTATGGGCACGGTGATGCCCACCACCAGGTCCAAATGGCCATCCTGATCCAGGGAGCCTTTGAAGGAACAGATGTATTCCATCAGCCCCCGGGCCTTGGATACCGGGGCCTCTTTCTCGATGAAGTAGGGAAAGGTCATTTCAATATGGGCCGATTGGGCGTGGAGACGGCTGCGGGTCTCCTCCAGGATGACCCCGATTTTCTTCAGGCTGATGTCCCGGCGGCACTCGCTCAAGATCTCGATGAAGCGGCTCATGTGGGTGCCTTTGTGCCGGTGGGGCAGATTGACGTACATATTGATGCGGGCCACGGTGTGTTGCGTGCCCTTGAATTTGTCCAGCACCACGATGGGATAGGAGATGTCCTTGACCCCCACCTTATCGATGTCGATGGTGTGGGTGCTGACATGGTTCTGGACATCCGCCATATCCACCTGGGCGAGACTGATGGCGCTTTTTGTGGTCTTCATAAGTCGCTATCCCTGGGTTGGGGGATAATTAAGGGTTAATTATAAACAGGTTATACCGAAACGATAATTATGAGAACTCACCACAGAGAACACGGAGAACCGTCTGGTTTTCCTCTGGGTCTTCTGCGACCTCTGTGGCGAAAAATAGTCCTATAAGGCCATTTTCTTATAGAAACCCTCACACATACCTGAACCTTTCCGCCACCGCCCGGGCGTGGATGGGCAGGCCCTCGTTCTCCGCCAGGATAATGACCGTGTCTTTCAAAGCCTTCAGGGCCTCCAGGGTTAGGTGCTGGAAGGTGGGCTTCTTGATAAAGTCGTCCACGGACAACCCGGAAAACATGCGGGCGCAGCCCCCGGTGGGCAGGACGTGGTTGGTGCCGGAGGCGTAATCCCCCACGGGCACCGGGGCATAGGGGCCCAGGAAAATGGAGCCCGCGTGGCGGATGCGGGGCAATAAGGCAAAGGGGTCCCGGGTCATGATCTGGAGATGCTCCGGCGCGTAAAGGTTGGCAAAACTCACGGCCTCTTCCAGATCCGCGGCCACCAGCACCGCGGAGTACCGGCCCAGCGCGGCCTCGATGATCTCCCGGCGGGGGAGATGCGGCAGTTCGGAGAGGATCAGGTCCACCACCCGTTGGGCCAGGGCGGGGTCCGTGGTCACCAGCACCGCGGCGGCTTCGGGGTCGTGCTCCACCTGGGACAGGAAGTCCACCGCCAGGAACCGGGCCGGCGCGGTCTCATCCGCCAGGATCAGGGCCTCAGACGGCCCCGCGGGGGAGTCGATGTCCACCTGGCCGAAGACCAGGAGCTTGGCCGCGGTGACGTATTTGTTCCCCGGCCCCACGATCTTGTCCACTCGGGGCAACAACTCCGTGCCGTAAGCCATGGCGCCGATGGCCCAGGGGCCGCCCAGCTTGAAGAGGCGCTGGGCCCCGGCCAGGCGGGCGGCCGCGATGATTGCCGGACTGACCGTCAAATCCGCACCCGGCGGGGTGCAGGCCACGATTTCTTTCACCCCTGCCACCCTGGCGGGGATGATGTTCATCAAGGCGCTGGATGGATAGCTGGCCAGCCCGCCCGGAATGTAGCAGCCCACCCGGTCCAGGGGGCGGTGCAGCCGCCCGGCCAGGATGCCGGGCTGCACTTCGATGGCCCACATGTCCCGCTCCAACTGGGCCCGATGAAATTTTTCAATGTTGGCTGCGGCCCTCTCTAAGGCCCCCAGGACCTTGGGGTCCAGGGATGCGTAAGCCGCGTCGATTTCGGCGGGGCCCACCTCCAGGTCCGTCAGGGTGAGGGGCCGGGCAAATTGACCGTGCTGGTTGAGGCAGGCCTGATCGCCTTGCTCCCGGATGGTGCTGAGAATAGGGCGCACCACCTCAAAGACCTGGGTGACGTCTTCCTGGGACCGGCTAAGAATGACGCGGCGCCGCTCCGGGGGGAGCTTCGCCAGATATTCTACCTGCAAACCCGCCATGGGCAGGCTCCGCCTTTTCTGTCAGATTATCAGAAGTATAGCCGATTGTTCGGGGAAGCACAATTGTAATACCGATTTTCGGTTTTCGGTGAAAAACATGGATTATCAATGAGACAAGGGCTAAATGGATAACATCGGGAAGGGAAACTGGCGAAACACCTTGTCCGGTATGCCGGATGGGGACCCATGGGGCGGAAATGGGCCGGATTAGTATCGGGTTTATGCCGGGCAATGATGGGATAATGCCTTGATGGTTGCCATTTTGTGCCGCTTGCGTGCCGCTTAGTTTCGCTAAGTAAAATGATAAAAATATAATTAAACCTGGTAGTTAATCGCTTTGGAGCGGTTTGTGCCGGGAAAAGTAGATTACCGGAACAGCCGCTCAGGAGCCGGGGGCTCTGGCGTTCCCGAGCGGGAATGTGGGAACGAGGGAGAAAATGGAGCACCGCCGCCCCCGGCAGTGTCTTTTAGGTACGGAGGTTCCCACTATTATTTCCTTGCTACCCATCATTCTCATCTCCAAAGATACCCCGGTGACGGCAACCGGGTATTCAACATCGCCCCAGGCCTCATTTTCAACAGATAGAGGTAATTATCCAGAAAAGAAAAGACAGGCAACCCGCTTTTTCCTTCTACAACCTGAAAACTGATCATTGACCACCATGTCCAACCGCCTTGCACCCCGACAGGGAATTGGGTAAGATTAGCCCATGCAGCGACTTTTCAGCTTCTGTCTGCGGTTTTTTATTTCCTTTATCCTGGCCAAACTGATCCTCCAGGCCGTGGGGGTGGAAAGCCGGCAGTACCTGGTGGGGCTGACGCTGCTGTTCACCGCCAACGTCTATCTCTTCGATTACCTGTCATCCCGCAAGCGCGGTTTTTGACCCGCTTCGCCTCGGCCCTCACCCCGGATTATCATGGGGCGCGGTGCGCCCCCTGCAAGAACTTTTCGGAACAGTCATTCATGAGCCTTCGGCTCACCCATAAATCATGAAAAATTCCGTGGGGCGGGCCTCCGCGCCCGCCGATACTTATACTGTTTTCCTATTGAGATGAAACAAACCATAGGGGTCTTCCCAGGTGTCGGCCTCATCAAAGGGCGAACACAAGGTTCGCCCCTACGGCGCTTGTCGTTTTTCAATGCGAAAATGGTATTACATCCCTCAGTCAAGCTTGATATGGTGCGCAGTGGTACTTTTGGCGGGCACGGAGGCCCGCCCCACGAACTTGAAACTCGAAACTCGAAACTTGAAACTCGAGACTTTTCAGGACAGTCGCTCATGAGCCGTTGGCTCACCCGTAGATCATGAAAAGTTTCCGATGCTCAGGCTCCCAACTTTGAACCTTGAACCTTGAACCTTGAACTTTGAACCTTGAACTTTGAACTTTTCAAACCAGATTTTACAAATATCCACAAAAGCACTTTCCTTTTCCGCTGATTTGTTTGAAGTAAAAATCTTCCGAGCGGTAGGGGGTTGGATTTTCGCGGCGTCCTGGCCCGGGTTTTTTTTCCTTGACACCCAAGGGGAATTTGTTTTAAGTATTTTGAGCATTAATTCACATGGGCCGGCCCCGCAAAATCTGGGTTTATGACACTAACCGCTCTTTTATCACAGAAACAAGCCCTCATCCTGGACCGCTGGCTCCAGGGTATCTTTGAGAGCTATCCTCCTGAAACCGCGGTTTTTTTAAAGAAAGATGGGAATCGCTTCGACAATCCCGTGGGGTATCGCATCTCCCAGGGCATCCGGAGTCTGTTGGACGCGTTTCTGACGGACGCGGATATCGATCAGGTTAGAGCTTCGCTGGATGAAGTCATCCGGATCTGGGCGGTGCAGGATTTTTCTCCGGCCCAGGCCCTGGCTTTCATCTTCCTGTTGAAGAAATTGATTAGGGATGAGTTGGCCGCGGAGCTCAAGGACGCCCGACTCTCCCAAGAATGTCTGGACCTGGAGTCCCGCATCGACGGATTGGCCCTCCTGGGGTTTGAAGTGTTCATGAAACGCCGGGAGAAGCTTTACGAAATCCGGGTAAGCGAGTTCCGGAACAGGGTAAGTGGGTTGCTGCGCAGCAAAGGGGTGGATTTGTCCAACCTCTAGCCGGCAGCTCACGGCAAACGGTTAATATCAGACGAGGTGACGGTAAATGGATTTTTTCAAGCGTCATTTTATGGTGGCCTTGTCCGCGGTGCTGGGACTGGCGATCATTGCCTACGTGGGGGCGCAGGCCAACCTGCAGCTCATCTTCGGGGTGGTGGTCCCTTATCTGGCCGTGTTGATTTTCTTTGAGGGACTGATCTACCGGGTGATCAAATGGTCCCGGTCGCCGGTGCCCTTCAAGATCCCCACCACCGCTGCTCAAAACAAGTCTCTCCCCTGGATCAAGAAGAACCTGGGAGACAAACTGGACAACCCTGAAACCACCGGCCAGGTGGTGGGCCGCATGGCTCTGGAAGTGTGCGCTTTCCGCAGCCTGTTTCGGAACACCCGGACGCAGCTGTTGAGTAACCCCAAACAGTCCCAGGGCGTCCAACTGGTGCACTGGTCTTATAAGTGGCTGTGGTTGGGGGCCATCGCCTTCCATTACGCCTTCCTGGTGGTCATCTTAAGGCACCTGCGGTTTTTTACCGAACCAACGGCCGGCTTGGTGCATCTGCTGGACAGCGTGGACGGTTTCGTGGTGTTCTTCACCCCCACGGTGTTCATGAGCGGGGTGGTGCTGGTGGCCGCGGCTTTGTACCTCCTGTCCCGGCGCATCGCCAACCCGGCCCTGCGCTATATCTCCCTGGCGGCGGATTATTTTCCCCTGCTGCTGATCTTGGCCATTGCCACCACCGGGATTCTGCTGCGGTATTTTTACAAAACGGATGTTGTGGCGGTCAAGGAGCTGGCCATCGGCCTGGTGACCTTGAAGCCTCATGTGGTGGCGGGCATCGGACCGCTGTTCTATGTGCATCTCTTCCTGGTTTGCGTGCTGTTCGCCTACTTCCCCTTCAGCAAACTGCTGCACGCCCCGGGAGTGTTCTTCAGCCCCACCAGAAACACGGCGGGTAACACCCGCTGGGTGCGGCACGTCAACCCCTGGAATTACCCGGTGAAGTTCCATTCCTACATGGATCAGGAAGACCAATATCGCGAAGCCATGATTGAGGCTGGAATCCCGGTGGAAAAGGAGCTTAAATAACCATGGCCAAAGTTCCGAACCCAGCAGAAATCCTATCCGGAATCAGTTATAAGCTCCCGGCCAAAGGGTGGATGGACGTGAAGCCCGAGTTCCGGCCGGGCACTTACGTGAACGCCGCCCAACCCAAGTGGCTGAAGATGATCGACTATCCCTATCCCCGGGTCTGGTCGGTTCCCAATGAAGACTGGGATCTGCCCAAGGACTGGAAGGAGATCATTCTCCAAGGGATGGAAGACCGGCTGGAGCGCTTCCGTTCCTTGAAGGTGTTTTTTGACATCTGCGTGCGCTGCGGCGCCTGCGCCGACAAATGCCACTTCTATCTGGGCACGGGCGATCCCAAAAATATGCCGGTGCTCCGGGCGGAACTCCTGCGGTCGGTCTATCGGCGGTATTTCACCGTCGCCGGCCGGGTCCTGGGGGAAGTGGCCGGGGCCCGGGACCTCACCGAAGACGTGCTGAAGGAATGGTTCTACTACCTGCATCAGTGCACCATCTGCCGGCGCTGCTCCCTGTTCTGCCCCTACGGCATCGATATGGCGGAGATGACCATCCTGGGCCGGGAACTGCTGTCCTCGGTGGGGGTCAACATCGATTGGGCCATGGCCTCGGTGGCCAGTTGTTATGAGAAGGGCAGCCACATCGGCGCCACCCCCCAGGCCTTCAAGGACATGATCGACTTCCTGGCGGAAGAAAACGAGCGCGTCACCGGCATCACCACCCCGGTGTCCTATAACCGCAAAGGCGCGGAGATCCTGTTCATCACGCCCTCCGGGGACTATTTCGCCGATCCCGGCAGCTACAACATGATGGGTTACCTCCTGTTGTTCAAATATCTGGACCTGGACTACACCGTGAGCACCTATGCCGCGGAAGGGGGCAACTTCGGCTGGTTCGTGTCCCATGAGATGGGCCAACGGCTCAACGCCAAGATGTATGAAGAAGCCAAGCGGCTGAAGGTCAAATGGATCATAGGCGGGGAGTGCGGCCACATGTGGCGCATTTGCAACCAGTACATGACCACCTGGAATGAACCCGCGACTTTCCTGGAGGTGCCTAAGTCCCCCATCACCGGCACGGTGTTTGAAAACGCCAAGGCCCACAAGATGGTGCACATCTCGGAGTTCACCGCGGACCTCATCTATAACGGCAAGCTGAAGCTGGATCCCCAGCGCAACGCCCATATCAAGATGACCTTCCACGACTCCTGCAATACCAGCCGGGGCATGGGGATTTTTGAAGAGCCCCGCTACATCATTAATAATGTCTTACCCGAAGGCAACTTCTTCGAGATGCCGCCCAACACCATCCGGGAGAAGACCTTCTGCTGCGGCAGCAGCGCCGCCTTGAATGCTGATGAGTTTATGGAAACGAGAATGAAGGGCGGGCTGCCCCGGGCCAATGCCGTCAGTTTCGTGGCGGATAAACACGGGGTGAACCACCTGGGCTGCATCTGCGCCCTGGACCGGGCCACTCTCCCGACGCTGGTGAGTTACTGGATACCCGGCATGGAAGTTACCGGCATCACCGAGTTGGTGGGGAACGCCCTGGTGTTCGAGGATGAAATCGACCGCGACATCGACCTCAGGGATCGGGAACTCCTTTACCCCATTGTCAAAGGTGAGGCGGAAGCCGAAGCCGAGGGCGGGGAGGAAGGTGAATAATGGGCAGCCATGACAACAAACAGGTCAAGAACGAATTTGGGGTGTTTGGGGAGAAGCCCAAAGTCGAGAAGAAGATCTATAATTGCAAGGTCATCTTCACCGGCTTGATCATCTTCGTGGCTTTGGTTACCCTGCCGCTGTGGAAGAATCTGGGGAGGGCGGTTCCCATACCGCAGCCCAAACTGGACACTCCCGCAATCATGAAACTGGCGGAAAAGGACCGGAAGTGCGTGGAGGCCAAGGAGTTCATGCGGGTTAACCACATGCAGATGCTGGTAACCTGGCGGGAAGACGTGGTTAGGGGGTTGACTCCCCGGGATATCACCACCCCCGACGGGCGGAAATTCGCGGCCAGTCTGTCCAATACCTGCATGGAATGTCACTCCAATAAAGCGGAATTCTGCGACAGTTGCCACAATTACGTCGCGGTGGCGCCTAACTGTTGGGGTTGCCATCAGACTAAGGAAAAGACGGTGGCCAAGGCGGAGGCAAAGTGATGGGTATCGACAGACGAGAATTTATCAGGATAGCCGGACTCTCCACCTTACTGGGACTGGGAGGCAAATCGGCCTTTGAACTGCTCTCCCCCGGGGAACTGGAGGCTGCCATCCAGGCCAAGCCCGAAGGCCCTCCGGGAAAAAGGTGGTCCATGGTGGTGGATATGAGAAAGTTGGACGAAGCCGCCGCCAAAAAATGCGCCGCCGCGTGTCACAAGATCCACAATGTGCCGGATCTCAACAACGCCAAGGATCCCAAGGACGCGGTGACGGATCCCGAGCAAAGAATCAGGTGGGAAGTCAAGTGGATCTGGAAGGAGCATTACCACAATGCCTTTCCGGGGCAGGACTATGAGCATATGGTGGAGAAGGTCAAGCATATGCCCTTTTTGGTCCTGTGCAACCACTGCGAGAACCCGCCCTGCGTGCGGGTGTGCCCCACCAAGGCCACCTACCGGCGCCCCGACGGCATCGTGATGATGGACATGCACCGCTGCATCGGCTGCCGGTTCTGCATGGCGGGTTGCCCCTTCGGGGCCCGGAGCTTCAACTGGCGAGACCCTCGGCCCTTTATCCAGGAGGTGTTCCAGGATTATCCCACCCGGGAGGCCGGGGTGGTGGAGAAGTGCACCTTCTGCGAAGAGCGCCTGGCCAAGGGGCAGTTGCCCGCTTGCGTCATGGCCTCCGGCGGGGCCTTGCTCTTCGGGGACCTGGCAGACGCCAAATCCAAGGTAAGGGAGGCCCTCAAGACCAACTTTACCATCCGTCGCAAGGTCCATCTCGGCACCAATCCGCAGGTTTACTATATCGTGTGAGGTAAGTCATGCTGGAAAATGCCTTTGTCGGTAGTAAAAGATACTACACCCTGTTAGCCGTGCTGGGCGGCCTGGTGCTCATCGGCTTCCTGGTTTACCTGCGGCAGTTGAGTTTCGGCCTGGGCATCACGGGCATGGGCCGGGACGTGTCGTGGGGCTTCTACATCGCCCAATTCACCTACTTAGTGGGTGTGGCCGCTTCCGCGGTGATGGTGGTGCTGCCGTATTACCTCCATGATTACAAGGCCTTCGGCCGGGTCACCGTCCTGGGCGAGTTTCTGGCCGTGGCCGCGGTGATCATGTGCATCCTGTTCATCGTCATGGACCTGGGACGGCCGGACCGGATCCTCAACGTGCTCAAGTACCCCACCCCCAACTCGGTGCTCTTCTGGGACATGCTCGTGTTGAACGGCTATCTGTTCCTGAACATCATCATCGGGTGGAATGTGCTGGAGGCGGAGCGCCATCAAGCGCCGCCGCCTTCCTGGCTGAAGCCCTTGATCTACCTGTCCATTCCCTGGGCCCCCAGCATTCACACCGTGACCGCGTTCCTGTACGCGGGTCTGCCGGGCCGGGGTTACTGGCTCACCGCCATCATGGCCCCCCGGTTTCTGTCCTCCGCGTTTGCCGCCGGGCCTTCGCTGCTGGTGCTGCTGTGCCTGTTGGTGAGGAAGTACACCAAATTCGATCCCGGTAAGGAGCAGATTCAATCCCTGGCCAAGATCGTCAGCTATGCCATCCTCATCAATGTGTTCTTCTTCTTCTGTGAACTTTTTACCGTGTTTTACAGCCAGATCCCGGAGCACATGCTGCACTTCCAGTATCTGTTCTACGGCCTGGACGGCAAGGCCAGAATGGTCCCCTGGATGTGGTTCGCCATCACCGGGATGAGCGTCGCCGCGATCTTGATGGTTTTCCCCAAGATCCGGCAAAATGAGACGACCCTGGCTATGACCTGCGGCTTGATTGTCATCACCACTTATATCGACAAGGGGCTGGGACTCATGACCGGCGGTTTTGTCCCCTCTCCCCTGGAAAAAGTCACCGAGTACTGGCCCACGGTTCCCGAGGCCATAATCACTTTGGGGGTCTGGGCTTTGGGCTTCCTGATCCTCACGGTGCTTTACAAGGTGGCCGTGTCCGTTAAGGAAGAGATTAAAGCCTGACCTGGTTGATGGGGATAATTCGGCCGCCCCGCGGCTGAGCGAGTCTGTTTAAAGGAGGTGAAGCCTGATGGGTTGGCTGGTGGAAGTTGATGTCGATAAGTGCACCGGTGATGAGGAATGCGTCAATGTCTGTCCCACCGGGGTTTTCGAGATGCAGGACGACAAAGCGGTGGTGATAAATGAAGATGAATGCCTGGGGTGCGAGAGCTGCGTGGAGGTTTGCCCCTCGGCTGCCATTGTGATCACCGAAACTTAATTATAAGATTTTTTGGACCTAAAACGTCAACCTGAGGTCAGGTTGACGTTTTTATATGCGCAATTGCCTGAAAAGGGAGGAAATGGAATGGGTTGGCAAGTGGAAGTGGATGTGGATAAGTGCACCGGCGATGAGGAATGCGTCAATGTCTGTCCCACCGGGGTTTTCGAGATGCAGGACGGCAAGGCCGAACCGGTGAATGTGGATGAATGCCTGGGGTGCGAGAGCTGCATTGAAATCTGCCCCTCCGCCGCGATTGTCGTAACCGAAATGTAAGGGAAGCAGAGCCCGTCACAAAATGCCGGCCCCGGGGCCGGCATTTTGTTTTTTGACATTGAGGGAGGGGACCAGGGGTTAAAAACCGTTTTCGGTTTTCGGTAAAAAAGACCAGGATCAGCAAGTTGAAATTTAAGTTTGTTGGGTTGGAAACAGAACTTGAGACCTCTGCTAAAAGGGCTTGAGCGATGACAAATCAGCTTCAAAGGAAAAGAAACCAGTGGCACAGGCTTCCAGCCTGTGGGTAATTCTTTGGTAAAAGAAGGTTTTTTGCACAGGCTGGAAGCCTGTGCCACCGGATTTTCCCCCTGGATTTAGTTCCCCGGTGTACCGGCTAATTTTCGCAGAGGTCTCAACTTGGTACAACAGCCCTCCCAACCCCCTTTACGGGGGTTGGGAGGGCTGTTGTAGGGGCAGGGCTTGTCGTGTGCCCGAGGGCGGGGGCTTCCACAGTCTGTAAAGTCTGTGCTGCTGCGCCCCGGCCCTCCCTTCAAAAGACGCCCTTAACCCGGAAAGGACCTGACCAGGTGCACCGGAGCCGGGGAGCCGGCCATGACCTTTTTAGCCACGCTGCCGAAGTCGGCGCTCTTCTGGTCTAGGTCATCATGGCCCCGCCCGTGGGAGGTGAGCACGATCATGTCCGCGTTCACCTCTTTGGCGGTCTTGATAATCTCTTGGGCCGCATCCCCCTGCACTAGCCGAATGTCCACGTTGGGACAGGCTTTCAGGTCTTTGTCGCAGACCGTCTCCATCTGCTTTTTCGCCTGTTTCAACTCAAAGTCTTGAAAGTGCTTCAGATGCTCCTCGCCGGGGTAGCTGTAGGCTCCGAAATGGGACATCAGATCCACCCCCACATAGAGAAGAATGACTTTGGCCTTATATCGGTCAGCCAGGGATACCACGTGCCTGGCGGCCTTGAGAGAATTCTTGGATAAATCCGTGGGCCAGAGGATGGTGCGAACTTCCATGAAATAACCTCCCTATCGCTGGTATGCTCAATAATGTTGACCTAAAAATAAACACATTCGGCCCAATATGGAAGGGGTTTTTATCTCTCCCAGAGCTTTTTTCCGGCTGGTCCGTCAGGATTATCAGGTCAAGATCCGGGAATGGGGCCAGGGGCAACGGATAGCAGTCAGTAGTCATTTTTTAGCTATAGACCTTAGGCCGAAGGTTGGCATGATCTGTAATGACTAAGATTTAAGCTGACAACCATCAAATCGAGATCAGATTAAATCTGACATTGGCGGTATGTCCATGTGGCCGCGGCCATTCCCCTGGTGCACCACTACCGGGGGGGGCCACCGTTTCATAGGCAGTACATCCACAAATAATATGCCAGCAAAGTATTTGATAAATATAATATCTTAAGAAAATAAATTAATTTTTATGGAAATTTGTGTAATGATGTCTTCAAATACGAGACATATCGGCTACAAAAGAGAAAACTTCTCGGGGTTAAACTAGGGGAGAGAGGTTCCCAAAAAATCATTTTTTGACTGCGGTAGCCAGGGTTGCCGCATAATCTCGGTTTAACTCTACAAGCGAAATAAGGAGAAAAGGACAAGGCCCTGAAGAAAACTCAAACTTATCACGCTGATTGGCATCCTGGCAGGGGCTTAATGGTCCGTGACGGCCCAGGCCGACCTGATCATTAAAGGCAGCTTCGAATCGTCCGACCTGAATAATTTCTCTTAAAAACCCACCTTAAAATCTGACATAGAAGGAAAAATGATGAAAAAAGGTTATCTGGTAATTATCGGCGTATTGGTGATAGCTTTGACGAGTATAGCTCATGCGGATAATATTAATTTGGCCTTGAATGGCATTGCCTCAGAGTCGTCGACCAACTACCATTCAGCTGGGGTTGCTATAGACGGTAACACGGATGGTAATTTTTCGAATGGGTCAGTCACTCATACATACGCGGATAACCCATCATGGTGGATGGTAGACCTTCGGGCTACTTACCCCATTAGCGAAATTGTTATCTGGAACAGAACGGACGGTGAGGAGTTTGTTCGCGCAAGATTAAGCAATTTTAATGTTTCTATATTAGATAACTTTAGCCAAGTAGTTTGGAGTGCTGACTATTTCACTGCTGGGGGTTATCCAGCCCCATCTTTGGACATTTTACTGCTACCCAATATTGCTGGAAGGTTTGTTAAGGTGACGCTCCATGACGTCAGCAGCGGGGACCAATATCTCAGTTTAGCTGAGGTTCAGGTATACGGTTCACCCACCGCTCCGGTGGCGGATGCCGGGGCCTTATTCACCCCCGGACCTGTTATGAATGAAGCGCGGATGTCCCACCACATCGCCACCTTACCCAACGGCAAGGTCATAGTCTTCGGCGGGACCGCCCCAGGTTTTGGGCTTTCGTACACGGCGGATGTCTTCGACCCGGTTGCGAACAACTGGACCATCAAGGCCATGAACTATCCCCATGACTGGGGCGCTTTCGCCAAGCTGAACGACGGCCGTTATCTCCTCGCCGGTTCGATGGGAGCCTCTGGGGTCGGCCAAAGTCCCTTGGCCGAAATTTACGATCCAGTCCACAATACCTTTACCCCCACCGGGCAGATGAACATTGCCCGCACCGCGTGCAGCGGGGCCACGCTGGCCAATGGCAAGGTGCTGGTGGTGGGCAACTGGTATGCCGACGCCTCTCGCGGGGAACTCTTCGACCCGGCCACCAACACCTTCACCCTCACGGGCCCTCTGAACACCCCCCGGGCTTTGGCGTTGGTGCTGCCCACTAATGACGGGGGGGCGGTGGTTTTCGGAGGTATGGGAACATACGGTTCCCCTTGGTATGGCCAGGTGGAATATTATAACCCGGCCACCAACAGCTTCAGCATCCTTCGGAATACCCTGTTAGATGACGGCTACCTCTACTCAGTGTTTGACAACGCCGTGGAGCCCAGCAGCCGTCGCCTCCCCGACGGACGCTATATCCTTTACTGCTGGGGCGCCGACGCCCATCAAGTCATATACACCTTCGATCCTGCCACCAAGCAGTTCGCCAGGTTCAATATCTCCCCTGACGTCCTGCTCCCCGGCGCCCCCTGGGTCTATTCAATGAGCGTGGACGCCGCCAGGAACAAGGTTTATCTCTTGACTGCTGATGCGGCTTATCCTTCCCCATCCACGAAAATTCGTCTCTACACCATGGACCCGGCCACCGGGGCGCTAAACTCCCCCACTGATTATTATGACCTGGGACGGGAGCGGCGGTCTGGTATGCCTGGTCTGATGGATTGGGATGCCGCCACGGTGCTCCAGGACGGCCGCGTCATGTGGACCGGGGGATGCCCCACTCCCGACAATTATGGTGCGACCAACCTGACGTTCCTGGCCACCCCCATCCCGGTGCCCAACCCCCAGATCAGCGTAAACGTGAACATAAAGCCGGGCAAGTGCCCCAAATATATCGGCATGAAAGAGACCGCCCCTCTCTATGCGGCCATCTCCGGCACCGCGGACTTCAACGTGCAGAACATCGACCGCGCGTCCATCAAGATCGGCCGGGACGGGATGGCGGCCACGGTGCTCGGCAGGTTTAACGCCTACGGGGACATGGCCACCCCTTACACCGGGCCGGGCGAGTGCTGGGAAAGGCGCGACGGGCGGACCGACCTGATCGTCACCTTCGAGACGCAGAAGGTGATCAACACCCTGGGCTTGAGACAGGAGCCCAAGAACGTGCCGCTGCCGCTGAAGATCACCGCCAACTTGCTGCGGTCCAAGGGCGGCACCCCGGTGGTGGGCAGGGGTAACGTCAGGCTTATGAAGTAACCCTGTGCCTCTGGACGGCAACTGCGATTTCCCCCCGGCCCTCCCGGCAATTCCGGATTTCCATATCCTCCCGGCTATTGCAGAAAAAGGGGTTGACATCCACCAAAGCAACCCTTAGGGTTTAGCCAGGATTTGCAATTTTCTTGATATTTTCATGAAAAAGGAGAAACAGCATGCAAAGACGTCGGCAAATTTTGAGTTTTGCCCTGGCAGCCCTGGTGATCCTGGCGGTAGTTCCCCTGAACGCCCAGGAACCCTTATACCCCACAGGCAAGGTCTGGATGGAGTCCACGTCCATAGCTGCAGGAGTAGGGGTCAGTTGGGGGGACGGCAAGCTCACTTTCAAGGGGAAAGAGTATCGCTTCAAGGTGGACGGCCTCAGTGTGGGCGCGGTGGGCTTCTCCAAGATCAGCGCGGTGGGGGACGTCTATAGCTTAAACAGCCCCTCGGACCTGGCCGGCACCTATGTCGCGGTGGGGGGCGGCATAGCCCTGGCCGGGGGCGTGGCCGGCCTGACCATGAAGAATCAGAAAGGGGTGCTCATCAACCTGCGGAGTGTGCAGCAGGGCGTGGAGCTGAACCTGGGGCCCCAGGGCTTCGTCATCAGCATGAAATAATGAGTTCGTAAAAAGTCTCTTTCTCCCCGCTTGGTGGGAGGGGATTAAGGGTGGATAAAATAACTTAATTGAAAATAGCAATTTTATTCACCACCGCCTTAGCCCTCCCCCCTCAAGGGGGGGCATTTGGAAGGGGCTGCTTTAATTAACCCGGTTATTCGCCCCGGATGTCTATAACCGGCATCTCCACCTCAAATCGGCTGCCTGAGTTTTTACGAAGCCATCATCAAATAAGCAACATTTCGTACCCTGCTTTCGTTTACAAACGAAGTTGGGAACTATGGAAATATGCTTCTTACCGGCTTTTACTACTTAGGAGCATTAATTGTATTGCATTTGGTTGTCGGCTACGTAGGGGCGGGTTTTAAACCCGCCCCTACGTCAAGGCAACATATTTTACGCTCCGAGTAGTAACAGAGAACCGAAAACTGTTCTTATCACGTAACTGGAAACCTTATTGGGATCGTAGCCGCAGATGAGCCGCATGGCCTCCTTTTTCCGTTCTCCGGTGGTGCGCTGGGTGGCAGGGGTGACCATGCTGGTGGGCGTCTTCCTGGTTTGGCGTCCGGCGTTCACCGAATTCTTTGAACTCAAATTCTACGACCTCAAGTTCCGGTATCGGGGAGCACGGGCCCCGGGGCCGGAGGTGGCCATTGTCGCCCTGGATGATGACAGCCTGAAGGCCGTGGGTCGGTGGCCCTGGTCCCGGGAAGACATCGCCCGGCTGATCTCCGGGATCAAGGCCGCCGGCCCCCGGGTCATTGCCCTGGACATCATTTTTGCGGAGAAACAGGAAACCGCGGCGGTACGCACCTTAAACCATTTGGGACAGGAAATGGCCCGCCGGGGCGCGCTCTCCGCCGAAGTGCGAGCCATTATAGAGGAACAGAAACGGCGGGCCGATGTGGACCGCCAACTGGCCGAGGTTATTCGCCAGGGGCCCCCCACCATCCTGGGCTTCTTTTTCCGGGCCGTGGGAGGGGTGGAGGGCGGGCTCCAACCGGCCGGCTCCTTGGGACAGTCCTTTATCAGCGCCTCCACTTACAATATGGTGCGCTATCTGGATACGGAGCGTTCCAGTATCCCGTTGTTGGGGGCCGCAGGCGCGGAACTGAACCTCCCGGAGATCACCCAGGCCGCGGCGGGAGACGGGTATTTCAACATGGTGCCCGATGCGGACGGCACCATCCGCTGGCTGCCCCTGACTATCGTTTACGGGCCGGATATCTTTGCGCCCCTGACCCTGGTGTCCGTGGCCCATTATCTGGGCCGCCCCCCCTTAAGCCTTACCCTGTCCCGGCTGGGGGTGGAGGAGATTCGCCTGGGCCGGACCCCCATCCCGGTGGACCGTTTCGGGCGCCTGCTCATCAATTTTTTAGGGCCTGCCGGCATGATTCCCACCTTTTCCGCGGCCGCGGTCATGGAAGGCCGCCTGCCGGCCCGGGTGCTCCAGGATAAGATCGTCCTGGTGGGCGCCACTGCGGTGGGCATCTACGACCTCAGGGTCACCCCGTTTTCCGGCATCTTCCCCGGGGTGGAGGTTCAGGCCACGGTGATGGAAAATCTCCTGCACCAGCGGTTCCTGCGCCCCCTGCCCTGGGGCCTGCCTCTGGCCCTGCTCATCATCTTGAGCCTGGGAACCCTCATGGGATGGGCCTTACCCCGCCTCTCGGCGGCCTGGGCCTTTGTGGGCACCCTGATCCTGATGGAAGTCTATATTGCCGGGAATTATCTGTTATTCAGACATTTCGGCCTGCAAGCGGAAGTCTTTTATCCTTTGATGGAAATGGTCCTGGTCTATCTGGGCATCACGGTGCACCGCTTCCTGGCGGAAGAGAAGGAGAGGGCCCGCATCCGCAGGGCCTTTGAATCTTACGTGGCCCCCGCGGTGGTCCATGACATGCTGAAACATCCCGAGCGGCTGGTACTGGGGGGCGAGCGCCGGGATATCACCATCCTGTTCACCGATATCCGGGGTTTCACCACCATATCCGAGGGCTTGGCCCCGGACGCCCTGGCGAAGCTGCTGCATGACTTCTTGAATCCCATGAGCAACATTATCATTAATCATGGGGGCACCATAGACAAGTACATGGGGGACGCCATTATGGCCCTGTTCGGCGCGCCCCTGGAACAGCCGGACCATCCCCTCAGGGCCAGCCGGGCGGCGCTGGAGATGGTGCAGACCCTGGAGCGGCTCAACCGGGAATGGCAGGCCCAGGGAAGGCCGCCGATAGCCGTGGGGGTGGGCGTCAACTCCGGACCGGTGGCCGTAGGCAATATGGGTTCGGATCGACTCTTCGACTACACCGCCATCGGCGACAACGTCAACCTGGCCTCCCGTCTGGAGGGGCTGAACAAGTATTACGGCACCAATATTATTATCAGCGAATCCACCGCCCAAGCCCTGGACGGGTCATTGATCCTGCGGGAATTGGACCTGGTAAAGGTCAAAGGAAAAGAACGGGCCGTGGGGATCTATGAGCTGATGATCGATGGCGCTTCGGACCCGGAACAGGCCAGGTTCCTGGAAATCTACCATCAGGGCCGGGCCTTGTACCGGTCACGTCAATTCCGGGAGAGCGAAGCGGCCTTTGCCGAGGCCCTCCGTCTTCGGGAAAACGATATTCCCACCCACAACTATCTGGAACTCTCCAAGAAGTACCGGGAAACTCCCCCGGGTCCCGAATGGGAGGCGGTGAGAACCATGGACGGCAAATAGGCGGCCGGCTCTTTCCCCTCCCAGGCTTCTGCCTTGAAAAGTTCAAAGTTCAAGGTTCAAAGTTCAAAGTTAGGAGTATGCCCATCAGGACTTTTCATGATTTATGGGTGAGCCAAAGGCTCATGAACGACTGTCCGGAAAAGTTTTTAGTTTCGAGTTTCGAGTTGGTGGGGATGGTCAAACATGCCTGCCCAAGTAGGGGGCGCGCTGCGCACCGACTCTTTCTGCTTTATTGAGATGGAAGAGGCGGGTTGCTATACTTCTCCGGATGGAGCGGCCGGGGATACCTGGACACTTTGCGAAATTGGGAATAATTGGCGGCCAAGCGACCTTTCCAGCCTGGGTCGGGCCGTACTATGCGCCTCAAGATGTTGGGGACTTTATAGGTTTCACGAACGGCCCAATACCAGCCATTCTGAAGTTCTTCGGAGGTCATCCCTTGTGGGTGGATGACCGAGTGGCCGGTATCATAATGAGACCAGTCATGATCATGGATGCGTCCCTGGCGGTCCATCTCCTCGAAAAGCCTGGTGCCTGGAAATGGCGTGAGGATATGGTAAAGCACCAAGTCGATTTTGGTGGCATTGACGAAATCGACGGTGCGCTTGAACACGCCCAGATCATCTCCATCGAGGCCGAACATGAAACTACCCATAATAGTAATGCCGCGTCGCTGTAGGTGACGAATGCCCACCGCGTATTCTTCCGGACGATTAGACGCCTTGCGAACCGACTGAAGCGCCTTCGCAGATAAGCTCTCGAAACCGATAAAAATAAACTGTCCTCCCGCTTGAGCATAAAGGTCCATGAGCTCCGCATTCTTGGTCAGCGCAAAGGAAGCCTGGGCGCCCCAGTTGATTCCCAAAGGAATTAAGGCCCGAAACAACTCCTTGGCATATTTTTCATGGCCGATGAGGTTATCGTCGAGAAACATCCAGAGGTTGCCCGGCTGACTGGTTATTTCAGCCACGACTTCCTCCACCGGACGACAGCGGAAATCGCGGCCGAAAAACTTCGTTACTGAGCAATACTCGCAGTTGAAAGGACAGCCGCGGGTGGCCTGAATGGTGTTAAGGACCGTGTACATGTCACGATTGAGCAGTTCCCGGCGGGGGATCGCCATATCCCGCATTTCAATGAGCGTATCGTTTTGGTAAATAGAATGTTGCGCCCCGCCGTTCGCCAACTCCAAGAGGATTCGTTGCCAAAGTCCCTCGGCCTCGCCCACCACCACAATGTCGGCGTGCTTGGCGGCCTCCTCAGGCAACGCCGTGGCATGATAACCTCCAATAACCACGGTCTTGCCCCGCTTACGGAATTCGTCGGCCATCCGGTACACATGGGGAATCTCACAGGTCATGCCGGTAAAGCCCACCAGATCCCAGTCCCCATCATAGTTAGGTTCGCCCAGACGCGCATCATGGATGACAACTTCGTGTTGAGGCGGGGTGAGCGCCGCGATGGTCGTCAAGGTCACCCTGGCAAAGCCGGCCTTGCCGCTTTTGGAAACCTGCCCCATAAATCCGGTGGATTTCGGTTGGATGAGGAGAATTTTCAAGGTTATTCCTTTTGAAGTGTGAGGGGTAAGAATTATGTCCCATGGAGCGTTATAAGGGGAATGCGGCCTGTTGGATTTTAAATGCTCACGTTCAGTAACCCATTAAATTAATAAACATTTAATATTTGTTGTTGCTTACTGCCCGGGGATGCTGTTCCGGCAGCGGTCTGATTCAAGGCTGGCGGTTAGCCGCTTTTTTTTCCACGCCAGTCGGTTAGAAAGCGCTCCAGGCTTTCCCGGTTCTCTAGGCTGACGAAGTTCTCCGGGGGCTCCTGGGGCAGGATTTTGCGCACCAAGCCCTTGAGGACGTTTTTGGGTCCCACTTCCGCCCAGGTGTCCACGCCTCCGGCCTGGAGATTCAGGATAAGGTCGGCCCACTTCACCGGGGAGGTGAGCTGTCTGGACATGGCCTGGCGCAGTCGCTCCGGATCGGTCTCCGGGCGCCCGGTGGCGTTGAGATACAGGGGCAGCCGGGGCGGGTTGAACTGCAAACCGGATAAAAAAGCCCCGAATTCCTCATTGGCCCCGGCCATCAGGGGAGAGTGCCAGGCTCCCGAGACCTTTAGGGGCGCCACCCTGGCCCCCGCGGCCTTGCACAATTCCGCGGCCTGGGCCACCATATCCGCGGAACCGGAAATTACCGTCTGCTCTTGGGTGTTGAAATTGGCCAGGGCTAAAGGCCCCTGCCGGCATAGGTGGGCCAGCAACTCCGCCAGTTTTTCCGGAGATAAGCCGATTACCGCGGCCATAGTCCCGGGATGGGCCTCGGCTTCCCGCTGCATGAGGCGGCCCCGCAGCTTAACCGCATTCAGGGCGGCTCCGGCGTCCAAGACGCCCGCGGCGTACAGGGCGCTGTATTCCCCCAGGCTGTGGCCGCAAACCGCATGGGGGATCACCCCCGCGGCCTCCAAGGCCCGGTAGAGACAGAGATTGACCACTGTGATGGCGGGCTGCAGATTCACCGTCTGGGTGAGTTCATCCATGGGGCCGGTGAAGCAGAGGCGGCGCAAAGGCAGCCCGGTGGCGTCTTCGGCCACCTGAAACAGCTCCCGGGCCTGGGGGTCGGCCTCATATAGGTCCTGACCCATGCCCACATATTGGGACCCCTGGCCGGGAAATAGGAAGGCAATCTTGGCCATATAGCACCTCAAAGTCGACGATTCAGGCTATTTTAGCTGGTTACCCAGGAAAAGCAAGAGTGCCCCCCAGGGGCCGACGGCCCCTGCCCACTCTCCCAATGGCTTTTCACAACAGTCTCATAATACACCATAAAAATTATGAAATCGTGCTATAAGCTTAGGAACGAGAAGTCAATAAGCCGAAAGCTGACTGGCAAACCGCTTTAACCGCCTTCAGGGGTTGATTCTCCGCCGATTAACGCCTACCATTAAGATAATTGCGCGATAATCAGACATGGTCACGGTCGGCGCCCCTCCGGGATGGCCCTGGCAGCCAGGAAAGGTTTTTTTATGGGTAATGAAGGAAACCCGGAAACTCAGAGTCGAAGGGGTATAAGTCTGTTCACCATCGCGGGCATCAGGATCAACCTGGATTACTCCTGGTTTATCGTGTTCTCCCTGGTGCTCATTGCCCTGTCCATGGGCTACTTCCCCCGCAATTTCCCCGGCCTGGAACCGCCCACCTACTGGGTGGCGGGGTTGATCGCCACCTTGATGTTCTTCACCTCCGTGGTGATCCACGAGCTGGCCCATTCGCTGGTGGCCATCCGTTCCGGGATCGAGATTCCGGAGATCACCCTGTTTATTTTCGGGGGGGTCTCCCGGCTTTCCCAGGAGCCCAAAGACCCGGTCTCCGAATTGAAAATTGCTCTGGCGGGGCCGCTGAGCAGCTTTGCCCTGGCCTTGGTCTTTTGGACGATTCAGAAGGGCATGGTCGGTTGGCCCACCCTGATGATCGCGGTCTTCCATTACCTGGCCTGGATCAATGTGGCCCTGGGCGTCTTTAACCTGGTGCCGGGCTTCCCCCTGGACGGCGGCCGGGTGTTCCGGGCCATCTGGTGGTGGAAGACCGGCTCCATCACCCGGGCCACCAAGGTGGCTACCGATATCGGCAAGGCCTTTGCCGTGGCTTTAATGGTCATAGGGGCCTTACAAATCTTTGCCGGGGCCCTGATCAGCGGCTTGTGGCTGGTCTTTATCGGCATGTTCTTAAGGGGCATGTCGGCGCGGGGCTATGAAGAGTTGATTATCCGCAAAGCTCTGGAAGGCGTGTCTCTTCACGAGGTCATGATCCGGCAGGTGGTGAGCGTGCCTCCGGACCTGTCGTTGGCCCGGCTGGTGCATGATTACTTCCTCCATTACACCTACCGCGGCTTTCCCGTGGTGGCCGACGGCATGGTCTTGGGCATCGTTAACCTGAGTGCGGTGAAAGGCATGGCTCTCGAAGACCAGAAGGCCATCAAGGTGGAAGAAGTGATGACCCCCTTGCAGGCGGGCCTCACCATCGGCCCCGAAAATTCCCTGGCCGACGCCTTGATCAGGATGGCCCAGGAGGACACGGACCGCCTCCTGGTGATGAGCCGGGAGCGCCTGGTGGGCATGATTACCAAGAGCAGCCTGCTGCGCTTCGTGCAGATTAAGCAGATTCTCGAGGGCTGAGGGCAGGGGGTAGGGGGTTGGGGTTAGTAACTTATTTATAGGATTCGTGCTTTTTCTGGCAAAAAATTAGCTAAAAACCTTTTGGTTCCGGCTTTTCCGGGTTCGGTAGGCAGAAAATTAACC